>CADCWP010000089.1 GCA_902806425.1 uncultured Truepera sp.
TTGATGACCGAAGGTTCTCGCTTGGCTGCCTGAAATCACCCCTTCAGAACGGGGTTTCGGGGTTTGGCGACACTCCTGCTTGCGCGACATGCTCTGTTGTGAAAGAGGTAAAGATGAAATGGGTTTAATGTCCGCGGTACTCGCGGGTTTGGTCCTCAGCGTCGCCTCGGCACAGACTGCGAGCGGCGGGGCGGCGAGCGGCGGCATGATGAGCGGCGGAGCCCCAGCGCCAGGCAGCCTCGTCGAGACGGGCGATGGTGCCCCGTATCTACTATGAGGTCCACGGCGAGGGCGAGGCGATAGTGCTGGTCCACGGCTATCCGCTCAACAGTGGCCTGTTCTCGGTCCGCTCTCGGAGCAGTTTCAGGTCATCACGCTCGACCTGCGCGGTTACGGTCAGAGTGAGATCCCGAACAGCGAGGGGTCGGTTGTGACCTACGCCTCGGACGTATTAGCCGTGATGGACGACGTAGGCGTCGACCAGGCGATCATCGGCGGGATGTCGATGGGCGGACCTATCGTGTTCGAGATGTACCGCCAGGCCCCCGAACGCTTTCGCGGCATAATCTTAAACGATACTATAGCTGCCGAAGCCTCACCTTCAGAAGCGGGTCTCTGGGGCGGCGTAGGTGAGCAGGTAGAAACGTTGGGCGTACCGTCGCTCGTCGACTTCCTGATGCCGGATATGCTGACGGCGGACACCCGCATGAACAACCCCGAATTGGTCGCGTACCTTGGCGGCTTGATGGAGCAGGCGTCGCAGGAAGCCGCGATTGCTGGAACCCGTGCGCTGGCAACGCGGCCCGACTCGGCAGCTACGCTAGCTGAAATCACGGTACCGACACTTATCCTCACTGGGCAAGACGACTCCCTCTACCCTTACGAGATTGCACAGTCGATGAACGAGGGCATTCTGAACTCGGAACTGGTCTTGTTGCCGGGTGCCGCCCACGCTGCGATCATCGAGGCGGCGGACGAAGCCAACGCGGCCATCCTCGAGTGGGCAGCTGGTCTGCCTCAGTAACACAAGTTGTAATAGGGTGTGGGGCGCTGAATGAACAACTGTTCAGCACCCGTTTTGGTTTTTGCGGAGACCTCTTGGCAGGCCGAGGTACCGCGTCATACACCCATGTCAGATGGGGCAGAACCGCACGTCACGGTATCGCAAGTGGCGCGCGCGAGTACGCTACCGCCGATAAGCACAACGCTATGTTACGTTTTGCCAAACCGCCTCGCAGGACCCTTCCTCGAGTCGTGTGCGGCGTAAGTCACAGTTTTCCTAAAGCAGATCGTAAACCGCATCCACTGGCGCTGATTCAACCGGCTGTGATTCTTCCCCACGGTAAGGGCGGTATAAACGGCTCGAGCCCCACATCGGTGTAGAGCGCCCCCGGCAGCCCCAACCCGGTCACATAGAGTTCGCCTACATGACCACCCGGCCTTGTCCCCGGTTTGGGGAGTACTAGGGCCAGCGTCGCGCTCGCGTGAACGACGTCCCCCGGCGCGCCGCCGTCGTCGGCTTGCAAGCCGGTCGGCACGTCAAGCGCCAGAACGTGGCAGCCCATATTGTTGAGCACGGTGATGACGTCCAGGGTGCGGCCCCGCGGTGGCCCCTCGAGCCGCGTTCCGACCGCCGCGTCGATCACGCAGCCGAACTTCATCTTAGGTAGGCTGCTCCGGACGCGCACGGTGTCGAGAGCCGAGAGTTTCTCCAACTGCTCTCTGGGTACTCCGGAGTAGTTTCCCGCCTCATGCGTCGGGACGACCCAGACACGGCGCTTGGCCCTAGCTAGGTGATACGCGGCGGCCAGCCCCGCGCCGCCGTTATGCCCGCGTCCGGCGACGACCAAGACGGGACCTTCGGGAGCAAGGTGTGAAGCGAGTCCGGCTAGGCTCGCGCCCGCCACGTCCATCAACCCCAGCATCCCGAAGCCGTAGCGTCCGGTCGCCAGCACGGTAAGCTGCCGCATCTGCGCGCAGCTCATTTTGGGGACGTCGTTCCAGGCTAGCGTCGGGATCTCTAACACCATGCTAGACCAGCACGCTCCGCAGATTGGCCGACGTGTAGACGTTCTGCACATCGTCGAGGTCTTCAAGCGCTTCGATCAGACGCACGACCTTGGCGGCGTCTGATCCCGACAGCTCGGTTTCTAGCTGCGCGACCTTGGTGAGCTGCGCGACCTCGGCCTCGAGGCCACCCTTTTGCAGACCCTCGAGCACGGTGTAGAGCTCGGTCGGGGCGGTGTAGACGGTGAGCTGCTCGTCAACTTCAAGATCAACTGCCCCGAGTTCGATGGTGAGTTCTTGTGCCCGCTCTGACGTGTCACCCACCACGATGACGCCCCTACTTTCAAACTGCCACGCGGTCGAGCCCGACATATTGCCGCCGTGCTTGGTGAAGACGTGCCGCACCTCGGCGACCGTGCGGTTGCGGTTGTCGGTCAGCGCTTCGATCAGCAGGGCGACGCCCGAGGGCCCGTAGCCTTCGTAACTCACCTCGTCGAAGGTGCTACCTTCAGCCCCGCCCAACGCCCGCTCGACCGCGCGGTCGATGTTGTCCTGCGGCACGTCGTCGCTTTTAGCGGCGGCGAGCGCATTTTTAAGGGGCAGGTTGGCGCTCGGGTCGCCGCTGCCGCCTTCACGAACGGCTGCTTGGACGGCGCGGATATGTTTGCTGATGGTTTTGCCGCGCTCTTTGTCGTTGACCGCTTTTTTGCGTTTGATCTGCGACCATTTGCTGTGACCTGCCATACGTCTCCTTTAGGGTGGGGTGTCCGCTTCCCTCAAGTATAAAGCGCAGCTTTAGAAAGCGGGCGTTATTCACCCAAAGGCAGAACGGACGGCGCGCCGTCTATATTCGGCAAAAAGCTGTAGATCACGGCGTAACGTCCGTCAGGGTGCGCCTCGCCGACGTGGACAGGGTTTTGCGTGTCAGTCAGTTCGACGCTCAGACGGGTGCCGTCCGTTCGTAGCGGGAGGAGCGTTTCGTCCTTCCACGCGCTCAGTGCCGGGGCTGCCGAGGCGAAGTCGAGGTGGAATTCAGAGGTGCGCTTTAAGGACCCGCTCAGCGTGACCTTGAGAAGTCGTGCTTGGGCACCTGAAAGGTTCCTCGAGCGTCTCCAGCCGGTGGTGTGGAGCCAGCCGTCGTCTTGGAGGATAAAACCGCCCGCCGCGCCGCCCGCGCGCAGGCCGAGTCCTACGGGTAGCGGTAAGGTCGGCGGGTCGCTGAGGGGAACCGTGAGGATATGGGTCCCGGCGGCGAGCGTTTGGGGCGGGCTCGAGTGCTCGCCATAAAAAACCGCCGTCTCGCCAGGGGCGGAGAGCGAAACCGTCAACTCTAAAAGCGGCGCTTCAGCGAGGACCGAGACGAGCTGTGCACCCCTCAAGGTCGCCGGTTGATAGCCCAAAACTTGCGCGACGGCGACCCGCCCGTCCGGGTACGCCGCAGCTCCGAACCCCACATGCGTAAAGCGTGCGTGGAGTGGGTCGGCGCGGTGGCCGGGGCTTGCCAGCCAGCCGCCGACGCTCGCCTGAGCCGTGTCCGCGCTGCCTACTAGCGCGAGGTTCTCGCCGAGTGTGCGGATAAAGCCGCCGCTCTGAGCGACCCGCAGGGCGAGCGTCGCGTGTTCGGATAGCGGGGAGGTATGCGAGAAGTAACCGAGGTCGGCCATCTCAGCGGCGTGTTGGCGGGCGGCCTAAGCGAGCGTTTCATCGGCGGTAAGCGCCTCCAACCCCGCCTCTATGCGCGCGTCGTTCGTAAGGGTTAAAAGCGCCCGCTCTACCCCTGCGTCTTGCAGCGGCCTATAGGGTGCGGCATCTGCGACGCTCAGCAACGCGAGCAGCCCGCTGAGGAGACGTATCCTGTTGAATCCAATCCTACTGAATATAGAAGGTCGTCTCGGCAGTGTCTTGCGTGACGCTCCCTGAGGCGTCGCTCGAGAAGGTCGCCGTAACCCGGTGTAACCCGCGAGGTGGCGCGAGGTCGTAGCTCACGCCGCTCTCGGCCGTCGGCAGAAAAGACGTTCCTCCCGGCACATACATGCCCTGGCTGAGAACCGAAGCGGTGCCGTCCGGCCCGTAGGCGGTCAGCGTCAGGTACCCGCTCCCACCTGTCCGAACCTCAAAGCTGATGCTCTCGCCGAGGTTATATACCGACCCTTCGCCCCGCGTCGGCGCGAACGCGCTGATCTCGGAAACGTTGGTGACAACGACGTCGGGTTCCGACGGGCTCGGAATCGGGCGCACCCGCACCGAGGTCGACGGTTGTGGCGTGACGTAAAACGCGCAGGCGCTGAGGGAAGCGGCTAGGGCTGCCGTTAAAAGGAGTTTAGTCATAGGGGTAGTCTAGCAAAGGCACCTTAAGCGAACCGCAAAAACACCTCAACAAAGCCCATGAAAGCTTCATCCAACAAATAAGTTTTTCACAAGCAGAAGTATTGTGAAATATATAACTAAAAGAGGGGCATCACTGAGCTTGACCGGGCTGCGGTTTCGAGGAGAGCAGATAGGGCATATCGGTCTGAAAATATTGTCCTGCGGTGTCGAACCAGTACACATAGGCGGCGGTCTCGACGGCTGCGCCGCCCACAACCTCAGATATAGAGCGCGTGACCTGGCCGTCGACCGTCCCCCGATGGATGGGTGTACCGTCTAGCGCGTAGACCGTGATGTATCTGCGCCCGCCGGTATAGTCCTGGATGTCGCGGCGAATGCGGTTCTGTGTCTCGTTGCGGCAGCCTGCTAGAACGGTTAGTAACAGCAAAACCCAAACGATTCGTTTCATCGTGCCTCCTGAGTCAGGATAGCACCACGCCCATCAAGCTTTTTACCGAGCAAGCCGTGCCGAGTTCCTGGCGCTGCAAGCCAGATTGACTCAAGTACACTCAGGTAATGTATATTGTCCTAAGTGACACGGACGCTGACTGACCCCTACACCACCCTAGGCGTAGCGCGGAGCGCCGACGCCGCTGAGATCAAGGCGGCCTACCGGCGGCTCGCCATGCAGTATCACCCCGACCGCAACCCGGGCGATAAGGGGGCCGAGGAGCGTTTCAAGGAGATTTCCGAAGCCTACGCGACGCTGCGCGACCCCGAGCTGCGCGCGCGCTTCGACCGCTACGGTGCGGCGGGCCAAGGTATGGGCCGTCCCGACTTCTCAACCGCCGACTGGCAGACGATCTTTCAAGAGGCCGACATCAAGATCGACTGGAGCGGGCGGGGGAACGTGCCGCGTACCGGCAACATGGTTTTCGACGCCCTTTTCGGCGCGATGGCCGGGATGATGCGCTCGTCGGGGTTGCTGCCGGGAGAGGACCGCGACGTGAGCGCGCTGCTCACAGTGCCCGAAGCGCGCAGCGGTACCCGGCGGCGCGTCCACGTCCCCGGCCCGAGCGTGTGTGTGAGGTGTCGGGGTACGGGGCAGGGCAGCGCGGGGTTTTGTGACGTGTGTGGCGGGCGCGGGGTGTCGCGCGGCGGCGCTCAGGTAGAGGTCGAGGTCCCGCCGCTTCGCAAAGACGACACGCGCCTGCGCCTTAAGGGGCTTGGTGGACCAGGGCGACCGCCGGGAGACGCGTACGTCCACCTGAACGTGCAGCTACCCCCGGGGGCGGCGTTAGCGCCGGACGGCACGCTCCGCGCCGAGCTGACCTTGTTGCCCGGTGAGGCGGCGCGGGGCGTGACAACGGACGTGTTGGGTGTAGAGGTGGTGGTGCCGAAGGGCTCCGCTTCCGGCGACACGGTGCGCGTCCCTGAAGGCGGCCTCGGCGGGAGCGATCTGCTGCTGACCTTAAAGACCGACGTCTGGGGCGGGCTCTGGCGGCGCGTCCGGAACGCGCTCAGCTGAAAGGGGGTAGACCGTGAAGAAAAAACCCAACCAGACCGAAGGGTCGCCCGACGAACGTCCGCTCTACGTCATCAGCGTAGCGGCTGAACTCGTCGACATGCACCCGCAGACGCTGCGCCTCTACGAGCGCAAAGGGCTTATCGAACCGAGCCGTTCGTCGGGACAGACGCGCCTCTATTCACAGCGCGACATCGACCACCTGCGTGAGATTCGCCGCCTGACCCAGGAGCTTGGCGTCAACTTGGCGGGCGTCGAGGAGATTATCCGCCTGCGCCGCCAGCTCGATCAACTTCAAGGCAATATGGAGTCGCGCATCGGCGTCTTGCAGGGCCAGATCAGCGAGCGCATCCTCGACTACCGTACCCAAGGGGAGCTGACGGCCCCTGAAGGCGACGCCGACGAGGCTCTCGAGCAAGACGACCCCGCTACGCCGTAACGCGCCCTGGCGGTATACTCGCGCATGGGCGATACCAAAACCTTTATCGAAGCGCGTCGGACACAGTTATTAGAAGAACTCAGCGAATTTTTGAAGATTCCCTCGGTCAGCACCGCGACGCACCACAAAGATGATGTGCGCCGCGCCGCCGATTTTTTAGTCCATAAGTTGCAGCCCTTGGGGTTCCAAACGCAGGTTTTTGAGACGGCGCGGCACCCGGTCGTCTACGCCGAACGTTCCCTGTCGGACAGCGTTCCCACGGTCCTCATCTACGGGCACTACGACGTGCAACCGCCGGAGCCGTTGGAGCTGTGGACCACCCCTCCCTTCGAGCCGACCGTCCGGGACGGCAAGCTCCACGCGCGCGGCGCGTCGGACGACAAGGGGCAGGTGTACGCGCATATCAAGGGGGTCGAGGCGCTTCTCGAGCAGTTCGGCACACTTCCCCTCAACGTCAAGTTCTTGATCGAAGGCGAAGAGGAGATCGGCAGCCCCAACTTGGGTCCCTTTATCGAAGCCCACCGCGACCTGCTCGCCGCCGACATCGTACTGATTTCGGACGGGGCGATGGCCGCGCCCGAAACGCCGACTATCACCTACGGCCTCAAAGGGCTCGCGTACGTCGAGGTACACGTGCGGGGCGCGGCGATGGACCTACATTCGGGGGCGTTCGGGGGCGGCGCACCGAACCCCATCAACGGTCTAGCCAAGATGATCGCGGCGCTCCACGACGATGTGGGCCGGGTGGCGGTGCCGGGATTTTACGACACGGTTTTAGACATCACACCTGAAGAGCGCGTGGTCTTTAAGCGGGCACCGTTTGACGAAAGGGCTCTAGCCGAAGAGTTGGGGGTGAGCACGCTGCCGGGGGAGGCGGGTTACACGGTGCTCGAGCGCCTCTGGGCGCGGCCCACGCTAGACTGCAACGGGATCGGCGGCGGCTTTCAGGGGGAGGGCTCGAAGACGGTTATCGCGTCGGAGGCGATGGCAAAGATTTCGTGCCGTCTGGTACCGAACCAGACCCCGCAGGACATCACCCAAAAATTGGGCGACTATCTGCGCGCCATCGTCCCCGAAGGTTTGACGGTTGAGGTCATCGAGCTGCACGGCGGCGATGGGGCGCTGACGCCGCTTACGTCCCCGGCGGTGCAGGCGGCGGGGCGGGCGCTCGCCGAGGTGTACGGCAAGGAGACGGTCTTCGCCCGCACGGGTGGGACGATTCCGGTCGCCAGCAGCTTCCAGAAACAGCTCGGGGCGGACGTAGTGTTTGTCGGACTCGGTTTGGAGAGCGACCGGGCGCACTCGCCGAACGAAAAGTTCGACTTAATGAACTATTACCGAGGGATTGAGGTGAGCGCGGCGCTGCTCGAGGCGTTTGCTATAGAGGTATGAACTAGGTCGAGTGAGGTGAATTTTGGTTTGCTGAAGTAGAATAGCTATGAGAATTGGTCATTATCGCGACAAAGATTGAGACCTCAGGAGATGTGCTTATATTCACAAGCACATATAC
>CADCWP010000090.1:0-16334 GCA_902806425.1 uncultured Truepera sp.
ATGGTGATCCCGCGCGCCTTCTCTTCAGGCGCTTTGTCGATCATGTCGTACGAGAGCGTCTCTACCGTTGGGTCCGCTGCCGCTGCTGTAAACGTGATCGCCGCCGTTAAGGTCGTCTTCCCGTGGTCGACGTGTCCTACCGTCCCAATGTTGACGTGCGGTTTCGTTCTCGTAAATGTCGCTTTCGCCATACTCCCTGTTCCTTCCTGCGGCTGCCAACAGCCAAAATAGGTCAGCCTACCGTATGTAGGCCTGACCTGGCGTTGCCCAAAGTTGGAGCTCGTGGACGGGATTGAACCGTCGACCTCTCCCTTACCAAGGGAGTGCTCTACCACTGAGCTACACGAGCCTATCTGGGTTGGTACCCAGAAACACAGTACGGTCCTGCTCCCTCACCCTTTACAAGTCAGCGGTTCGGGTCTGTCAAGCACGCTAGGTTCCTGGAGCGGGAGACGAGATTCGAACTCGCGACATTCAGCTTGGGAAGCTGACGCTCTACCAACTGAGCTACTCCCGCACAAGCGGTGCGTCATCCGCCTTTAGACGGAACTCTAAACTCTACCGCTAAAGACCCCTGTAGACAACCCCATAGACGACTCTAGCATGGTGGGCAGGGCTGGATTCGAACCAGCGTAGGCTAAGCCAACGGATTTACAGTCCGTCCCCTTTAACCACTCGGGCACCTACCCGTACCTTCGGTGACCTCTACAGCTGCGCTGTTTGGACACACCTGTCACGCCTCCAGAAGTCTGGAGCCACCCATCGGAATTGAACCGACAACCTTCCGATTACAAGTCGGGTGCTCTACCAGTTGAGCTAGGGTGGCCCAACTCAGCTTCCACTAAGCGTCTATGCAGACTCGCGCCCGCGTTCGAATACGTACGGTAGCACGCACCTAGAAGGGTGTCAACACGCTCACGGGCAGTGCCCTTTGAAGCCCCTAAACATCAGGTTTGGTTTTTAAGCGCGCCAGGAACGCCTCCGCGGTGGATGCTGTGTTGACGATTTCACGAACCGTCAAACCCGCCTTGCGCGCCATCAGCACGCCGTAGCGTACATCCTCGTAACCGTTTGGGTGGTGGGCGTCAGGGTTGATGGCGAACATGCAGCCAAGGTCGCGGGCACGCCCGACCTCGCGCCAATCGAGGTCCAAACGACGGGGGTTGGCGTTGAGTTCGACCACGGTACCCGTTTCCGCACACGCCTCAAGCACGGCCCCGACATCTACGTCGTAGCTCGGACGGCGGAGGAGAAGACGGCCCGTCATGTGCGCCAAGATGTCCGCGTATGGATTATGCACAGCACGGATAATGCGTTCTGTCTGTTTCATGCGGTCGAGCGTGAAGTGCTGATGAATGCTGACGACGGCGTAGTCGAGGGTGGCGAGCACGTCGTCCGAATAGTCTAGCGACCCGTCGGGCATGATGTCGACCTCGAGGCCGTGCAGCACCCGGAACTCTGAACCCTCGTCGGCCAGTTCCTGGCGGATTGCCGCGACCTCTTCGGCTTGAGCGACCACACGCTCGGCGCTGAGCCCGTTGGCGTAAAACGACGTTTTTGAATGGTCGGCCATCGCTAAATAGCTGTAACCGAGCCCCCGGGCCGCCGCGACCATCTCCCGCAGAGAGGCGGCCCCGTCCGACCAATTCGAGTGGTTGTGTACGAGACCGCGCACGTCTCGGGGAGTGATGAGGTCCTCGGCTGGAGGTGCGAGCGGCACGTCGCGGCGCTCGGGCGTCACCCAAGGCAGACCCAACGCCTCAAAAACGTCGGCTTCGGCGGGCGTTTCGAGCCGCCTCTCCCCAGCGAATAAACCCACTCCCGTCAGCCGTAAGCCTCTTGCCGCGGCCCTTTCTTGAAGCGCTCTCACGAACGCTTCATTGCCTGTCCGCACGGCCAAAGCAGCTCCGAGTGCGCCCATGTCCGCCGTGAACAGCTCGAGCCGTCGCCCTGCAAAGGTTACGGCCAAGCCCCATTCAGAACGGGTGACCTCCTCGCAAAACGCTGCAAGTGCCCCCTCCAACTCCTCCGCCGACGCCCCCGTAAAGACGGCTTGCAAGGTGCCGACGGTCTCGAGCCCGCGCCTGAGTTCGCCCGTCCAGTAAAGGTGCGGCTCTGCCGAAGGTGGCGGCAATTGCGCCAAGGCCCCCGCAAAGGTCGCCGCGTAGACCTCAGCCTCGTCGAGCCGCAGCCGCGCCGCCGCCTCAAGGGCGAACACCGCCGCCTCGCGGATCGTCCCCGCGCTCTTCGCGCCGAAGCCTTTAAGCTCAGCTACCCGCCCGTCTTGGGTAGCAGCGGCGAGTTCGGCTAGGGTGTCGATACCGCTCAGCCACAAAAGTCGCGCTTTTTTCGGCCCCAACCCCGAAACCCGGAGCAAATCCCGCACGCCGTCGGGGACTTGAGCGTAAAGCTCATCCAAAATCATGAGCCGCTCGCGCGACCTCAGCGCGTACAGCTCAGCGGCCAGGCCCTTGCCGATCCCACGCAGCTCGCCTAGGCGTCGCTCGCTAAAGAGCACCCCGAAGTCGCCCTCGAAGGCGTCGAGCTGCCGCGCCGCCGCCGCGTAGGCGTTTGCGCGAAAGGCTTCCGCGCCGAGCAACTCTAAAAGTCTCGAGGCCTCGGTCAGTTGCCGCACCAGCTCCTTTTTACTGACCGGCGTCTCTAACGGCGTCATCAAGCGACTATAACGCGTCCGGGGTAGAGTAAACGTATGCGTAGGCTTATCGCCGTGATGGTTGTCTTTACTTTCGTCCTCTGTGGCGCGTCCGCTCAGCAGGCTCGGGGCGCACTCAGTCAGAACCTATCCACAAGCAGCACCCCGCCGTCTCTATGGTTTGAGTCGGGCTTGGCGTACCGGGCTGGAGAGGACGGTCTCACGCCGCACCTGCGCGTCGGCGTGCGCGGGGTGCAACCTTTAACCGACACTGCTGCGATCTACGCTGCGTTCGCGTTAGACGGCGACCTGCTCCTCGACGTCGGCGGCTGGTACAGCTTTTTACCGGGTGCCGACGACCTGTTCGGCTTTCGCAGTTACGCTGGGACGGGCCTGACCTACGTGGCAGGGTCGTTCGGCGTTGCGCTCAGCGCCGCCGTCAGCTACGAGGTTTCAGCCCAGACCGCCCTGATCGTCGTCTATACGCACCGGCCTCTCCTGCTGCCCGCGCTCGGGCAAGCGTTCGATGTGTCGTTTGGCGTCCGCATCATCCCGCCCCGGTAGAGCGGGCAAGCCCCGAACACGGTAGACTTCAGCACATGAGTATCAAACCCGACCGGTGGATTCGTGAGCAGGCTAAAAAAGGGATGATCGAGCCCTTTGAAGACCGGCTGGTGCGGCAGGGCGTCATCTCGTACGGACTGTCGTCTTTTGGTTATGACCTGCGCGCCGCGCCCGAATGGCGCATCTTCGTCAACGTCTTTAACACCGTTGTCGACCCCAAGAACTTCGACCTGCGCGGGCTTGTGGAGGCGGAGAGCGACACCTGTATCATCCCGCCCAACTCATTTGTGCTGACGCGCTCGGTAGAGTACCTGCGGATTCCAGAAGACGTGATGGTCATAGCCCTCGGTAAGTCGAGTTACGCGCGCTGCGGCATCGTCGCCAACGTGACGCCTTTAGAACCTGGCTGGGAGGGTCACGTGACGTTGGAGCTTTCCAACACGACGCCGCTTCCGGCTAAAGTTTACGCGCATGAGGGTATCGTACAGCTGCTTTTTTTCCAGGGTGAGAAACCCGAGGTCAGCTACGCCTCGAGACTCGGCAAGTACCAAGGGCAGCGCGGCGTCACACTGCCCAAACTTTAACGCCGAAATTTTTTAGGCCGCAGCTGGTTCTAAACGTTGAGGTACCCTCTTGTGCTCAGTATCTACTGCCCCGTTAACTGCTCTCTAACAGCTATACCCCAACCTCTACTTCCTCTTCAACTGCCGGAAGCGTCACGCGAAAGGTCGTCCCGCGTCCCCTAAAGCTCTCGACTTCGATGGTGCCGCCGTGAACGTCGGCGATCTGTTTGGCGATGGCTAGGCCGAGCCCCGCGCCACCACCCACACCCTTATGAAACTTTTCAAAAATGTGTGGCAAAAGGTCCTCAGCGATGCCGGGGCCGCGGTCACGAACCAAGAGCACGACGTGCTCGTCTGCGGCGACAAGCCCTAGGGTGACCTTGCGGGGGTTGCCGGTCGCGCGCACAGCGTTGGCCGTCAGATTACGCACGAGCTGTCTTAGGCGATCCGGATCGCCCAAGACGAGGCCTCCGGGACTGGCCTCGAGCCGCACCCCCGGAAACTCCTCGGCGACGGGTTTAAGAATGTCAGTTTTGGGGTCTAGGAGGTGCGGCGTGTACTCGCGTACCAACTGCCCCCGCGTGAGCTGCAAAAGGTCGGTGACAAGTCGCGACATCGAGTGGGAGATGCGCTGCGCGTCCTCGAGCTCAGCGCGTAAAGACAGCGGCGACCGCCTTACCGCGCGGTCTAAAAACCCTTGCAGGCTGGTGAGCGGCGTCCGGAGTTCGTGACTGGTTTCGGCCAAAAAAGTGCGCTGCGCGTCGATAGAGGTTCTGAGTCGGACGACGAGGTCGTTAAGCACCCCGCTCAGCCTGCCTACCTCGTCGTCGGGGCCGCTGTAGTCGATGGGCAGTAGGTTGCCGGGGTCTAATTGGGCGGCGGCGGCAGCGAGCTGCGTCACGGGCCGCGCCGCCGCCGCCGCGACGAGGTAACCGAGGCCGATACTCAGTAGGGTCAGCGCCACAGCTACGAGCGCGAGCACCCGCGCGAGCTGCCCGAGGGCCTCGCCGATATAGTCCGCCTGCGACAACACCGCGACCACGCCGTTCACCGCACCCAAGGGAACGGGAGAGAGCGCCGCCTGCACGGGTTCACCATTGATTTCACCCTGCCACGACTGCATTTCTCTCAGCGCGGAAACGACCACCTCAGCCGGGAGCATCAACGACTCGGGGGCCTCATCCGCGGCGTCATTCGACGCCACGAGAAACGCTCCCGAGTCGCTGTAAAGCTGGATGATGACCCCACCGGTAGCTGCGCTTTCGGGTTGAAAGCCAGCACCCGCCTCCTCCGTGACGGTATCGGTCTGAGCCGGGTCGTACGCGGCGGCGACCCGCGTGACGTCCTCCAGAAGCGAGCGCTCAAGGTCACCCACGAGGCTCGAGCGCACCACCACGTACGCTGCTAGCGACGTCAGGATGCTTAAAAACGCGATGGCTAAACTGCTGAAGATGGCAATGCGCCAGCGCAGGCCGATGCCACGCCTCGAGATCATAGTAAAAGTCTGGTGCACGGCGCTTAAGGCCAGCTTAAGGAAACCGGCCCGAAGCGGCGCTGTGAAGCACTTAACACCTCACGCCGAGGCAGCGCTCGACTGCTCAACGTCACCTCACCTACGTCTTGATGGCGTAGCCGACACCACGCACCGTGCGAATGAGCCCATAGCCGCCCGTATCGCGCAGTTTGGCCCGGATGTTGGCGATATGTACGTCGACGACGTTTGACGAGGGCGGCAGCTCTTCGCCCCAAACGTTCTGTTCGATCTCCTGGCGGGTATACACGCGCCCCGGCGCGCCGCAGAGGTAGACGAGGAGGTCGAATTCTCTTGGGCTAAGCCGCACCTCCTGCTTGTCCCAGTAGAGCTGACGGCGGTGGGTGTCGATGACCATATCACCGACCGTCTGGGCCGCCCCGGCGTTCTGATGGCGGAGTTGCACCCGGATACGAGCGAGAAGTTCCTCGGCGTGAAAGGGTTTGGCAAGGTAGTCGTCCGCCCCGGCGTTAAGCATATCGACCTTTGTGGTGACGTCATCGGCAGCGGTCAGGATCACAATAGGCGTCGTGCTAGTTTTGCGAACCCGCCGGGCGATCTCCGCGCCGCTGATGTCCGGCAGCCCCAAATCGAGGACGATCAGGTCGGGGTCGGCTTCGCGCGCGGCGGCGAGCCCACGCATCCCCGTGTCGCAGGCCGTAACCCGGAACCCGGCCTCTTCAAGTTCCAAACTGAGCAGCCGACTGATGTCGCCGTCGTCTTCAACGATCAAGATATGTTTTTCCTGCACCATGATGCTCCCTAATCTCCGGACGGCACAAAGATCAGCTTGACGCCGTACGATTTCGCCAGCCATTTACGCAGCGAGACCGCCTGGGCGTCGTCGTCAAACTGCACGTAGATATCGTCACCCGTGGGGCCGACCCGTCCGTAAGGGGGCATCTCGACCGAATCGGCAGCCTCCCCTGGTGGCAACACGAGCACCCGCACCTCGGTTTCGGGCTCGAGCGACCCCTCGAAGACAAGTTTGTAATTGTCCCCTACGACCGCTGTCGCGTAAGCCCCAACTAGGTCGGGTGACAACAAGGTCACAGCTGTACCGGGTACGAAGTCGTGCAGCCCGGTGAGCGTTTGGGCAAGCAGCAAAAATATAAAAAGCGCTTTCATCTCGCGCCCGAAAAAAAGTGGGAGAGGCTCGTACAGCTCATAAGGAGCATCCTAGCAAGGGGCCCCTGAAGCTAGCCTAGGGTTATGTAAAGGAAACTTCATCCTTTGCGCGTGCATTGCCCGCCACTATACGCTATTTTCGGGCCTATAAACAGCCGGAAAGCCCGAGTGGCCTCGGTAGAGGCCCCGGCTTGACGCCTTCTACGCCCACACCCGATAGTGTAGGGGTGACTGACGCAGAGGTGACCGGCGCAGAGGTGACAAAACTTTTAGACGGACCGCTCTACTTTTTGGAACGCCCGCGTACGGGTGTCCTTGACGTAGCGCTTTTACGCTTGGATGGACGCGGCGTCGCCTTGCTGTTTACCCGCGAGACGGTGGCCCGGAGCCACCTCTCGGCGCTGCCTGCGGGAACGGCGGTAGGGTACGCCGCCGACCTGCGCGCGAAAGAGGAGCTGTTTTGGGCGGCCTTAGCACGTGGGGCGGATGAAGTGTGGTTCGACGTAGCTGCCGGAGACGAGACGAGGACGCGCTACCCGCTCGAGCGCGCTTTAGACTACGTGAGGTCGTTTAAGCGCGAGCGCGCCTGCCTCTAAAGCGGCAACCGTACCCCCAGGCGATACCAGAAGCCGTCCGCGTATCCGAGCGTGCCGCTCAGGCTCACCAGCGCGCCGTAGCTCAGCACCGAGTCGAGCGACACGGTGAGGTCGCCGCCTAAGTAGAGCGCGTCAGCCACCCAGGTCCTGATGCGGGGCTCGAGGCTCACACGTTCCAGAGCGTAAAGACCGTCCCCAAAACGCAGCTCGACCGGAAAACTGCGTGTGAGCCCGAAGCTGCCTAGGGCTGCCAGATCGGCGCGCTCAGCCAGAGGTATCGGCCACGCCGGACGGTAGCCCGCGCGCACCCCGAACTCGAGCCGCCCGACCCGATCAACCGACGCGACGTAGCTTCCATCTACCCACGCGCCTAGAGACGGCGCGGCTCCGGTTGCGCTCACGAGACCCGTGACGCCCCCCCGCCAGCCCTTCAGACGGTAGCCCCAAGGGTCGGCCAGCTGGGTCGAGACAGCCCCATCGGCGCGGGCGTCGAGCCCCAGCCCTGAATGGCCGAAAAGGTGAACGAGACCGACCTCGAGGCCGAAGGTCACGAGCGCCGTATCCTGCGGCAGCCGCGCCGTCACGCCGCCCTTAACCCCTACCGCCGTCTCCCGCGCTTCGCTCAGATGCGGGGTGAGCGGCCACGCTCCGGCCTGTACCGAAAAACGCAGCGGGCGCGGCGTCGCTCGCAAGGGCAACCCGGTTCCGTAATCGTAGCGGGTATAGCCATAAAAACCAGCCAGTGCCACGCGGCCGCTGTCGAATCCGAGGGTTGCCCGCAGATTATGGTCGGTGCTATCGTCCTGGGCGAGCAGCGACAGCTCCGCGGACGCCCCAAGGGGAAACAAACTCACTCCACCGCCGCTCGGCAGCCAGCCGTACGGGTGCAGACTCGGCAACGGATTGTACGGACGTACGCTGAACGCAGGCGGTGTCGCGGAGGTTCTGGGAAGCTGGGTGTTGGGTTGGTGTGCCCTTAGCGGCGTACCCTCCGGCAACCACGCGAGGTCATAGCCACGACCCCCCAGGGTTGTAAACCACGTCCCGCGCTCCCCCGCCTCCGGCGCAAACGCGCCGCCGAGCGTGCGCGTCAGGCTCGACGCGTGTCTAGGAGCGTTCGTCTTGAACGCGTAAAGCTCGAATACCCCCCGGCGGTCACGGTCGGAGCGAAAGAGCAACTCCCGCTCGCCGCGCCAACTCGGCTCGAGGTCTTGCGCCCGGTCTTGGGTCAGGTAACGCAGCGTGTCACCCTCTAAAAAGGCCAGGTCGACGAAACCACCCCTCCAGAGGCTGAGCGCGACCTGCCCCTTTCGGCTTGTCGCCAGCCCGACGATGTGTGTGCCCGGTTCGGTGCGCCAGCGCGTCGTGGCGGGGTTAGAATTCGTGTTCGTGGCAGGGTTTCGCGGGCAAACCTGCTTGAGGCTACCGCTCGATCCGTCATCGGTGACGTAGAGGAGGCAGCCACCCGGCAGTGGTGCGGGCAGCTTGGCGCGCGCGTCACGGGTCAGCTGTGTCTCCCGGCCCGTGCGCGCGTCAAGGATGAACACCTCCGAATAGGTGTGCCCCGGGCGCGGCACCGGTCTAGCGTAGAGGAGCGTATGCGGGTCAAGCCACTCGAGGCTCCCCGGTAGGCGATCAGCGAGCAGCGTCCGAACGTCCCTCAGTTCGCCGCCTTGAACATCCGCTAGGGTGATAGCGGCGGGCCAGCTTACCCACGCCAGACGGGTACCGTCCGGGCTCAGCGCCGGGGCGCGGGTGTACCAGCCGGTGTCGGTCTTTTGCACACCGGCCCGTTTAAGCGCGCGCACAGTTGCTGCTCGCGCCTCCGCCCGGGCGTGCACCTCGCGCGCCCACGCCCGCCATTCACCCCAGAGGTCGGTGCCGACGGCCCGCCGCCACGACGCCGCAAAAGGCCGCAAAAACCCGGCGGCGTTATGCTGCGCCAAACTCGCTTTAACGGCCCCGAAACCGTGCTTGCGAACCAGAAAGTCGGTAAACCCCACGCCGAAGAGATACTCGGCTTGCGCCCCCGGCCACGCGCCGTAGGTCGACAAGCTCACGTCAGAGAGTGTAGGCCAGGTTCCGGCCAGCGCCGCGCTCTCGACGACGCCGCGGGTCAGCGCGTCGCCCCGCCGCCCACCGGTCGTGTACTCGGATTCCGTCCACACCGCCAGCCCCTCGATAAGCCACGCGGGCGGGGGATTAGCGACGCCTTCGCCGACCAGACCCACTTTCAATCCGTTCCCACGCCCCTCTACGTACGCGAACTGCATCAGGTGCGTCAGCTCGTGGACCAGCAGGAGCCGTAGGTCGCTCTCGGCGCGGTAGCTGAGCGCAACCTCGGTCGGGAAAAGAGCCCGCACGCTGATATTTGGACGCGGTAAGGGCGACGCCAGGGCGTTGTAGAGGTCGGTCGAATCTTCAAGACGCAGGGTGATGGGCGGCGGCTGAAAACCAAAAAGCGGCACCAACGCGTCAAGTGCCGCTTCGGCCTCGTGAGCGACGCGCTCGGCGTAGGGCTCGAGCCTAGGGTCGTCGAACAACACCCGCACGCGCGGCGCAGCGACCTCGAGGGTTGCAAACGCCGGGGTCAGGACGAGCAGGGCGGCTAAAGTGAGCAGAAGACGGCGCACAGCTCAGTATATGAGCTAGCGAGCGGTCTTAGCCTCCGTTGCTGGCGCATCTTGAGGCACGGGATCGGGCTCGAGCCAAGCGATGATGGCCGAGGGCAGCGAGGCGAGCGAGAGCAGCAGCGTCCAGAACAGCGCTGTGCGCTCGTTGTAGGAGCTAGGCAGCCACCAGCCGAATTCGCCCGCGAAGTACCAGTAGAACAGCCCCAGCGAGAACCCAATCGCCCACACGTTGTAGGCAAGGTAGTGTGCCCGCTCGCGCACGGCGCGTTGCCGCTCGTCTACCTACGCGTCGGTGCGGTTGGCGACGTTCCACGGCTGCGCGCCGTAGAAAATGCGCGCGAACGAGAGCAAGAAGGTCAGCCCACAAAGGGCCGCCGGAGCGAATAACCAGGGGTTATCAAGGAGGCTGGCAAGGAGCTAGAAGAAGACGAGGCCGAAGTAGCCGAGGGCGTAGCCCACGACAAACCGGCGGCGCACACGGCGCGGCAACCAACCGGAGGCAGGGGGAGCACTCGGGGAAAGCCGGAAGGGAGGTTTCATCAAACGCTCCTCTCAACGGGTGATTCGTGTAGGTCGGGCTCGAGCAGTCTCCATACAGGCTGGTTCATCTCTCCTCCTTGGGTTGACCATTGCGGGCGGCGTACAGGGAATCGCTGAGGGGTTTTAGCGGCTTCGTCGAGAAGATCGCCTCGATGGGCAGGTCGAACAGCTCCGAAAAGCGAAAGGCCAGCTCGAGGCTCGGATTGTAGTCGCCGCGCTCCAAGTACCCGATGGTCTGATAGTTCACCTCCACCGCCTCCGCTAAATCTTGACGGGACAACCCGCGCTCGGCGCGCAACACCTGCAAGCGGTTATAGATTTTGAGCTTCTCAGGCAACGTATTACCTCAACGTTATGCAGTTTTTTAAAACGTATTGTTGTATATATACAACATCTTGTCAAGGTTAATAGAAGACGCCGAAGCACAGTTAGACTGGACCATGCCCGTTTTTATTGTCGACAAACCTCTCGGCCTCACCTCACACGACGTGGTGGCCCGCGCGCGCCACCTCTTAAAGACTAAAGCGGTCGGCCACGCCGGGACGCTCGATCCGCTGGCGACGGGAGTGCTGGTTATCTTGAGCGACGACGCGACCAAGCTCTCCCCTTTTCTGACCGCTTCCGAAAAGCGCTATCTGGCGTGGGTGTCGTTCGGGGCCGCTACCCAGACGCTCGACGCCGAAGGGCCGGTCAGCGAAACCGGGGACGCCTTACAGCTCACCGCCAAGCAGATTCGGAGCGCACTGCCGCCGTTTCTAACGCTAACTGAACAGACGCCGCCGCAGTATTCGGCGGTTAAAAAGGGGGGCGTAAAGGGCTACGAGGCGGCGCGCAAAGGGGAACATCTGAGTCTCGAGCCCCGTCCCGCCGGGTACATCAGCGTAGAACTGCTCGGGTTCGCGCCGGTCAGAGAGGGTCTACAGGGGCCGCTCGAGCGTACCCCGGCGCTACCGCCGACGCTCGGCGCGTTTCCGACCGCCCTCTTTGACGTGAGCGTGCAGGCCGGAACGTACCTCAGGGCGTTCGCCAGAGATTTGGGCGCGTCCCTCGGCGTTCCGGCGCACCTATCGGGGTTGGTGCGGACGCGCTCGGGAAACTTCGGGCTCGAGCGGGCTGTACAGCTGGACAACCTTTCGACCACCGCCGGTTTCGGCCTCGCCGACGCCCTCCCCTACCCGCTGCTCGAGCTTACCGCGGCGCAAGTTGCGCGGGTGCGGCAGGGACAGCGGCTCGGCGCGGAGGGGCAGGCCGAGGGGCGCGTCGGTTTCGTGGACGCTTCACGGACCCTCGTTGCGGTCGCCGAGGTGCAGGGGGGCAGGCTGAAGCTGCTCCGCGTCTGGACGTAAAACGCCTTTTCCGGGCGTGCGTGACGCCTCGAGCGGTTTCCGGCTTCGCCTGCCCGTAATGTTGCGCGCAGCCTTAACGCCCAGCGTCGGCGCGGTCGGCATCATAACTCACGCGGTAGATGATGCCCGTTTTGTCGTCCGAGACGAGCAAAGCTCCATCTTGCGCGACCACAGTCCCGACGGGACGGCCCGTGCTGCTGCCGTCTTGCTCGAGCCAACCCATTGCAAAGTCCGTCGGCTCACCCGCTACCTCGCCGTCCTCTATGGGTACCCGCACGACCTTGTAGCCTGTCGGCGGGACGCGGTTCCACGAACCGTGGTAGGCGATGAAAAGGTCGCCTCGGTAAGCTTCGGGAAACGCGTCCCCGGTGTAGAAGACAGCCCCTAGCGGCGCACTATGAGCCGTGTCGGTGATGGCGGGATCCGCAACCCCTTGGCAGGCCCTTTCGCTCCCGAAGTCCGGGTCGATAACCGTCCCCGCGTGGCAGCGCGGCCAGCCCGCGTTCTCACCCCGTCGCAACATGTACACGGTTTCGGGAGGCTGATCGTTGCCCAAGAGGTCGCGCCCGTTGTTGGTCGCCCAGACTTCACCCGAGACCGGGTTGAGGGCGAGCCCGACCGCGTTCCGCAAACCCGTCATGAAGGGCTGCCCGTGCAGGCCGTCCGCGTCATACACCGATACGGCGGCGAGGCGTTTATCTTTTTCACGGCAGACGTTGCACGAACTTCCGAGTGACACTAGAGCGCCCCGTCCGCGCCGAACAAGACGGTGGTGGTGAAGTGCTGGCGACGGCTCGGCAGGTCGTCGATGACTATCTCACGTTTAAACACCCGCGTCCCCTCGATCCTCAGCCGGGTCACGCGAGGTTTCACCGACGTACAACTCGTTTGTACTGGGCCTGAAGGCCAGGCTCGAGGGGCGGTCGAGGTCCTCGGCGACCACGACCTTCTCGTCCGTTCGCTCGCCCTCACGACCGTAAGGGAGCGCCAACACCCGGTTGTTGCCGAGTTCCGCGACGAACACCGTACCGTCCGGGCCGACCGCCATAAAGCGCGGGACCAAAAGACCCTCGGCGAAAACCGACATGCTGAAGCCGTCCGGCAGGCTGATCTCAGTGACTTCAGCCGGGCCGGACGGCAAGCTGACGCCCAGCCGCTTCAGAACAGGTTGGCAACCGATGATCCCCGCGGCGAACACGACGAGAAAGGCGACCCCCCACCCGCCAAACCTTCGCAACCATCTCAGCATATCTTTACGCTCCAAACGCTACCGCAACGGAACTTAAGTGACGCGTTTGCCCCAGTGCAACACGCCCCGCGTCACGTTGGGCAGCAGTTGCCACGCCCCGCTGCCGCGCGTGGCAAAGAGCAGACAGAGCAGACAGAGCAGGCCGAGGATGGGGGGCAAGATCAGGTGAGAGCCCCCGTCAATCCGACCGGCGGTAACGACCGCACCGAGCATGGTGAGCGCCAGGAGAAGTCCAAGGTAGCGGGTCGCCACGCCGAGCGCCAGAAGACCTCCGCCGACCACCTCGAGGACACCGATGGTTGGGACGAATAGAGCAGGCTCGGGCAGACTCCAGTGGCCGAAGCTCTCGATAAACGGACCAGCGTCTAAAAGCTTGGGCAGCCCGGAGGTGATAAAAAAGAAGCCTATGAGGATTCAGAGGGCGGCGAGCACAAAGGGGCTAGGCCGAGTTGCAAGGCTCAAGGTACGGGTCATGTGTGGCACATCCTTTCACGCCGGGCCTACCGGCCATATCTTATTTGCTTACACTGTAAGCAATGCAAGCATAGAACTTACAGTGTAAGCTGTCAAGTGGTGGCTATGACCCGACCCAAACTCTCCCGCCGAAGCATCCTGAAAGCCGCGCTAGGACTTATCGACCGTGAGGGGTCCGAGGCGCTAAGTATGCGCAAGCTTGGAGCTGAACTCGGGGTGGAGGCGATGTCGCTCTACCGCCACGTCGCCAACAAGGAGGCGGTGCTCGACGGGGTAGCTGAACTCCTTGTCGAACTTCTTGAAATTCCCAGCTCGAGCCCACAGTCCTGGCAAAAAGACGTCCGCCGGGTTGCACGCTCCTACCGCCGGGTTGCGCTCGCCCACCCGCGCGCTTTTCCCCTGCTAGCACTGCGGCCCTTCGCCACACCGCGAGCCGCCGAGTGGGAGGGCGCTGTTCTCGACCTTTTCCGCAGGGCAGGTTTCGACGGAGAAGCGGCGCGCTTCGCCTTTCGCACGTTCGGCAGCTTTACCGCGGGCCACCTGCTCGAGGAGGTGGCCGCGCCGTCGGAGGGAGAGGCACGCGAGCGCTGGGAGGCCGCTTACGCGTTCGGCATCAACACACTGCTCGTCGGGTTGGAGACAGTACAGGTCAGGCTCACAAAAAACATCTAGGCGTTGTCACCCACACCGAAAAAAGTACGCGTGTTCCCCGCTAAACTGACATAGACTATGCATAGCGAGGTGAGGGATATGAATATCGGCGTTCCCAAAGAGGTTAAAACCCACGAGTACCGCGTTGCGGCCACCCCCGGCACGGTACACGCGCTCGTCGCGCGTGGTCACGAGGTCTCGGTCGAAAGTCAGGCGGGTGTCGGCAGCGGCTTTTCCGACGACGAATACGCGGCGCAGGGCGCGACTATCGTCGGCAGCGCGGCGGAAGCCTGGGCGCAAGACCTGGTCCTAAAGGTCAAGGAGCCTACCTCTCAGGAGTACGGCTTTTTGCGCGACAATCTGCTCTTCACCTATCTGCACCTCGCCGCCGACCGTCCGCTGACCGAGGCGTTACTAGAGGCCGGAACCGCCGCCGTCGCCTATGAAACGGTGCAGCTGCCGAGCGGCGCGCTGCCCCTCCTGACGCCCATGAGCGAGGTTGCCGGACGCATGGCCGCGCAGGTCGGCGCGCACTACCTGGGCAAGTTTTTGGGTGGGCGCGGGCTGCTTCTAGGTGGCGTGCCGGGGGTTCAGGCGGGCGAAGTCGTCATCTTGGGGGGCGGCGTCGTCGGCACCAACGCAGCCAAGATCGCCGCTGGGCTCGGCGCGCGGGTGACGATTTTGGATATTAATCACACCCGCTTGGCGTACCTCGACGACGTTTTTGGAAGGGGCCTCCAAACGCTTGCCAGCACCCCGGCCAACATCGCGGAGATGGTGCGGCGCGCCGACCTGCTCGTCGGGGCGGTGCTGATTCCAGGGGCGCGCGCGCCGCATCTGGTGACGCGGGACATGATCAGCACCATGAAACCTGGGAGCGTCATCGTCGATGTAGCGGTCGACCAGGGCGGTTGTATCGAGACGATTCACCCGACGACCCACGACGACCCGACCTTCGTGGTGGACGGCGTGGTGCATTACGGCGTCGCCAACATGCCGGGAGCGGTGCCGAACACCAGCACGACAGCCCTATCAAACCAAACCCTGCGCTACGCGCTGGCGCTGGCCGAAAACGGCACCGAAGCGCTGCAAGGAGACCCGGCGCTGCTCCAGGGCCTCAATACCTATAAGGGCAAGCTGACCTACCGGGCGGTAGGGGACGCGTTCGGCCTCGAGACCGTCCCGCCGAGCGTGGCGCTCAGCGAGCCCGTGCAAATGGCCGGGTCGGGTACCTGGGTCTAGGGCGTTACTTGGAATGGGGGCGGCGCGAGCCTGCTGAGCCGCCTGTCAGCTACGCGAGCTTCCCGCCGCCATTACGTGAGGTATGGTTTTTGAAGCTAATGACGTGGAACGTTAACGGTGGCTACGGCTTAGACCCTGACGACCCTGCCAAGCTCTTAGGATATGAAAACCTGGACTATTTCATCGGCTTGCTAAGGAAAATTGACGCCGACTTCGTGTGCCTACAAGAAGTTCACGCCAACGCGGGGCGCTCTCAAGCGGGCGAGATAGCGCGCAGCTTGGGGCTTCAAGGGGTGTTCGAGAGCTTAGCCAGCGAGTCTCACATCGACGCAAGCTACAGGCTAGGAAACGCTGTCCTCGCCAAACGACCGTTTCAGGCCGCGCGCTCCGTTAAGCTGCCCCGTCCGCACCTCCCTGTAAATCTTCCTCTATCTCTGGGCAAACCCGCAGTTATCCACGATAAGCTCGTGCAGATCGTGCGCCTGCACGGGCTGACGATTGCCAATACGCACCTTTTGCCCTACACATTTTAGGGTCGAGCTGGGCGAGCCGACAAGGTAGAGAACTTGCTGAGGTAACAGCAAAGCTGCTTATAGATGAGCTAGGGTCCCCGCTCGTGTTGTGTGGGGATTTTAACCACCCCGATATATCGGACCTGATGCCTGGCCTGACGCAGACGCTCAATCTCATGGACGTTCTGCCCGACGAGACCTCGCTTCCTCACTCCAACGCTCGAGTTGACCACATCCTGGTGTCTAGCGAACTTGCCGACAATTTCAGTAGCCGGATCATCCCAGCTTTTGCGGATCACTTTCCGTGCGTCACCGTCCTCGGTGTCTCCAGCTTGCCTGAGTCCGGTGACGACTAGACCAGCAGCGCAACTTCGGCACCAATTTGCTGCCGAATCACCCTGAACGGTTTCAAGCCGAAGTTTTTTGGTGGTTCAGACGGACTACTGTGTTCAGCTCTAGGGTTGACCGCTCAACGCCCGCTCGAGCATCCGCTTCTCAAACAGCCACTTGCCCAAACGGGCAGTATAGACCTCTTGGTCCCCAGCACTTGCGGGTACAGGAAGCCTCAAAAGGTCCTCGAGCGTCAGGTCGGGCCGTTCTCGTTTAAGGCGCTCAGAAAAGCGCGCCAGCACTGGGTCGGAGACGATGTTTT
>CADCWP010000090.1:16344-32150 GCA_902806425.1 uncultured Truepera sp.
AGGCGGCGCGTCACCCGCGTACGAGACGGCGACGACCGAGGCGGGATAGTCACGGAGGTACGCCCGGACCTGCTTAAGCCGCCTTGCGCTCATCTCAAGCTCGGTTACTTCGTCCTCAGAGACCTTCACGACCGCCTGTTTTCCGGCCCCTTGAGGTGGTAGCGAATCCCTCTACCCGCCAGCGGTTCGTCGGCAAAACGGGGGATAACGTGAAGATGCACGTGAGAAATTTCTTGCCCACCGACCCGCCCGACATTCCACCCAATGTTGTAGCCATCCGGTTTGAGCGTTTCGTCCAGATACGCCTTTGCTTTTTGTAGCAAGTCGTAAGTCGCCGCCCACTCTTCTGGGGTCAGGTCGAAAGGGGTCTCTCGTGGCGCTCTGGTGACGATGAGCCCCGATCCTGTCAGCACCGGCTGCGGCGTCTGCACGAAAATGCAGTGATCGTTTGCAAAAATAATCTCCTGCTCGAAAAAGCTGCCGTCTAAAAACGGGTTGCTCACAGCGCTAACGGAGCTTTGAAAGCGCCTTGCGGATAAGCGCTTCAGCGGTCGCCTCTTGTTCTTTGAGCGCCAGCTCCGCGACCACGCCCTTGACCTGCGTCTCGCGGTAGCCGAGCGCCAAAAGTGCCTCGACCGCATCTTCAGCCGCCGGTGAGATCAGGGTCGTGACCCGGCCACCCCCGCCCGGTGCCAGCAACTCCTCGGGAAGCTTGCTTTTGAGGTCCAAGATAATGCGCTCCGCCATCTTTTTGCCGACGCCCGGCGTGCTCGCCAAGAGCCCCGCGTCGCCCTGTAAGATGGCCCCGGCTAAAAGCGGCGTCTGCATTCCCGACAAAAGCGCCAACGCCAGCTTCGGCCCCACCCCGGAGACACCGATCAGGTAGGTAAAAAGCGTGTGCATGTCGCGGTCGTGAAAGCCGTACAGAGCCAGCAGTTCTTCTTTAACCAAGAAGTAGGTGTGCAGCCGCAGGGCCGAGCCGACCTTCGAGACCATCAGCGTGGACTTGGGCGCGAAGACCTCCAACCCGAAGCCACCTGCCTGCACTACCAGGCTTCCGGCCCGCACCTCGGCAACCACGCCGTCTAAGTAGGCGATCACCCTGCACCGTCACAAGAGCTGTTCACGCCCTATTCTAGCGTCCCTCGGCCAGCGCCGCCGCCCGTCTCCCGACGTCGACGGACGCGCCGGTGCGCCCGGACGTCCACACCGCCGTAACGATGAGCAGCAGGCAAAACAGGTACGCCCAAGCGACCCCGCTGCTTTCAGAAAACCCGAGCCGGGTAGCGAACGCCAGCAGCGCCCCGCCGATGCCCGTCGACAGCGCCGAGGAAAACTGATCGGCCAGCTGAAGCGACGCCGAAACCGTTCCGCCCTGACCCTCCGGCGCGTACGCGAACGCCAGCACCGACGCGGTCGCGTGCGCGAGCCCGATACCGAGCCCCGCCGTAGCCCAGCCCACCACGCTGATCGGCAGCGAATATGAGGGCGCGAAAAGAGCTACGAGCTGAACGGGCAAGCCTATGCTCAGCAAAACTGTACCCAGACGTATCCGCCGCGCCCGCTCGAGGTCGCCCGCACCGCGTTTGTCGAGCCGCGACTGCACAAACGAGCCGAGCGCCCAGCTGAGCGCGCCCGTAGCGATGGCGACGCCCGTGACCGCCTCCGAGTAGCCGTGGACACGGGTCAGCATAAAGGCTAAAAACGCCTCCACCCCGCCGAAGGCGGCGTAAAAAAGGCCCCTCGAGGCCACCACCGCGGGCAGCCCCGGACGTGCGCGGAGCGTTCCGGCAGGCGTGAGCTTACGAAGACTCCAAAAAGCTAGCGGCCCGCCCACAGCTAAAAGCACCAGCCCCCACCACGAGGCGAGCGTCAACCCGGCTAGAAACAACCCCGTGCCGAGCGAAAGCCCGAGCGCCTGCGGCAGCCGACTCGGCGCTTTCGGCGCGTCCGGCCTCAGAAACCGTCCGAACGCCGGAACGGTCAACCCCGCCACCCCTACCAGTAGCGGCAACAGCCCCCAGAAGACCGCCCGCCAGCCCACCGCCTCGGCGACGAGCCCGGCCAGCAGCGGCCCCACGAGCCCCGGCACCACCCACGCGCTCGACATCGCTGCGAACAGCGACGGGCGCAGCCGGTCGTCATAAGCGAGGTTGACGACCGCGTAGAGCGCCGTCACCAGCGCCCCGCCGCCCAGGCCCTGCAACAGTCGGCCTATGAGCAGCACCGGCATACTCGGCGCGGCGGCCCCGACAACCAGCCCCAACCCGAAGACGATGATCCCCAGCAGGATGACCCAGCCCGGCCCCCGGCTGTCGGAGAGCTGACCGCCCAACACCGTCCCGAAAAGCGAGGTCAGGAGGAGACCGCTAAAGACCCACCCGTAGAGGTGCGTCCCGCCCAGCTCGGCGGAAAAGCGTGGGGCGATGGTGACGACCGCAAGGGCTTCAAAGGCGACCAAGGTGACGCCGAGAAGGATGCCGAAGGTGAGCGTGCGGTGCTGCGCGTCGAAGATGCGGGGCAATGGGGTGCTCATGACCCTGACCATACCAATACCTATATATCGCCACGCCTCCGTCTATCGTCTGAGGGCCCGGGTCTTTACACGGAATATAAGGCGGCTCATATATATTTATAATCCTATTAAGACTAAATTTGCTATTTAGTAATTTTATCTTGACATTTTTTAAATAATGGTTTACTTTTAGTAAAGGAGGAGGCGTTATGGACCCTTACAGCAGGTTTCACGGCGAAGTCACGGACGCTCGAGCCCGCGCCCAGCGGTTGCAGCGAGAGGCGGAGGAGTGGCGGCTCGTGCAGCAACTCAAGCTCGCGTCACTAGGACACGCTCAGCGACGTTTTGGGTGGCGCTCACGGCTGGCTGCGCAGCTTCACAGGCTGGCCGAACGCCTCGAGCCCGGACCCGACCCGAAAGAGAGCCCCTTATGAACGACAGCGAACGAAAACGCGTCCAAGCCCTTCTCAACTCGGGCCGCATCAGCGAGGACGAGGCTGAGGTCCTCTTCGCGGCCCTTAACGAGAGCGAAACGCAAGGCCCAGACGATGCGGCGCGGCTTCAGGTGACGCCGCAAGAGGCAAGTGAGCCCGAAATCCCGGTTCCGCCCACACCGTCTGGCGTGCAGCCTCCGCTTCCTCCCTCAGCCCTTGCTCAAGCCGCCCGCCGCTCCCACCAATCTCCGCACAGTTCCTCCGCCGTATCTACTGAGACCCCGGTAACTTGGGTCAAACTGGTCGGCTTCTGCGGCGACCTGGACGTCAGAAGCGACCCCAGCCTGAGCAACCCGGTCGTCACCGGCCACGCCACCGTAGAGCGTAACGACACCGGCTACCTCATCCGCACGCCCCCTGACATTAAAGGGGCCGACAAAGGAGCTGGAGGGAACTGGCTTACGCGGCTGCACAAGGCCGCTGGGGACGTCTCGGTGCGGCTGCCCGCCGAGATGGGTTTGGAACTCGGTATCGCTGCCGGGGACGGTGAGGTTCGCGGTGTCAAGACCCTTAGGGGCACCTTCACCGGCGGCGACCTGGACGTGTTGGAAGCCGAGACCGTCGACCTCACGGTGACCGCCGGGGACGTGACCTTAAAGCTACGCCCACGTGCCGGGGAGGGGCGTCTGAAGGCGACCTCGGGCGACGTTGACGTGATCTTTTTGGCGGGCTCCTCCGCCGTGATCACCGGCAGCGCGACCTGCGGCGACCTCGATCTGCCGCCCGGTTTTACCCGCAGCGGCGGTTTTGCCACGCACAAGTTTGAAGGCACGCTGGGCGCGGGTGAGGCCCGCTTAGAGCTGCGGTTAACGGCAGGCGACGTAGATATCCGGGCGGAGGACGTATGAGTCTGCCTATGCCGACCCGTTGCCCGGTCACGGGCGGGCCGCTGGAGGTAACGCGGCTCGAATGCCCTGAAAGCGGCGTCACCATCGAGGGCCGCTTTACACCCAACGAGTTCGCGCTGCTCAGCGCCGAAAACCTCGAGTTCTTGCGCCTGTTTCTGCGAGTGCGCGGCAACTTAAAGGAGGTCGAGCGGATTTTGGGCGTGTCGTACCCGACCGTGCGGGTGCGCTTCGACGGAATGTTGCGCTCACTCGGCTATGAGAGCCCACCCGAAACCCAGGAGGTTCGCGAGGAACGCACCGATATCTTGGGGCTTTTGGAGCGCGGTGAGGTCACGGCGGCGGAGGCCGCCAAGCGGCTGCGGGCCCTAAAGCGTTAAGAGAAAACCGCCCCTTTTTCATCCGCCGACGTTTTCCGGCCTCTAAACTGCCCGTACCGAGGTCCGAGAGGAGCAAGAGATGAAACGAGGGTCGTCACTTCTACTCACCTGTAGTCTGCTCGGCGGCATCTGGGCCTCCGCCCAAGAGGAGCCGCTGACTGAGCCGCGCACGTTCTCAGAGGAACAGTTGGGGGCCGCCTTCGACACCTGCCGCGCCCTAGCCGAAGAGGCTGCCGAAACGCGGCTAAAGTTCCCGATGAAGTATGGCCTGACCGACGAGCCGTTCAGTGAGCAGCTCGAGCGGTGTGTCCTGTCGGTGCTGCAAGGGGACGTTGTGGAGCCGATGCCTCTGGGCTAGACTTCGCTAAAAAGCGGCGCGAAGATCGCCTCGTACGAGATGTCGGCGAGCGTCCCACAGCCGGTCAGACGCATTGCGTAGGCGAGTTCGGCGCGCAGGTTGACGAGCGAGCGGTCGCTGTCAACCAACACCGCCTCCGCGCCCAGCGCGAGATAGCGAAACACATCAACGCCGCTCCGCACCGCGCCCCCGGCGTAGACCGACACCGTTCCGGCGACCGCGTCGAAGATGTCGGGGAACACCTCCGCCGTCGCAGGCGCTCCTAAAAAGGTCCCAGCTCCGGTATTGACCACAACGCCCTCTAACCCCGCTTCGCTGGCGACCTCCGCGTCGGACACGCTGCACACGCCGTAGAGCCACAGGGGCACCCCGGCGGCGGCGCGCAACTCGGCCAGGTCCTCGCGGGTCCGCGGGTGCCACTCGAGCGGGCCGTAAGGCGGCGACTCGGCGAGCGCCGTCAGGTCTAGGACGAATCCCGCGGCACCCCTCGCCGCCAACTTTTTAACCCTGGGCATCAGCAGCCCCATCTTTTCGGGTTTTAACAGCGGTAGAAACGCCGACAGCTCGCCGTCATGGCCGGATAACGCCTCCGCGCGGACCAAGCCGAGCGCCTCGGCACCGCTCTCCGGCCCGTCCAGAAAGGGCAAGAGCGGCGCGCTCAGCTCACGCCCCAACAGGCGGGCGTGGGTGTCAGGCTCACTGACCGCGTGCAGCAACCGGGGGATGAGCTGAAGATTATCCAAGGCGGCGAAGTCGTGCTCGGGCACGCCCACATGATACACGGGGCGTGCCCCGAGCCGCCCTCTATGATGGGCTCATGATCCTCGTGGAAGCTTTGGGCAAAACATTCGGAAGTGCGCCCGTCCTGCGCGACGTGTCGTTTGCCGTGTCGCCCGGTGAGGTGTTCGGGCTCCTGGGACCGAACGGCGCGGGCAAGACGACGACGCTGCGCATACTAGCTACGCTGCTCGCACCCACGCAGGGGCGCGCCGTAGTCGGCCGCTTCGATGTGGTGAGGAAGCCCGAGCGGGTGCGGCGGCTGATCGGCGTCGTGGGCAGCGGGATGGGTCTCTACGACCGGCTGACGGGCCGGGAGACCCTCCGCTATTTCGGACGGCTCTACGGATTGACAAAGCGGCAGGTCGATATGCGGATAGACGAACTCGACGCGCTGTTAGGTCTTGGCGACGCCCTGGACAAACGGGCGGGCGACTTCTCGACCGGCATGAAGCAAAAGATCGTCGTCGCCAGGGCGGTCTTGCACGACCCCGACATCCTATTCTTCGACGAGGCGACCGCCGGACTCGACGTAATGGCGCGGCGGAACGTCCTGGAGTTTGTTAAACACTCCGCCTCGGGCGGGCGCACGGTGCTCTACTCGACGCACGTGATGGGCGAGGTCGAGGAGCTGTGTGGCCGCGTCGCCGTCCTCCACGGCGGCGAGCTGATCGCGCAGGGGACACCGCAGAGCTTGATGCACGAGGCCGGGGTGGGAAGCCTCGAGCGGGCCTTTTTCACGCTTGTAGAACGCCGTCTGGAGGTGAGCGCGTGAGGCTACCTTTTGTCTTTGCCATCGCAGGACGCGAGATCGTATCGACCTTGCGCGACCACCGCGCCGTGCTCGCCAACCTGCTTATCCCGCTCCTCGTCCTACCCCTCGTCATGCTCGGGCTACCGCTCCTGATCGGCGGGCTTTTCGGGCGCGAGGCGGTGACCGAGAGCGAAGTCGGAGCAGAGGGCTTGGAACGCCTACCGGCGGCGCTGGTGCGGGCGCTTTCAGAGGAGAACATTCGCCTGATCGCCGTCCCCGACGCAGCCGAGGCGGTGCGTTCGGAAGCGGTTGTGGCGGCGCTCGAGATACCTGCGACCTTCGCCGCCCAGCTCCGAAACGGAAACGCGCCGCTGACGCTCTACCGTAAGAGCGGCGGCTTACGCGCCGAACTCGTCACCGAAAAGCTCACAGGAGCTATCGACACCTTCCAGAAGGCGCGGGTACAGGCGCAGGTGCGGCGGGCCGGTTTGGACCCCAACGTGCTGACGCCGGTCGTCTTAACGACCCGCGACGCGAGTTCGGCGGCGGAGCGCGCGAGCGGCTCGCTGGGCTGGCTGATTCCCTTTTTTATCGTCGTCTGGACGCTGACCGGTGGGCAGATGGTCGCTATCGACGCGACCGCGGGCGAGAAGGAGCGGGGGACTTTGGAGGCGCTCCTCGTGACCCCGGTGCGGCGCGCAGAGGTCGTCGTCGGCAAGTTTTTAGCAACGCTTCTATTCGGTCTCAGCGCGGCGCTGGTAGCTATCGTCGGCTTTCTGGCGAGCGGGGCACTTTTGGGGCTGCTCTTCATCGGGCGGCTGAGCGGAGAGGCCGGGGAGCTGGCCTCGAGCCTCGGCGGGTCGCTGAGCGTCCGCGGTGGGGCGGTGCTCGCGCTGCTGTTCAGCGCGGTGCTGCTCGCAGCGCTTGTGGCGGCGCTCCTTATCGCCGTCACCCTCTTCGCTCGCTCGCTTAAAGAAGCGCAGAGCTACGTCGCGCCGCTCAGCCTGGTGCTGGTGCTGCCGGTCGTGGCGCTGCAATTCGCCGAGTTCTTCATGCACCCGCTTCTCTACGCGCTCCCGGCGTTTGGAACGCTTTTACTGATGAACGACCTTGTGCAGGGGACGTTTTTCTTGAGGTCGGCGCTGTGGGCGTGGGGCTCGAGCCTGGGCTTGGCCGCGCTGCTACTCTGGTTCGCTCTGAGCAGCTTCCGGCGCGAAAGTGTTCTTTTTAGGACCTGATATTTAGTTTTAGAGCGAGAAGCAGGTATGACGAAAAATGAGACGTACCTGCGTCAGCAAGGGGATTGCTATGAAGAACGTGTATCTTTATGAATAGGAACGAGAAATCGCAGGCGTTGCGCGCCGAAGCCCTGTCAATCCTAAAAGGTGGTGTGCTCGAGTTGCTTGAGCGCGAGATCGGCGGGGTCGAGATCGCGGGCAGCGTAGACCTTGACCTGATGGTGTGGCCGGACATCGACCTTTACGCCCGGCTCGAGCCCGCAGAGGCAGGAATGCTGCTAGGGCTTGTTCCCGAACTGGGAGCTCAGCTTACGCGGCAGGGTTACGCCTTAGCTAGGGTCGCCGTTCACGACGAGCACATCCTGCCCGCCCCAAAGTTCCCGGCCACACCGGGCCTTTATGAAGGTTTTACCTTTAGCTCTCAACAATCCGGTCTCCTGTGGAAATTGGATTTTTGGGGCTGGAGCGGCGCTTGGTACGACCAGCGCCGAGCCCATCACCACGCACTTCACGACAGCCTGCACGGTGTCGACCGGGACCTAATCCTGCGCCTCAAAGAGGCCGACGGCTATGGCAGCGTATTTTCCAGCGTGGACGTCTATGCGTTCGCCTTAGCCGGGGCAGGAACCTCTTTGGGAGACTTCGAGCGCTTTTTGCGCCAGTGCGCGGCGCATCCTAAGTCGCCTACATAAGCGAAAACCGGACGCTTCGCGCCTGACCTCGCTGAGCTCTCACGCGGTAGCCGTCACAAATAAAGGTTAAGAAGGAGTTAGCAGTACCTTTCCTGACGTTTCCCGCCCCTCGAGACGGCGGTGCGCTTCGGCGGCTTCGGCTAAGGGGAGACTCGAGTCCACCCTCACTGTTAGTTCACCCCCTGCAACCCAGCCGAGCACGTCCCCCGCCCGTTTTTCCAACTCCTCGCGCGTAGCGGTGTAGTGCGCCAAAGACGGACGGGTCACGAACAGCCCGCCTTTGGCGTTCAAAACTTGCAAGTCGAAGGGTGGTACCGCCCCGCTCGACTGCCCGAACAGCGCCATCATCCCGCGGAGTTGGAGGCAGTTGAGCCCTTTGTCAAACGTCGTCTTCCCCACCGAGTCGTAGACGACCGCGACGCCACGCCCGTCTGTCAGCTCTTTAACAGCGGCTTCAAAGTCGGTCTCGGTGTAGCGGACCACCTCGTCGGCCCCGGCGGCCCTCGCCAGCCGTTCCTTTTCTTCCGTTGAAACCGTCCCGATCACCCGTACTCCGAGGCGTTTTGCCATCTGCGTGAGCAAGAGCCCGACCCCACCGGCCGCCGCGTGGACGAGGCAGGTGTCGCCGGGTTTAAGCGGGTAGACGTTGTGCGCAAGGTAGTGCGCCGTCATCCCCTGGAGCATCACGGCGGCGGCCGCTTCGCTCGTCACCCCCTCGGGAAGCTTGACCACCTTCTCCGCAGGGGACACCGCAGCCTCGGCGTACGCCCCTTCAAACGCCGTGCCCGCCACACGGTCGCCTGATTTAAGGTTGCTTACGCCCTCCCCGACCGCCTCGACGGTGCCTGCCGCCTCAGTGCCGGGGATGTGCGGCAGCGCGACCTTGTACACGCCTTCGCGGCGGTAGATGTCGATGAAGTTGACGCCGACGGCTTCGACCTTGACCCGCACCTCACCGGCTTTGGGTTCGGGACGTGGCACGTCCTTAAACTGTAAAACCTCGGGGCCGCCGTTTTTGTCGATCTGGATAGCGTTCATAAAGACTCCTTAGATAATGCCTAAGCTTACGTTACGTGCAAAGGGGTAGCTCGAGCTACCCCTTTGGGTGATACACCGTCTGCCGCTCGATACTGTCTTGTTTGATTCGGCCGTTCATGACTTCGCCACGGTAGACCGCCAAACCACACGCTGCCCCGACGCCTTTGAGAACGCCCCCACGCCTATCCGGATCAGGATGCCGGTAACTTTCACCCGCGCCCAGTTCGCACCTCTGCACGGTGATAGAACCCAACACTTGAGAACCCGTCCCCAGCCGATTGGTTCCCAGAACAGTCGCGCCCTGATTGTATCTTCCTTCATCCTCGACAACGAGGCTCTCCCCTGCCGCCGAGGTTTTGAAGGTGACGCCGCCTTCACCAAAGACGTTGCGATGGCCGACCGAAAGTTTGCCCTGTTCTGCAAAAAGGAATGTCTGCGGATACAAGCAGTTCTCGTCTCCGAGAACGAGGGTGCCGCTGTGAGCCTCGAGCACCACCTGCGGGTAAAAAAAGTTGCCCTGCCCAACTTTGACGGAGGCGCTGATCAGCGTTGACAGGGGGTCCAGTACCGTGTTGCCCTGAGTTGCGAGCTGTAAAAGCGCCTCTACCGAAGGAAGCCACGAGCGGTTCTATGCCGATCAATCTCCGCTACCCGTTGTAAAAGGGCGGCCAAATCCATAGTAGACGACCTCCATCCTGAAAGGCGACAAACTTGGCGCAGATGGCGTCGTCCATCCCGTCCACTCCGGCTACGCCGGGTTGACGTACCACTCCGACGCGATGGCAAAACCATTTTCCCGCAACATCGCCCGCTTCGGCTCGTCGAGGTGACCGCAGACGACGACGGAGAGCCGCGCCTCTAGGCCCTCACCCTTTTCACGCACCGCGTCGAGAAGCGCCACACCGACCGTAGACCACCGCTCCGAGTTCGACACCACGAAATCATCCACGACACAGACGTTTTTGCCGGGGTCGTAGACCGGAGGCGGAGGGACGACGCTGCCGATGATAAACCCTTCGACCCCGCCTTCATCCCATACCAGGGCGATCACCTTCGGGCGCTCGAGGAGTGTTCGGAAAAAGGTGATCTGCCCATCTTTAGCCCCCTCAGCTTTGCGCCAAAACGTCGGCGAAAACCGTTCGCACTCCGTCCGTTTGAGGTCGGCCAGTTCGGCCATGCGCTCAACGTCGTGAAGCTGTGCAGTGCGGATAGCCATCGTGCTCTCCTCAAACTCGCGCGGTGTTGTCAGAACAAGGCGCTCATGATGGACAGTTCCCCGTCATTGCGCGGGCTCGAGCCGCTTTCGCATGAAGTAGAGCGTGTGCCCCGGCGGGTAGTCGCCCAGCTCACCGAACACCTCGAAGCCGAAACGCTCGTAAAAAGGCCGCGCCTGAAAGCTGTAGGTGTCCACCCAGATGTTCAGACAACCGCGCTCACGGGCGTCGTCTTGGGCAGCCAGCAGAAGTTTGGTACCAAAACCACGCCCGCGCAGGGACGGCTCCATCGAAAACGACTCGATCTTGAGCCAGCCCCACAAGTAGCTGCCGATAAGCCCACCCACGACGTTCCCATCACCATCGCGCAGGCTGATGACGAGCGGGGTGTAGGCGTCGTCGCCCGTCTGCGCGACGTTGTACGCCCAGAGCCAGCCGTTTTGCGCCGCGGCCTGCTCTTCGGCGCTCGGCGCGTGGTTGATATCGATGGTGTAAGCGTCAGGCACCCTGCTCCTCTAATTAGCTAGTGATATCTAGGTCGCTTCTTCAACACCTGTTTCAGTCACACTCTGCCGGTACGGGGTGTCCGCCGCCCCGGCACCCGGCACCCGGTTGTAGAGTTCGGCCATTTCAGCCAGGGCGGGCGCGAGCCAGCTTCCCAACTGCCCCTCCGAAAAGCGCCAGCCCCAGTTGCCCCCCGCCTCCCCCGGCGTGTTCATCCGCGCGTCTGAGCCGAGCTGCAAAACGTCTTGCAGCGGCACGACGGCGTACCGGGCAACCGAGCCGTACGCCAGCCGGATAAGTTCCCAGACGATGGCGTGGTCGTCCCTAGCCAGGTAGCGCCGGACGAAATCGCGCTCCGGCTCGGGGGCTTTGTCGAACCAGCCCTGCGTCGTGTCGTTGTCGTGGGTGCCGGTATAGACGACGCAGTTCTCCGCGTAGTTGTGCGGCAAATAAGGGTCGGCCCCGCCCCCGGCGAAGGCGAACTGCAAGACCTTCATCCCCGGCAGGCCGTTGGCGTCGCGGAGACTTTCGACTTCGGGGGTGATGACGCCCAAATCTTCGGCGATAATGGGCAGCTCGCCCAAGTCTTTTTTAAGGGCGTCGAAAAGCGCCTGCCCGGGACCCTTGACCCAGCGGCCCTCCTCGGCAGTCGGCTTATCCGCAGGAATCTCCCAGTACGACTCGAAACCGCGAAAGTGATCGACGCGGATGAGGTCGTAAAAGTCTAAAGACGAACGAAACCGCGACACCCACCACGCGAAGTCCCGGTTTTGCATCTCACTCCAACGGTAGATGGGGTTGCCCCAGCGCTGCCCGGTGGCGCTGAAGTAGTCCGGCGGCACCCCCGCCACGACCTCCGGGTTGCCTTTCTCGTCGAAGTAGTAAAGCTCGGGGTTCGCCCAGGCGTCGGCTGAGTCGAAGGCGATAAAGATGGGGATGTCGCCGACGATCTGGATGTCCTTGCCGTTGGCGTAAGCCTTGAGCGCGAGCCACTGCCGGTAAAAGAACCACTGCCAGACCTTGCGGCGCAGGATGCTCTCGGCGTTTTCACGCTCGAACATCTGCAAGGCACCCCCGTCGCGCGTTCTGAGGGGTTCGTCCCAGGCGTTCCAGGCCTGACCCTCGCACGCCTCTTTAAGGGCCATAAAGAGCGCGTAATCGTCGAGCCAGTAGGCTTGCGCGTCGCAAAACCGTCCAAACTCGTCCTTTTGTTCAGCCGTCGCGCCCGTCTGGAAGGTGCCAAACGCGCGCCCCAGCGCAGCCTCCTTAAAGGGGATGACCGCGCCGTAGTCGATGCGTCCGTCGTTGGAGGGGGCGTTCTCGAGGTCGCTGGGCTCGAGCAACCCCTCCGCAACCAGCTTGTCCAGACTGATCAGGTTCGGGTTTCCAGCAAAGGCGCTGAAACTCTGGTACGGCGAGTCGCCGTAGCCGGTCGGCCCGAGCGGCAGCACCTGCCAGAGCCTCTGCTTGGCCGCCGCTAAAAAGTCTACCCAGGCGTACGCATGTGCGCCCAGGTCGCCGACCCCATGCCCACCGGGCAACGAGGTCGGATGTAAGATAACGCCTGCGGCTCTGTCCATAGTTTCTCCTGTTGTTTAGGCTATTTTTATCTAGGCTATTTGTCGAAGGGCTTGCCGATAGCGCGCGGCGCGACCGAGCGCCCGATAAACCCGGCCAGCACGAACATCGTCAGGATAAAGGGAAGGCTCTGTACGATGGTCGGCGGCATCAGCTGGCTGCCACCCAACAGCGTCGCCGCCGCCTCGAACGCGCCGAAAAGCAGCGTCGCGCCCAAGACGCCGAGCGGGTGCCACTTGCCGAAGATAAGCGCCGCCAGCGCGATAAAGCCGCGCCCACCCGACATCTCCGAGATGAACTGGTTGAGGTTGCCGATGCTCAAATAAGCGCCGCCGAGCCCCGCCAGGACCCCCGAGATGACGACGCCGTAGTAGCGCATCCGCCGGACATCGACGCCGACGCTGTCCGCCGCCTCGGGATGCTCGCCGACCGCGCGCAGCCGCAACCCGAAGGGGGTGCGAAAGAGGACGTAATACGTGACCGGCACCAGCACGAACGCCAAGTAGACGAGCGGGCTGAACGACATCGCGCCGACGCCCCACTCCGGCAGACGGTTGCGGATGGGCTCGCTGTTCGACGAGTTGTCGTATAAGCCGGTCAGGATAACCGCCGGGAGCCCTATCGCCATAAGGTTGATCGCAGTTCCTGAGATGACCTGATCGGCCTTGAAGCGGATCGAGATGAAGGCGTGCAGCCAGCCGACTACGCCGCCGACCACCGCCGCCGCCAGCAGCCCGAGCCACGGCGCGTAGGCGACGACGGCTTGCGGGTTCTGAGTTATGGCGGGCAGCTCGGCGAAGCGGGCGACTACAGCAGCGGCGAGCGCGCCGAACAAGATGATGCCCTCGAGGCCGATATTGACCACGCCTGCACGCTCGCTGAACATGCCGCCGAGCGCGGCCAGGAGAAGCGGCGTCGTCGCCCGCAAGGCCGACGCGACGAGCGTTAACAGCAGCGCCGTCTCGATCATGAACCCTCCCCCGTGCGCTGCGCCCGTCCGGGCGGGTCGAGCGGTTCCTTGGCGGTCGGCGACAGCACGGGAGCTACGTCTTGATAACCTCTGTCACCAGGGTCTTTCGGCACGCGCCGGAGCGGGTTCGTCAGACGCTCCGGCAAAAAGCCTTTGGCTGCGATAAAGAGCACCACGAGCGCCAGGATCATGTTTACGACGTCGCGGGTAAGGTCGGTGAAGGTTATGTTGAGCGCCGAGCCGCCGTTTTTAAGGACGCCGAACAGGAATGCCGAGAGCACCACCCCGAGCGGCGTGTTCTGACCCAAAAGTGCCACCGCAATCCCGTCGAAACCGTCACTTATGGGTAGCGACTGCCGCAGTGAGTAGTCTTCCAACGCGCCCCCCAGCACGTAGTGCGACGCTGCCAACCCGGCGAACGCGCCGCTCAGAGCCATTGCCCAGATCACGCTGCCGGGAAGGTTCGCCCCGCCGTATTCCGCCGCCTTGGGCGAGAGCCCGACCGCTCGCAGCTCATAGCCCCAGGTCGTGCGCCACAAGATCACGTACATCAAGAAAGCTGCAAGAAGCGCGACCAAAAACGAGACGTTGAGCTTTGTCGGCGGGATCAGGGTTGGGCGCGCGTTCAGCCCGAGCGCTCCGAAGAGCGCGTAGACCAAGCCACCTGCGACCAACGCCAGTACCAACCTGACCGGCCAGCGTAGCCGCCACGCCACGCCGAGCAACCCGAAAATCAGCAGGGCCGCGACCGGGGCCACAAACAACCCGACGTTGAGCGGCACCACCGCCTCACCAAACGTCCCAGCTGGCACCCCTAGAAGCGCCGGGAGCTGCGGCAAGCGCGCCACCTCGGAGAGTTCGTACGACTTCGGTTCCGAACCCGGTGGTTTAAAGGGCAGCCCCAGATTGACCGGCCCGTCTCCGGCTCTCGGCAAGCCCACGACCACCATCACGATGAGGAGCAGAACGCCTGAGACCGCCGCCGACAGGCGCGGCGACGCAGCCATACGAGAGCGCGTCGCCGGAATCAGGCTCAGGACGATAGCGACCCCCACAAACACCCCGACTGCGACGAAGATGCGCGCCACGGGCGCGGCGAATACCTGCTGCGACGACAAGATAAAGAGGAGAAGCGACGCGGCGATGTAGTTGAGCAAGATCGTGTTGATGACCTCGCTCGCCCCGAACCTGGCCTTGAGCCACCCCGGCAGCGCGCCCCACAGACCGCCCCCGACCGCAGCCGCCAACACCGCCAGCGGCAATACGATCAGGCGCGGCCCCGGCACATAGACGCCGACGAGCATGGTGAAAATACCGCCCAGCACCATCTGCCCCGGCGCGCCGATGTTAAAAAGCCCCGCCCGAAAGCCGAACGCGACCGCCAGCCCGGTAAAGATCAGCGGTGTGGCAAACTTGAGCGCCTCCATAAATCCCGCCGGGTTCGTGAGCGAGGTAGCGAAAAGGCTCTGATACGCGTACCAGAGCACGTCCAAGCGCCCCGCCAGGTACATGAGCGGCCCTGAAACCACCACGTCGTCCCCGACCGGCGTAGGTTGCAAGGCCAGGATGACGACCGCCGCCGCCAGCAGCGCCAACAGGATCGAGGTCGCGGGGACGGCGACTGCCTCGAGCGCACGCTCCAACAGATGGCCCACGCGGGGAAAAAGCCGCAACCCGAACCCGACCGCCAAGAGGCCGACCGCGAAAGTGAGCGCCGCTGCCAACCCCGCACTCGTCGCCGCGTAGGGAAGCTGACGGATGCGAAGACCGGCGTCCTGCAACCGGACGAGCAGGTCTTCGGTGGCGAGCGTGGGGGCCTCATCAACAACCGCCCCCAGCGCCTCTACATCGACGCGGCGGCCCGGATCGGCAAGTTCTTCCTGAGCGTCCGACAAGAGCGCCGCGTACTGCGCGCCCTGCGTGGCCCTTCCCACCGCGACGCTGCCCCAGACGACGGTCGCCACCAGCACCGCGCCCGCCCCCAGCCAGAGGACGTTGCGGCGGCGCTCAGGCAGACTACCTCCGGCCGCGATAGCTAAAAGCGCGAGCGCGCTCACCCCCAGCACCACGCCCTGTAGCGGCACCACTACCGGGTCGGTGCGGCCCGTAAAGTCGTAGGTGCGGTTCGGGAGCAGCAGCACCGTGCCGCGCGCGCCGGTCTCACGGCTGATGGCAGCCCAGGGTGCGACGAACAGGCTCAGAAGCGCCAACAGCGCCAGGGCACCCAGCAGGACTCGAGGGAAGGCTCTCTCGTTCACGCGCCCATCTTACCGTTAAGTGCAGCGCGTCCTGCCGGGATTGCTCAAAAAGAGTCTTTTGTAGTGCTTGAAGCTAATTTACTTGAGACGAATTAAAAGGACTTAGTTCGCCAAGCTCGCTATAGTGCAAAAGCTTGACCCCCGCTTTACCGGCTAACTCTCTAGCAGAAGGTGTATAACCTGCGTTAGAT
>CADCWP010000091.1:0-355 GCA_902806425.1 uncultured Truepera sp.
ACCGCGCCTTGAGTTCTCGCACGATCCCGACCTGCTTGCAGAGCGTCTCGTAGGTGCGGAATACCGAGGCGTTATCTTGCATCGACTCTTGTAAATCTTTGCGAATGTGCGACACCCGCTCCTTAGCGGGGCCACTGAGCGCCCTATCGAGCAGGTTACGGGCGTAATCCTGGGGCCCTTCAGGCAGTTTGGCGAACGACGCCTCAGCTGCGTACTTGGCCGCGTAGATGCCCGCGCGCCGCCCGAAGACAATAAGGTCGCCTAAGCTGTTCGTCCCCAGACGGTTTGCCCCGTGCAGGGAGGCGCAGGCGACTTCACCCGCCGCGTAGAGGCCGGGAACAACCGTGCTGTCGCC
>CADCWP010000091.1:365-7776 GCA_902806425.1 uncultured Truepera sp.
ATTTGTGGGAATGCCGCCCATCGCGTAGTGTGCGGTCGGCTGAATTGGTACAAGTTCCTTGATGGGGTCGACGCCTAGGTAGATGCGGGAGAACTCGGTGATGTCGGGCAGGCGCGTCTCGATAACGTGCGCGTCGATATGGGTCAGGTCGAGGTGGATGTAGTCGTTGTCCGGCCCCGCCCCGCGCCCCTCGCGTATCTCCATGTACATGGCGCGGCTGACCATGTCACGCGGGGCCAAGTCCTTGATCGTAGGCGCGTACCGTTCCATAAAGCGTTCGCCCTCGCGGTTGCGGAGGATGCCGCCCTCACCGCGCGCCCCCTCGGTCAGCAAGACGCCGAGCTTGTAGAGCCCGGTCGGGTGGAACTGGTAGAACTCGGGGTCTTCTAGGGGCACGCCGCGGCGGTACACCACGCTCATCAGGTCGCCGGTCAACGCGTGCGCGTTTGAGGTCACCTTGAACATGCGCCCGTTGCCACCGGTTGCCAAGATGGTCGCCTTAGCCTGAAAGGTGTGCAGCTCACCCGTAGCCAGTTCGTAAGCGACGACGCCCGCACACTCACCGTGTTCGATCAGGATGTCGAGCACGTGAAACTCGTTAAAGAAGACGACGTTATCTTTGATCGACTGCTGGTAGAGCGTTTGCAAGATCATGTGCCCGGTGCGGTCGGCGGCGTAGCAGGCGCGCTCGACGGCGGACTTGCCAAACTCCCTGGTGTGACCGCCGAACTTGCGCTGCGCGATCTTGCCCTCGGGGGTACGTGAGAAGGGCAGGCCCATGTGCTCGAGCTCGTACACCGCCTCCACGACCTCTTGGGAAAACATCTCGGCGACGTCCTGATCGGTCAGATAGTCGCCGCCCTTGATGGTGTCGAAAGCGTGCCATTCCGGGTAGTCTTCGGAGACGTTGCCCAGCGCCGCGCCGACCCCACCCTGCGCCGCCCCGGTATGTGAGCGTGTCGGGTAGAGCTTGCTGACCACCGCGACCGACACCCCCGGATGCTGCGCGGCGTAGCGCGCTGCCATCAGCCCGGCCCCTCCGGCCCCGACGACCAGCACATCAAACCTATGTAGTGACATGTTGCTCCTAAAGGGCGCGCACTGCGTCGCCCATCTCTTCATATGAAAACGCCCAGAGCGTCATCGTGCCGAGCACCAATAGAACGCCTACAACGGTGTAGAGCGCGACCTTGGCCCAAAACCTGCGTCCCGGCTCCCGCACATAATCCTCGATGCTGTAGCGCAAACCGTTAACCCCGTGCAGCATGGCAAAGCCCAGCAAGAAGGTGTCGTAAACCTTGACCCACGACCTCGAGAAGCGCCTAGCGACGTAGGTATAGTCAATCTCTCCGGCGTTAAAGGCGAGGTTGTTAAAAAACACGTGACCGAAGACCAAAAAGATGAGGGCAAGGCCCGACACGCGCATGAATACCCACCAGGCTAGCTCGCTATTGGTGCTGTAGGTCGTCTGGGCTTCGCGCAGGGTTCTAGGTTTAACGGCCACGTCTAACCGCCATGACCCACACCCAAGATTTCCGGCACGACTTTGAGCAGGACCGGAATACCAACAACCGTAGTCGCTCCCAGCACGCCGTACCAGAGCTGACGGTGATACTTGGTGCCCCAGTCGGTAAAATCCATCAAGATGATCCGAAGACCGTTAAAGGCGTGGTAGACAACCGCCGCCATGACGAGAATCAGCCCTACACGAAATGGCCACTGGTGGTAAAACGCCAGGAATGTATTGAAAGGACCCTCGGGACCGTACATGACCAAGCTGATATCGAGTACATGCAGCAGCAGATAGAGTGCCAGCGCCACCCCGGACAACCGGTGGAGCACAAAGGCCCACTGCCCTTCTCTTCCTCTATACACACAAACCTCCGATGACGTGATTTAAGCCGTGAGGTAGGGCCTAAAACCATAAGTGTTTACATTTAGAAGTTTACCACGCGGCTATAAAACGTCTTGTAGGGGAGACAGTTTTGCCGGGTGTCGGTAACCTTTTTAAGCCCGTTTTCTAGGGGTCGAAGTTCTCGAGCTACCTACTAAGCCAGCTAAAGGTGAGGCGGCCGCTTGACGTGCTTTTGCAAAACTTCTTAACATGACCCATCGCCCCAAAATCGTCCCAAAGACGTTCGGCGCAATTGTTTGTTAAGAGTCGAGAGGTGAACGGATGGATCGCATCAGGCTGTTCGGGTTGTTCGCGCTGCTGACACTACCCCTGGCGCAAGCGCAGGACGAATTGGCGGAAGACGTTCACGAGTACACCTTGGAGAACGGGCTACGCGTCATCATGGCGGTCCGCGATTTCGCGCCGGTCATCGACTTTAACTTGAGCTTCGACGTCGGCGGCGTCGACGAACCGCTGGGGCTCGGCGGCGTCGCCCACATGGTCGAGCATATGGCTTTCAAGGGAACACGCTCGATTGGTTCGTACGACCTAGAGGCGGAGGAAGAGGCGCTCGAAGACCTTGAGGTTGCCGCGAGCGCCCTCAGCGTTGCCCGCGACGCGGGCGCATCCGGGGACGCGCTGGCCGTTTTTGAAAAGGCCTTTGCCGACGCCCAAGCCGCGGCCCAAGCTTTAGCCAGTCCAAACGCTCTCGACACGCTTTTTACCGACAACGGCGCGCAGGGTTTAAACGCCAGCACCGCGTATGATCGCACCTCATACACCGTGTCGCTGCCCGCGAACCGTTTGGAACTTTACGCCCGCGTCTACGCCGACGTACTGACCAATCCGATCTTTAGATCGTTTTATGAGGAGCGCGACGTCGTGCGTGAAGAGCGCCGCCAACGCTCGGAAGACTCGCCGGACGGCGTTCTCTACGAGGCGTTTTTAGCCGAAGCCTTCCAAAAACACCCTTATGGAAGGCCGCTTATCGGCGCAGCCGAAGAGATCGAGGGCTACACCGCGACCGCCGCGCAGGGCATCTTCGACGTCTTTTACCACCCCAACCGGGCGGTGCTCGTCCTCGTCGGTGACGTGAGGCCGGAGCGCGACATCAGGGTCATCCGCAGATACTTTAACTTCGTACCTCGTGGCCCGGAGGTGCGAGCTAGCATCCCCGCCGAACCGCAGCAGAGGGCCGAGCGGCGCGTAGTGGTACCCTACGCTGCCAGCCCGCAGCTCGTCGTCGGCTTTCACAAACCGACCTATCCGAACCGGGACGCGTATGTGCTTGATGTGCTCGATTACATCCTTGGGCGCGGGCGCACCTCGCGGCTCTACCGTGAACTCGTTACCCGTCAGCAGCTCGCCGCCGACGCCACGACGAGCGCCGCGACCCCCGGCGTCCGCTACCCAAATCTGTTCACCATCGAACTGCAACCGCGCGCGCCGCACACACCTCAGGAACTCGAGCGCGCCCTGTACGGAGAACTCGCTAAGGTTGGGCGAGGGGGCATGACAGGGGCCGAGCTGGAACGTGCTAAAACGCTTCTGCGCGCCGACGTGCTCCGCAGCTTCGAGTCCGGGTCGGGGCTGGCCGCGAGCCTCGCCTACAACGAACTCTTCGCGGGCAGCTGGGAAAAGCTCTTCGACGACCTTGACACCTACGACACGGTGACGGCGGCTGAAGTCAAGGGTGCTGCGAGCCGTCTTTTTAGAGAAGAAAACCGCACCGTCGCCACCTTGGTTACCGAGAGCGCCGACGCCGGTGCAACGGGTATGGACGCCCAGGAGGGGCCATGAAAACCTTTAGACACGTAGCAGGGTGCTCACTCCTTCTCGCCGTGTTGAGCGCTTCTGCTCTCGCGCAAACCGCGTCCCCAACTGCCCCGACGCAAACGGGCACTCAGGCCGCCACAGCCCAAAACGTCAATCCGGAAACGGGCATCCCTGAGAGCTGGCCTGACCCGGCGGCGCTCGAATTTGGCGACGTGACCTTTAATGAACCCGAGCCCGAGCGGGCGGTGCTCTCAAACGGGCTGGTCGTCTATCTGCTCGAAGACCCCTCGCTGCCTCTTGTCAGCGGGGCCGCGTTCGTTAAAACTGGAAGTCTGTACGACCCTGAAAACAAGTCCTCACTCGCCGCGCTGACCGCCGACCTGATGCGTTCGGGTGGCTCGGCGGGGCGTAGCGCCGACGACATAGACGAACGCCTCGAGACCCTGGCCGCCTCCGTCGAGGTCTCGGCAGCGGACCTCTATACGACTGCGAGCTTTTCGAGCCTTACCGAGAACGTCGCGGAGGTGCTGGACATCTTCGCCGGTGTTTTGGATGAGCCCACGTTTGTCCCCGAGCGTATCGACCTCGCCAAGGGCCGCGCCCTGGAGGACATCCGCCGCGAGAACGACGACCCGGTCAGCATCGCGGTGCGGGAGTTTTATCGGCGCGTCGCGCGCGGGCACCCGGCGGGGTACATCCCGACCGCCCAAACGGTGAGCGCCGTTACCCGCGCCGATATGGTCGCGTTTCACAAGCGCTACTTCAAACCCAACGAGGCGGCGCTGGCCGTCAGCGGCGACTTCGACAGCGCCCAGATGTTGGCGCTGCTCGAGGGGACCCTCGGCGGTTGGGAGTGGGGGAAGGTCAGCTACCCGAAACTTCCGCCCTACAATCCCGATCCGGCCCCGCGCATCTATCACGCCCAAAAAGACCTGGGCCAGAGCATCGTGCTGATGGGTTACCCGAGCGTTTACGCCTACACCCCGGAGTACAACGCGCTCGACGTCGCCAACGCGGTCTTGGGCGGCGGCGGCTTCAGCAGCCGGATATTTACCGAGGTTCGTACCAAGCGTGGTCTGGCGTACTCGGCGGGGAGTCAGGTTGAGCAGGGCTTCAGCTATCCGGGAACCTTTTTGGTCTACGCCTTCACCCGCACCGACGCGACAGGTCAGGTGATCGAGCTGTTGCGGGAGCAGATGCGCGAGATGGCTACCAACCCGGTGTCTGGGGCTGAGTTGGAGGTGCAGAAGAGCAACACCCTAAACGGGGCCGTCTTCCGCTTTACCTCACCGGCGGCCATCGTGCAGCGCACCGCCCGCGCCGTCGAAGTCTTGGACCTGCCCGCCGGGTACTACGACCGCTACATCGAGCAGGTCGAGGCGATGACGCCCGCCAAGGTGCTCGCGGTCGCGCGTCGGGAGTTTCGTCCCGAGGACATGCTGATCATGGTCGTCGGCGACGCGGCGCAGTTCGACAGGCCCTTATCGGATTTCGGTAAGGTTGAGGAGATCTCACTCACGCTGCCGACACCCTGAGCCTCCAGCACCCTGGGCCTCCAGCACATATTTTCTGAGCGGGCCGGGGTACGCTCCTAGCATGTTGCTGGCTTTTGACCTCGACAATACCATCGTCACGTACGCGGGCGAGATTCCGCCCCGCATCCTGGCCGCCATCACAGCGGCCAAGGACGCAGGGCATCTCGTGTCGGTGCTGACCGGACGCCCACAAGCGTCGGCCTTGCCCTTTTTGCAGCAGCTCGGTATCGACGGTCCCTACGCCGTCAACCACGGCGCGCTCGTCATCGGACAGGATGACGCGGTGCTGAGCCGTTCGCTTATCGCCGCCGCCGACGTCGGCAGTTTGATCGAACAGTACGGCGCTGGGCGCGGCCTCGAGTACGCCTTTATGGTCGATGACGACATCTTTGTAGCCGACCCCAGCGACCCCCGCTGGAGTTGGGCGCACACCCTTAATCGCAACGTCTTCGCCTTTACGCCCGAGCTGATCCGCGACGCCGACAAAGTTGTCTTCAGCGCCTACGAGGCGGGGCCGCAGCTTTTACGGGAATTAGAAGTGAGCCATCCCGAGCTTATGAAGTATATGTGGGCGGACGGGTTTTTCGAGATTACCGGGGTCGGCGCGCATAAAGGAGCTGCTTTGGAGCGCATCTGCGACGAGCTCGGCGTCGCGCAGGCGGACACAGTAGCCTTCGGCGACGGCGTCAACGACGTCACCATGATGAGGTGGGCGGGCCGCGCGGTCGCGGTCGGTCGGTCGCACCCGGAGGTGCTGGCTGCCTCGAGCGACCATATCGCCGAACCCGAAGACGACGGGGTTGCCGACTGGCTGGCTGAAAATTTGCTGAGCGTCAGTGTCTGAGCAACCGAGTTTTTTATAAGGGTTGCGTGCCGAATCAAAACGGGCTTTTTGTGGTCTAGCAGAGCGCCAAGGCGTACAAAATCACCGCCGTGGTTTACGTTTGCCCGCTTTTGTATCTGTGACGTGTGCCGTTCCATCTACTACACCATTTACAACCTAAAGGCTCCGAGTATTGACCCGGACGCGTAAATCGGAACCATTCCTAGTATGTAATCTGAGCCAACATGTACTCTAGCTCAGGCGCTAAACTTTTGTTTGGAGGTTTTATACCTATGGCTACAACCACCGCTAACGTGACGACCTTTGAAACCCGTATCGACATCGAAGCCGATGTCCGCAAGGAACTCATCGACCTGCTCAATCAGCAGCTTGCCGACGCTACCGACCTGTTTACCCAGACCAAGCAGGCGCATTGGAACGTCAAGGGCCTGGACTTTTTCCAGCTTCACGAACTGTTCGATACCCTCGCTAAGATTCCGCGCAAGCAAGCCGATCTGCTGGCCGAACGCGCTACCGCTTTGGGTGGTATGGCTTTGGGGACCGTTCGCATGGCCGCTGAAAACTCCACGCTGCCCGAGTATCCCCTTCAAACTGTAGAGGGTAGGGATGTCGTTAACCTGATGGTCGAACGCTGGGCCGCCTACGCCGCCTCGACCCGCGCCGCTATCGCGCGCAGTGGTGAACTCGGTGAACCCACGACCGAAGACCTGCTCACCGAGCTGTCGCGTGAGATCGACGAGTCGCTCTACTTCCTCGAGGCGCACCTGCAAGGCCGTCAGAGCTAAGTTGACTTTGAACTATACGAGCGGGCTTTTGTAGCCCGCTTTTTTGTTTGTCTTGTCGGAGTGTACTACCCTTAGTGGATGTAAGGTGACACACGCTAAACCTACGACAATCCTGACTATACTGGTAGATATTAAACGCTGGAGGACGGTATAGTCCTCCCAATGGGGCCGAGCTAACGATGCACAAAACCGCCGTCATCAACCGTACCCGCTACACCCTCCTGAGTGACCGCAGGCGCGCACTTTTCGAGCTGCACAAACTGACCGAGAGCATCCGTACGCACGCGCGTTACGAAGCGGCGGCGGCATGTTGTCCTGGACTGGAAGGTTTAGTCAGCGACCAATTCGCGCATACCTCGGGCGCGCTGTGTGGCCGCGCCTGTCAGGCGAGCAACCCAGTTTTAGAGCGCGACGTCGGCCACCTCTACAGCAGCCTTGCGGCGCTTGCCAAGGTGTGGGTGGCGCTCGAGGATGCACACGACCTCGAGCCCTTGGTCGCAGCGTACTACGCGACGTTTTAGCTGGGTGTCTAACTAGCTAGCGCCTTGGGTTGAGGGTCCGGCGGTAGGACAATTTT
>CADCWP010000092.1 GCA_902806425.1 uncultured Truepera sp.
GTCCCTGACAGCAGGTATGGCAGTACCTATAAAGACACAAGTCTTGACTTTTTTACGCATATCGTAGGAGGGTGCGCGCTACCCACCAGCTCACCCTTTTAGCCATGACTTTATGACCCTACTCGTCGCTCGACAAAACCGCCAAAAATGCCTCCTGCGGCACCTCTACAGTACCGACCTGCTTCATGCGCTTCTTGCCCTCCTTCTGGCGCTCGAGCAGCTTGCGCTTGCGGCTGATGTCGCCGCCGTAGCACTTGGCGGTCACGTCCTTGCGGAAGGCGCGCACCGTCGCGCGGGCCAGGATCTTGCTGCCGATGGCGGCCTGAATCGGCACCGCGAACATCTGCCGGGGGATGACTTCGGCCATCTTGTCGACGATCTTGCGGCCCAACGAGTACGCCTTGTCGCGGTGGACGATGACAGCGAGCGCGTCGACCTTCTCGTCGTTGACCATGATGTCGACCTTGACAAGGCTTCCCTCGCGGTACTCTAGGGGCTCATAGTCCATGCTGGCGTAGCCGCGCGTCAGGGATTTGAGTTTGTCGTGAAAGTCGTACAAAATTTCACCGAACGGAATCTCGTAGCGCAGCTCGACGCGGCGACCGTGATAGACCATGTTTTTCATCTCACCACGGCGGTCTTGCAAAAGCCCCATCATGTTGCCGACGTACTCCTCGGGCACGTAGATGTTGAGCTTGACATACGGCTCCAAGATGCGGGTGATCTTGTCGGGTTCGGGCAGGTCGGCGGGATTCTGGATGCGCTCCGCCGAACCGTCCGTGCGTTCGACCTCGTAGATGACGGCGGGGGCGGTGGCGATGAGGCCCAGATCGAACTCGCGCTCGAGCCGCGCCTGCACGATGTCGGCGTGGAGTAAACCTAAAAAGCCGCAGCGGAAGCCGAAGCCGAGTGCTTCACTGGTTTCGGGCTCGAAGGTAAACGCCGCGTCGTTAAGCGAGAGTTTCTCGAGCGCCTCACGGAGTTTCGGGTAGTCCTCCGAATCGGTCGGGTAGAGGCCGGAGAAGACCACCGGCTGCGCGGGCTTAAAGCCGGGGATGATGTTCTGAGTCGGGCGCGTCGCGCTCGTAATGGTGTCGCCGATCTGGGTGTCCGAGATGTCTTTAATCGCCGCCGTCAGCCAGCCGACTTCGCCGGGGCCAAGCCTTTCGGAGACGGCCGGTGCCGGTTCAAAGAAGCCGACCTTGTCGACCTCAAAGACCTTGTCGGTGCTGACTATCTTGACCTGATCACCCTTTTTGACCGTTCCGTCGAACACCCGGATAAACGAGATGACGCCCTGATATGAGTCGAACACGGCGTCGAAGATAAGGCAGCTGAGCGGGGCGTCCGGGTCGCCTTTGGGCGGCGGTAGGTGCTCGACGATGCCCTCCAAGATGGCCGCCACGTTCTCGCCGGTTTTCGCCGAGACCGCAACCGCGTAGTCGCCGGGGACGCCGACAACCTCCTCCAACTCTGCAACTGCTCCGGCGACGTCGGCGTTGGGCAGGTCGATCTTGTTGACGACCGGAAGCACCTCGAGCCCGTTGTCGATGGCTAGGTACGCGTTCTGGATGGTCTGCGCCTCGACGCCCTGCGACGCGTCGATAACGAGAAGCACGCCCTCGCACGCGCGCAGCGCCCGCGACACCTCGTAGTTGAAGTCTACGTGACCGGGCGTGTCGATGAGGTTGAACATGTAGCGTTTACCGCTTTCGGCGGTGTAGTAAAGGCGCATGGGGGTGGCCTTGATGGTGATGCCCCGCTCGCGCTCAAGCTCCAGCGTGTCCAGCATCTGGTCGCGGCGGTTCCGTTCCGACACCGCCTGCGTAAGCTCTAGAATGCGGTCGGCCAGCGTCGACTTGCCGTGATCCACATGCGCGATGATAGAAAAGTTGCGAATCTCCACCCCGCTATTGTAGCGCGCACCGTCCAGCCTTTACCGTTTGCAGGGGCCTGTTCGCGGCCCAAAAAAGGGTTTGCGCCTCGACGCCCGCCACTTTCTCCGGGCGCGCGCCGTGCCAAGCTACTCGAGTGGACGTTTCCAGCATCTACGGCAGTCCCCGGCACCAGAGCTTCAGGTTGGGCAGGAGCAAAAAGCGCGCGCTCCTTCTACACGGGTTTCCCGGTACCCCGGCGGAACTTCTGACGCTCGCCGAGTTCTTGGTCACACAGGGCTTTGAAGTACGTGCGCCGCTCCTGCCCGGCTTCGGCGTGGAGATTGCGAGCCTGGGCAAAACGCGCTGGCAGGCGTGGGTGACGGCGGCTCAAAACGCCTGGGACGACCTGCACAGAGGCGCGGAAAGGGCCGTGCTCGTCGGGTTCTCGATGGGTGGGGCGGTCGCGGTCAACGTCGCCGTCAAGGTGACGGCGTCCGCACGTCCCGACCAGCTCGTGCTGATTGCCCCCTTCTGGCGGTTGGCCGACCCGCGCGCACGCCTGCTGCCCGTCGCGCGCTACCTGATCCCCGAGCTGAAGCCGTTTGGGAGCGCGGACTTCTCCACCGAGGTCGTCCGGGGACAGTTCAGGCGGCTCGAGCCCAGCCTCGACTTGGATGACCCAGGCGTGCAGCGCGCGCTTAGAGAAGGGGTCGTGCTGCCCACCTCGTCGCTCGTGGAGGTGCAGCGGCTCGGCGTGAGCGCGTACCGGGCAGCCGCCCAGGTCACGTTCCCGACGCTTGTGGTGCAGGGTAGACACGACACCACCGTCCGTCCCGCCGACACGCGCCGTTTGGCGCTGCGCCTCGGCGGGCCGCTGACGTTTGTTGAACTCTCGGCGGGGCACCAGCTCATCGAAGCGCACGGGTCGGGGCACAGGGAATTGCTGGAGCGGCTGGAGCAACATCTGTGTACGGACCCGGCTTAACCCGCTACCCCTCGAGCCTCACACTCTGGTCTACCTGAAAGATGTCGTTCGGCGGGTCCTTGCGCGAGATCAGCGCCACCTCGTTTACTTCAAAGCGCAGCGGTCGCCAACCCGCTTGCAGCTCGCTCAGAAGCCGCCTCACCTTCGCCGTCCCCTCGACCTGACCGACGCTCAGGTGTGGGCTAAAACCGTCCCTAAACGAGCCCGTATCGCCGAACTGGGGCAGCGCCTTTACAAGCGCCGCGTGCAGCCCCACCACGGCGGCTTTGGGTTCGGGCTCGAGCCACACCGTATAACTTTCGTGGGCATGCCGAAACGACCGAAAGGTGGAAAGCGTCAGCTCAAAAGGCCGCTGCTCCCACCCGACCTGCGCCAACTCGGGCAGCACATCCTTGTAGGCACGTTTCGGGGCAAAAGGGTAAAGGAGCGTCAGGTGCGGCATCCAGCGCCGGAACTGTTTATCGTGCGCCCTCCGAATCGTCTGTATGGGCTCCCACATACTTTTCGGCGGGATGATGACGACGGCGGTCTGGTGCGTCTTGTCCATCCGGGCAGTGTACCGGGCGGGGCGGCCTAGCGGCGTTTGGGCCGCGTGAAAAACAGCAGCGCCACCACGCTGCCAAACATGACCGCCCCAGTTGCGGTGACGCAGAGGATGCGAAACGCCGACACCGACACCACGGCCAAATACTCGACGAGTTCGGGTACACGCCACGCTGCCGGATAGTCCGACACCCATAAAAGAAGCGCCAGCGCAAGCCAGAGAAGGGCGAGGGCCAGCTTGCCCCACGAAACACGCGGCACGGTGACCGACGGGCGAGACGCAAGCCACGCCGTCACGCATACACCCAGGGCCAGCACCACGGTCAGGGACGTTAGATTATCCATGTCTTGGAGTGCATTGTGGCACACTTGGGGCTTGGCAAAGGTAGCAGGACTTCACAGGGGGCGGTTTAGTCGGTCTCGGTGACAGGCCCCAGCACAAGCCCATAAACCCGACCCTCATAGACCTGCCGCCCGTCGTCCCCCGGTACGGGGGTTAGCACGACGGTGCGCCCGTCTATCGTAAACTCGACGACCGTCGCACCGTCCTCACGGATCGTAAAGAGCTTGAAGCGCCCGTCGGCGCTCGCGCCCGCCGACGGGTCGCCCTCCGTGATCTCGAAGGTCTCAGTGACGCCGCGAGAGCTGTAACGCCACCCCCCGAGAAAGGCTACACCTTCGTTTTCGGTGACTTCCGGCGACGCTTCGGCCCTAGCAGTCACCTCACCGTCAGGGCGCACAAACCTGACCTGCACCGTGTCACCGGACTCATGAACGCACGCGAACACACCCTCTTGTACGTCCGCAAAGGCCGCGTTTTCACGGCACCGCGCCTGCGCCCCTGCGACCGCCGGGTCGACCGTGTACCGCACCGCCCACGGCGCGGGTCCGCCGGGCGTCCCCGTCAGGCTCAGCGCGTCCGGGTCGGGTCCGGGGTCGGGCGTACCCCTACCCCGCGCGTCGGCTTTTACCGTCACGCTGTCCGACACGCCGCCCACAGAGACGCTGACAACGTACAGACCTGCGTCGTCAAAGGTAGTTGTAAGAGCTTTTGAGGTCTCCCCTTGCACCACGCCGCCAACCGTCCAGCGGAAGGTGGTGGCGGCGGGGCTCGCGGCGGCGGTAAAGGTAACCGTGAGCGGCACCTCGCCCTGGACCACCGACGCGGTGACCCTCACGCTTTGTTCTGGTGTAGGCCGTTGCGAGGTGGGACTGCCGGGTAGCGTGCAGGCAGTGAGGACGAGGAGCGCAGCTAAATATCTCATAGCTAACTATATAAAAAGGGGCCTTATCACAGGCCCCTTTCGGTTTAGGTGGTGCTTAGAGGTTGTTGGGGAAGCTCGGGTCTAGAAGCGCGGCGAACTGATCTTCGAGCCCTTCGGGGATGGTGATGCCTTCCGGAAAGAAGCTGGCTTCGGACACGGCTGCGTCGGGGCTCAGGTAGACGATCTTGGCGACCTGGAGCGGGGTGCGGCTGAACGCTACAGCGTTTGCGTCCGTCGGAACGATGTTCGCGCCGAGCCCGTCGGGGCCTTCGTGAACGGTCGGTTGCACGGTGTCGAAGCCCGAGTTGCCGACGATGCCCTGATCGAGGTCGTCGGAGCCGTCAAGCGAGTCGCGGGCGTCCGAGATGGCGCGCACGATGGTCCAGATGTCGACGCCTCCGTAGCGGTTTTCCGCGCGGCTGTCCGAGGTGTACAAAAACGAGCGGATCGAGCCCGCGTGGTACGCCTCGACGGCCAAAATACCGGCGGCGGCCTCGAGGTAGTCTTTGTTGCTGATAAAGCGGGCTGCGCCCTTGTAGGCCGTGACGCCGACATCTTCAAAGATGAACGCGCCGTGGAGGAAAAAGGTGTCGTTGGCAAAGGGGTTGAAGGCGGCCGGGTCGAAGCCGAGGCCGTTGTCGGTGAAGCTGGCGGCGGCTGTCGCGGCAGCAACGAACGAGCTGCTCAGGTTGAGAACAGGCAGGTCAGCGACGGGTGCGCCCGCCGCGGCCAGCGCCTCGCGCAAAAAGACGACGTGCGAAAGCTCGTCCTGAGCGATCTCGTCAGCGAACGCGCCGACGAGTTCGGTCACCTTGGTGACGGTGCTGCGGGTGAACTTGGTGGCGTAGAGCGACGTGCTCGGGTCGGTGCCGGTGTAACCGTCGGGCAGGAGGACTTTGCCCTCCTCGTAACCGGGAAGCTCATTCAGGCGGCCCACGGCGGCGAGGTAATAAGCGGCTTCCAGGTATTCCAAGTTGAGCGCGAAGTTGAGGATGGCCCCGTCGTAATCGCCTTCAGCCTGCTGCGGACGGGTACCGACTTGCCCAACGACGTTGCCGCCGCACGCGGTCATCACCGCGCCAGCGCCCATCAGCCCTAGATTGCCTAACAGCCTGCGGCGGTCGAGTCGGGTACTGCCTAGCTTGCGGATGTCCATTTTTTGCCTCCGATATTGAGACGGACAGCCCAACCGCCCCGCTACGTGGGTTCCCCCAGCTTTTAGACTGTACCGTGCAGTGTGACACTCATCACACGGTAGGACTGTGAAATAACGAGCTTTCTTACCCTGATGTCGGTTTCGGCTATAACTCATTGGACTTCGCGGTCTTCCTCTGAGTGATTGCAAAAAGTATGTAATTGCCCGGCCCTTCACATCTGCTCCCGGCACGAGCGTGTACGTCTTTACACCCTCGCTTCTTTCAGACAATGTTCATACTTTTTAGCGAAAGGGGGAGAAGTTGTGGCCAAACATGCGAACGTCCTCATCACCGGCGCTGGCCCTACCGGCCTTGTCCTAGCTACCGAACTCGCTCGCCGGGGTGTCTCTTGCCGCATCATTGAGAAACGACCCACGCGCTCGACCCGTAGCAAGGCGCTGGCGGTGCACGCCCGTACCCTCGAGCTCCTGGACCTCCTCGGTTTAGCCGACGAGTTTGTGCAGCGCGGGTATACTTCACCCGGCTTCAGCCTTAGCGCACATACCCAGCAGCCTCTGCGGGCTAACCTGCACCAACTCGACTCAGCCTTCCCATATGTCCTGATCTTGCCGCAAGCGGAGACAGATGCGCTGCTAGCAGCGCATCTGAACAAACTCGGTGTGCAGGTAGGGCGTGGCACCGAGCTTACGGGTTTCGAGGACCACGGAGACCATATAGGGGCACGCCTGAAAAGCTGGGACGGGGAGCAGCTTATAAAGGCACGCTACCTCGTGGGGGCGGATGGCGCGAGTAGCCTCGTCCGTGAAACTCTAGGCTTGCCTTTCGAGGGTTCCAAGTACGTATGGAACGCTTTTCTAGGGGATGTTGTGATGGACGGACACGTCGTTACGGGCGGCACCGAGCAGTACGCGAACGAGCGCGGCCTGGCCCTAATTCTGCCTTTCGCCGACGGCTCCGTACGCATCATCACGATTGACCGCGCTTACCAAGAAGGACTACAGCGGCGTGACCTCGACCTCGCCGAGTTGCAAGAATCCGCTTGTGCCATCATGGAACAACCGATAACGCTGCGTGAGCCGCGCGGGCTGTCTCGCTGGGGCTCAGAACTTAGACAGGTGCCGCGCTACCAAGTCGGTAGGGTGTTTTTAGCAGGTGACGCTGCCCACACCCACAGCCCAGCAGGTGGGCAGGGGATGAACACGGGGATTCAAGACGCTTTCAATCTCGGGTGGAAACTAGCGCAGGTGGTACAGGGTAGGGCACCTGAAGTGTTGCTGGACAGCTACCACGCCGAGCGTCACCCAGTAGGAAAACAGGCGCTGCGCGCGAGCGATCTAATCTTACGTAGCTTGCTGGTTCGCCGCAAGCCCTTCCGGCTCGCTCGTGATGCGCTCTTCAAACTGTTTGTGCCGCTGCCGTTTGTGCAGCGGACGCTCAGCCATAGCCTTTCCGGTGTGGGCATCCGCTATACGGCTCCTGTGGGTGCCGGGAAGCTGGCCGGAACGAGGGTTCCAGATATCGACCTTAGAGATACCGACTTCTGCCCCGTACGGCTCTATGAACTGCTGCGCGAACCGAGCTATACACTCATCGTGTACATCTCGCCGGAGCAGGTGACCACCGAGGGCGCGGAGTTAACGCAGCTGCTGGCGCTCGCAGCGCAAGACAGGGTGATAGCCCATGTCGTGCTGGACGCCGGACTTCCCAAGCAACACGAGCTTGAGGCCAACGTCCTCATCGATTACAAAGGCGAGCTCGAGCAGAAACTCTTCGCGCAACCCGGCGAGGTGTTCTTGCTCAGGCCGGACGCCCACATTGCCTTCCGGATCAACAGCTTGAAGGTGGAGGATGTCGAAACGAATTGGCGACGGTGGATCGGCCAGTAAACTCTATACGA
>CADCWP010000093.1 GCA_902806425.1 uncultured Truepera sp.
TGAAGCTGGAGCGGATATCTCCGGTAAGCAAGCTGATCTGACGCTAGACGTTAAAGATCCCCAGCTCTGGTGGCCCAGGGGGCACGGCGAACAGCCCCTCTACACCCTGACGCTGACGCTGGGCGAGGCCACCTGGCAGGGGCAGGTGGGTTTGCGAACCGCCGAACTCGACACCACGCCGGACAACACCAGCGCAGCCTTTACCTTTAAAGTCAACGGCAAGCCGATCTTCTGCAAAGGGGCCAACTGGATTCCCGACGACTGCTTTCCCCACCGCATTACGAGTGCGCGCCTCCGTGAACGTTTAACGCAAGCTGTAGAGGCCAACATGAACACCCTCCGGGTGTGGGGCGGCGGCGTGTACGAATCGAGAGCGTTTTACGACCTCTGCGACGAGCTGGGAATATTGGTCTGGCAGGACTTCATGTTCGCCTGCGCCGCCTACCCCGAAGAAGCGCCGTTCGCTGAACTGGTCGAAGCCGAAGCGCGCTACAACGTCACCCGCCTTTCGCGGCACCCAAGCCTCGTTTTGTGGAACGGCAACAACGAAAACCTCTGGGGCTACGTCGATTGGGGTTGGCAAGAGAAGCTCCAAAACCGGACCTGGGGTGAGGGGTTCTACCTCGAGCTGCTGCCTAGGGTCGTCGCCGAACTCGACCCCAGCCGCCCCTACTGGCCCGGCAGCCCTTACTCGGGTGATGAATCCTTACATCCGAACGCCGACACACACGGTCCTAAACATATCTGGGACGTCTGGAACGAACGCGACTACACCCACTACCGCGACTACAGACCGCGCTTCGCCGCCGAGTTCGGCTTTCAGGCTCCACCAAGCTACCGGACCTTGGCGCGCAGCGTTCCCGAAGGGGCGCGTTTCGCCACCTCCGAGGCGATGCTGCACCACCAAAAGGCCGCAAACGGCAACGCCAAGCTGGCGGCGGGGCTCACCACGCACTTCGGCGACGCCGTACACGGTACCGCAGAAGACTTCGACGACTGGCTCTACCTAACGCAGCTCAACCAAGCACGGGCCGTACAACTCGGTGTCGAGTGGTTCCGCTCCCTGCATCCGACCTGTACGGGCGCGCTCTACTGGCAGTTCAATGACTGTTGGCCGGTCACGTCATGGGCGGCTATCGACGGCGACGGGCATAAAAAACCGCTCTGGTACGCGACGCGCCGCTTTTTCGCCGACCGGCTACTGACGATTCAGCCCGGTGACCCCGGCCTAAAGCTCACGGCTTGTAACGACAGCGATACGCTCTGGGTAGGGGAGGTGAGCGTGCAGCGGCTTAGTTTCACCAGGGAGGTCTACGCCGAGGAAACCGTGTCGTTCTACCTGCACCCGCGCACAACCGCTACTGTTGCCGAGTTGAGTGACGCCTTGAGTCGGCCTGGGCGACCCGAAGGGGAGTTTTTGGTCGCTCGAACAGGAGATCAAAAAGCAACCTGGTTTTTTGGGCCGGACAAAGACCTTGAGTACCCGGATCCCGCTCTCGAGGGTCAGCTCGAAAGGGACCGCCTCACCGTGACCGCGAAAACGCTGGTACGTGATGTGGCGCTGTTCGTCGACCGCTTGGGGCCGGACGCCCAGGTTGACGATCAGCTCGTCACCTTGCTGCCGGGGGAGAGCACTACATTTACACTCTCCGGTTTGGACGGTGTGACGGTAGAGGATTTGCTGAGGCCGCCGGTATTTAACTGCGCGAACCGTTTTGGTCGCCGTCAGGTCGCTGATGTAACGAAATAGTTCACCAGATGTTGCCGCCGCGCCAGAAGACGACGCCGCGCAAGCTCAGCTGTGGGTCGTCTTTAGGACGTACGACCGGCGGGTGATTGGCGTTGGCCGGGTAGAGGACGATAAAGTCGCTGTCCGGCTCCTGCTCCTTAAAGAGCTTGACGATGAGCTTGTCCTCCTGATGGTCGAAACAGACCACGATGTCGTTATGTTGCGGCATCAGGCTCGAGGTGTCGTAGGCGACCTGATCGCCGTGCGCGATGCTCTTGGGCAGCCCCCGCACGCCCTTGCTGATCATGCAGTCGCCGTTAATCAGCGCGACCCGCACATCCTCTTTGGCGCGACCTCGCAGATGAGTCTTGGGAATGGCGACGACCTCCATGTCGGTCGGGTCAGGGTCGGTCGGTTCGGGGTCTCCGGCTCCGGCGGCGGCCCCGTGAAAAACTGGAAAATACTCATACTCGGGATGAACGCTAAAGCGCAAGATCGGGTCGGGCAAGATGGCGGTTTGCAGATACCTATGGGGAATCTCGAGCCCGTACTGTTCCGCAAGCGCCCGCGCCTCGTCGTCGCCCAGCCGGTACGCCTTGAGAAGCGCCCATACCCGGTCGGACTTCCAGCGCCGGACTGTGCGCTCGAGCTTCCCGTGTTCAAAGTTGCTGATATACGCCTGCGAAAAGCCGAGCGCGTCGGCAACCGCCTGCCCACTGAACTCCTCCGGCCCGCCCCTGAGCGCTTCGCGGCGACCGCCTAAGAGCAACCCCAGTTTTTCCTGTGCCATAGGAACACTCCCGGATCACTCTATCACACTTGTTATAAAATGTGAGGTGACGCCCATACCATGGTATAAGTTTTCTTATATACTATAAGGTGAGCGGAACCGCCGAACTGACCTAAGCTGTTGAGAGCAGGCAGCATCAGCGCTGAGCATATAAGTTTTGTTATAAGGAGGATGTATGGGCGAAGGAGTCGTAGCAGCGCTGGTTACTGGCGTGTTGAGTTTAACGGGCGTGATCATCACCCTCGCCTCGAGGCGAACGAGCGCTGATGAGGTGCAAAAACGTGAGGTACAAAAACTGAGGGCCGAACTCGCTCAGGCTCAGCTTGCGGTGACGCAGCTGCGTGGCGAGTCGGAACGCCTCAAGGCGGCGTATTCGGGGCTGCTCGACTTGACGCAGGGCCTGCTCGAGGAAAAAGCTTGAGGCCTAGGTGGGATCATAGCAGCAGCCGACTCGTCAAAGCTATCTGTATAGGTGCGCGCCTTTTCGGCGCTGCGGCTGTGCCAAACTTTAAGGACGTTCAGGGTGGCCCAACTTGGCGACCATCCCACAGCTACTGAGGAGTTGCGATGCGTTTAATCGTTGGATTACTGCTGCTACTGACCCCTGTTTTTGCCGCACCACCGGAAGCACCTGCGTTAGGAGCGCGTCTGGGAATCGACGGGGTACCGGGGCTCGTGGTTCTCAGCTCGAGTGGGGACGACGCCGAGGCGACCTATACCGTCGGCTCACCCCAAAATGTCCAGACCGCTGCAAACGTCGTCGAAGCGCATCTGCTCGGCCAGGGATGGGCGGGTCACCCCAACATCGCCGAACCGCCCGCGCCGAAACCGGGCGTGACACAGCAGCTGCGGAGTTTTGTGCAGGGGAGCGAGTTGCTTACACTGGTCGCTACGCAGGTAGCGCGTGAGGCTGTCACCTTGCAGTTTACGCTGGTCGCGCTCGGCGCGCCGCCGCAGGTCGCTGCCGCGCCGTAATATGCGGCTCGTACAGACACGGCTCGAGCCATGTTCAGGACCTACACCTCTACCATTTTACTATTCACGAACACAAAACAAGCTGACTGTCAGCCGAGCATGCTACTGTGCGCTCCCCTCCGGGTACGCGTGTTAGCCTGACGATTCAAGAAAGGTCGTGAAGATGAATTCCTACCTCTCACGGGACACCCAAATCCCCTTTGCAGAGATGACCCCAGAGGGCGTGGAACCGGCGCTCGATGAGGCGCTGGCGCGCGCACAGACGGAACTCGACGCCTTTACCGCCTCTCCCGAACGCACCTTTGCAACGATCTTAAACCTTGACGCCTTGGTCGAACGGTTGGGGCGTCCGATGGGGTTTGTCTCGCACCTGACCTCGGTCAAGGACTCGCCCGAGCTGCGCCGCGCTTACAACGTGGTGTTGCCCCGCTATACCGCCTTCATGACACGGCTGAGCCTCAACGGGGCGCTCTGGGGGGTGATTAAAGAGGTTGCAGACACGCCCGAAGCGGCGGCGCTAACGGGCGTCCACAAACGGCATCTCGAGAAAACGGTGCAGGAGTTTAGGCGCGCCGGGGCCGACCTGCCCGACGAGGAGAAATCGAGAGTTGAAGCTATCAACATCGAACTCTCTAGGTTGTCGCAGAAGTTTTCGGAAAACACGCTCGACGCGACCAACGCCTTTGAGCTGACCGTTACCGACGAAGCTGAGCTGGCGGGGTTGCCCGAATCGGCCAAACGGTTGGCGAAAGCCGCTGCCGAAGCTAAAGGGCTCTCGGGCTGGAGGTTTACCTTACAGATGCCGTCGTACTTGCCGGTCCTGACCTACGCCGACAACCGGACGTTGCGCGAAACCCTGCACCGCGCCTTTACGAACCGGGCGGGGAGCGGCGACTTTGACAACCGCGAGATCATCATCCGAACCCTTCAACTCCGGCGAGAGCGGGCCGAGCTGTTGGGGTTTGAGACGCACGCGGATTATATGTTGGAGCCCCGTATGGTCGGCTCAGCGGCGCAAGCCTTGGCGTTCGTTCGCAGCCTTTCTGAACGCACGCGTCCGTACTGGCAGGAAGAAGTCGGGGAGTTGGAGGCGTTTGCCGAGACGCTCGGCCTGTCCGACCTCAAACCGTGGGACGTGGCGTTTGTAGCTGAAAAGCTGCGGGCGCAACGCTACGCCTTCGACGAAGAGGCGTTGCGCCCGTATTTTCCCCTAGACAGGGTTTTAGAGGGCATGTTCAGCATCGCCGAGGGGACCTTTGGGGTGACGCTCACGCGCCGCGACAACCCGCAGGTGTGGCACCAAGACGTTGAATACTACGATCTGCACGACGCTGCTGGCACGCATCTGGGCGCGTTTTACGCCGACTGGTTTCCGCGTGAGGACAAGCGTGGCGGCGCGTGGATGAACTCGCTTCTAACCGGCGGCCCGGTAGAAGGGGGCTTCAGGCCCCACATAGGGCTTATCGCCTGCAACTTCTCGCCGCCTGAAGGGGACAAGCCCGCGCTACTGACGCACGACGAGGTGCAGACGACCTTTCACGAGTTCGGTCACCTCTTGCACCACTGCGTCAGCCGGGTCGAGATTCCGGCGCGCTCAGGTACCAACGTCGCTTGGGATTTTGTCGAGCTGCCGAGTCAGATCATGGAGAACTGGTGCTGGGAACGCCCTGCGCTCTCGCGCTTTGCCCGCCACGTCGACACGGGTGAGACAATTCCCGAAGAGCTGTTCGACAAGATGCGCGCCGCCCGCACCTTTATGGCCGCGAACGCGCAGATGCGGCAGCTGAGCTTCGGCACCGTCGACCTGACGCTGCACACCGCTTACGATCCCGAAACGGACGGCGACGTGGTGAGTTACGCCCAAACGTTGATGGAGCCCTTTGTCATCCGCCCGGAGTTCGCACACAACAGCTTCATCACGGCGTTTTCGCACATCTTCGCGGGTGGCTACTCGGCGGGCTACTACTCGTACAAGTGGGCCGAAGTCTTGGACGCGGACGCCTTCACGCGCTTTCAAAAAGAGGGCCTCTTCAACCCCGAGACGGGCCGCGCCTTTGTTGAGACCATCTTGTCGAGGGGCGACAGCGACGCGCCCGAGGTGCTCTTCCGCGACTTCATGGGCCGCGACCCGGATCAGGAGGCGCTCCTGCGCCGCAACCTGGGACTAGGTGAGGAGGCCGCGTGAGCGCCGCGACCCGCGCGCCTAAGCGCAGCGAGGTTCCCGAGGCTCAGCGGTGGCACGCCGAAAGCATCTTCGTGACACCGAGCGCGTGGGAAGCGGCGTTCGAGCTGGCGCAGGAAAGACTTACAGAGGCTGAGGCCTATAAGGGAACGCTTACCAGCCCTGAGGGTTTGGCGGCGTGGTTCACGTACGAAGAAAGTCTCTGGGCCGACCTCGGCAAACTGATGGTCTACGCCAGCATGGACTACAGCTGCGACACCCAAGACCAGGACAAGAGCGCCCGCTACGACCGGGCTAGAGGTCTGCTGAGCGCCGCGCGCTCAAGCACGGCCTTTGCCGAACCTGAGCTGCTCACCGTCGGGGCTGACACGCTGCGAGAATGGGCAACGTCACCGCCGCTGAACATCTACGCCCACTATTTCGAGCGCCTCTTGCGCCGCGCCGCGCACACCCGTTCGGCGGAGGTCGAGACGCTCCTCGGCGCGCTCGGCAATCCCTTCGGGACGGCCACCTCGGCGCACGGCGTCCTGGCGAACACCGACCTCGAGTTTCCCCATGCGGTAGACGCTGGGGGCACCGAGCACGACCTGACTCAGAGCACCGTCCGCGACCTTCTCGGCAGCCCCGACCGGACGCTCCGCGAGAGCGCCTACCGCAGTTATGCGGACGCGCACCTAAGCGTGCAGAACACGGTGGCGACGACCTTATCGGCAGGCATTAAACAGAACGTCTTTATGGCGCGTGCCAGAAACTACCCGTCGGCGCTCGCCGCAGCTTTGGAACCTGAAGGGATTCCCGAAAGCGTCTTCTACACGCTGCTCGAGACCTTTGAGGCCAACCTGCCGACCTGGCACCGTTACTGGCGAGCGCGTAAAAAGCTCTTAGGCGTCGAGACCCTACAGCCTCACGACATTCTCGCGCCGCTGTCGGCAAACCCGCCGGTCGTAACGTTTGAGAAGTCGGTGGCGTGGCTCGGCGAGGCGCTGGCACCGCTCGGCCGCGAGTATACGGACGCGCTCACGCAGGGGTCACTTTTTGGCCGCTGGGTCGACCGCGCCCCGAACGTGGGCAAACGCATGGGCGCGTTTTCAACCGGCGTGCAGGGTACATCCCCCTTTATTATGATGAGCTGGAGCAGCGACGTCTTCGGCATGTCGACCTTGGCGCACGAACTCGGGCACTCGCTGCACTCCTACCTGACGTGGCAGAACCAGCCCTCGGTCTACAGTCACTACAGCCTCTTCGTCGCCGAGGTCGCCTCGAACTTTAACCAGGCCGTGCTCCGCGACCATCTGTTTAGGACGCAGGCGCAGGGAGACCGGGACCTTGAACTCGCGCTGGTTGAAGAGGCGATGGCGAACTTTTACCGCTACTTTTTCGTCATGCCGACGCTTGCACGCTTTGAGCTCGAGATTCACGAGCGCACATGGCGCGGCGACGCGCTCTCGGCTCCGAGCTTAAACGCGCTCATGGCCGACTTGTTTGCCGAAGGCTATGGCAGCGAGCTGGAGTTCGACCACGACCAGCTTGGTATCACTTGGGCGCAGTTTCACACGCACTTATACAGCCGCTTTTACGTCTATCAGTACGCGACCGGCATCTCTGGGGCGCACGCGTTGGCGCGGCCTATTTTGGACGGCGACACGGAGGCGGCGGCGCGCTACATGGAGTTCCTCAAAGCGGGCGGTTCGCTCGACCCGTTAGACGCGCTTAAGCGGGCCGGGGTCGACCTGATGAAACCCGAGCCGGTAGAGGAGACGTTTGCCGTTTTGGATAAGCTGGTGGGGAGGCTCGAGGCTCTGGCTGGCTAAAGGTTGCCAAATTTAGCTTGTTTCATCGATATACCCCTTGCTAAATTCGCACAGTTGGTATGTTCGGATACTTCTTTGCACCAAAGATGCGACACTTTAGGTCAGACTGTTGCCAACCTATTGATCTTTCACTTTTTCGATGCCTAA
>CADCWP010000094.1 GCA_902806425.1 uncultured Truepera sp.
ACAACAAACTTCAACTCAGCCACTTCAAGGAGCATGACCACGACATCTCGAACGCCTTTAAAGCCTTTCAGGACTTCGACAGGAAACCACCCTTGAGCTACACGCTGGTCGCAAAAAAGGCGGTCTAGCTACATCCTAGTCTTCTGTCGGTCATGGAGCGGAATGTGAGGGTGCTAATGCACCTTGTCGAACTTCGTAGAGCCGAACCTCGGCTAAGCCGCTAAGCCCCGGAGCGCCGCCCGCCCGACGAGCAGGTAGGACCAGAAAAAGCCGACGAGCGTCACCCCGAGCAGCAGCTCCGCCCAGAGGTCGAGGCTGCCCAGAGGCCTGAGCGTAAGTGCCGCCACCTGAAGGACAGCCAGACCCGCCAGGGTAGCCCCTCCAACCGCAGCGGTGAGGCGAACACGCCTGCCTTCCCGGAGGCGACTCAAAGTCAGGAGCCAGGCGGGTAGCAGCATGAGACTCAGGCCATGAACGCCGACAGCGTGGATGACGACCAGGTTGCCGCCCACAGCGCCTTCGGAGAAGTTCGCGTTGTCCGTGTCGAAGCCGGGCCGGAACAAGCCCGGCGGCCCTCCCTGCCAGACGCCGCTCCAGTTCAGAATCATCAGCACCCCGGTGAGCGTGCCCACGAACAGGATAACCGTCCCCAAGCGGACCGCGAGCAAGAGGCTGGGCGCTAGCTCTTGGTGGCGCAGTGAGGCCCTCAGAAGTACAAGCACGCTGGCGAGAAAGACGGCGGCGTCGATTCCGGCAAATCCGAAGATGACACCGTCGAAGGGCGTGGGCACGTAGTAGTGGAATGGCACGCCGCGCCACGCCTGAACGGCGGCAACCAAAGTTTCGCCCACCCCGAAGAGCAGCGCCCCCGCGGCGACGAAACCCTTTTCCCAGGATTTGAGTTTCACCAGCGGCAGAAGCCAGCCGACCGACCAGCATAAGAGCCAGCCCGTTTCGGCGAAGGTGGCGGGTTTGCGGAGCGAGATAGGGCCGCTCAAGGGGCCTCCGGTAATCAGAAGCGCGGCGAGGTGGAAGACCATCACCACAAGGAGCAGCGTGCCGACGATGAACAGCACCTTTTGCAGGGTCGAACTCTGCCGGTAGTACCGTGTCAGCCCACCGAGGCTGAGGTCCGCTCGTGCCACGCTCACTACTCCTGTCTCGCCGCAATGTGCCTGCCGCCCCTTTGAGCGTAAGAAAAGGCAAGGCTCGGGCTTGCCTCATCGTAGCCGAAACGGTCATCGCCGTACACACGCAGCTAGAAGCCGGGGCTGGTCGATAACGGTTGTTGTCACCCGCATTGCCGTCTGTGAAGCTGGTCCCTACGTCAGTGCAGTTCCAGGCTACGGAGCCACTGCGCCACCACGGCGCTATCTTGCTCGCCGATTTCGTGGCCTGCGTTCAACGTTTCTTCTCGCACTTCCGCCCCCGACCGGCGCAAGTACGGAACTACCGACCCGGCATGCGGGAGGAACGGGTCTTGTCGGCCATGAACGACGAGCACGGGCAGGCCTCCAGCGTCGGTTACGGGCGGGTGCTCGAGAACCATCACCGGCCGTAGCAACACGGCACCCCCGTACGCGTCCGGGTTGAAGGCGAGCGAGGCGAGGGCGATGTTCGCGCCGTTGGAGTAGCCGAGCGCGACGAGGCGGTCGCGGTCGAAGCCGTAGAAACCGGTGGCGTCGCGCACAAACCGCGCGAGTGCGTCCGCTTCGTGAACTAGGTCGTCCTGGTCATACGTGAGTGCGTCGAATCGTCTGAAAAAGCGTGGGCTACCCTCGTCGAGCGAACGCCCCCGGACGCTCAGTAAGCTGGCATCGGGGGCAACGCGCCGCCCGAAGCTGAGCAGCGAGGTTTCATCCCCACCGCTGCCGTGCAGCAGCAGCAAGGTCAGGCCGCCGCGACCCGGCACGTACCGGTGGACCCAACCGAAGTCGCGTGTCGGCCGTCTAGCTTCGCCGGGCAGTGAGATATGGGGCAGGGTGACTTCGATGTCCGAGCGCTCGGCCTCCCACTCAGGCGGCAGCGTCAGCGACCTTCCCAGCTCCTCCACGGTCTCGTCCAGAGTGAAGCCTGGCGTGTCGGTCGCCACCTCGAGCAGGCTTCCCCCCGGCTCCCGAAAGTCGATGCTCTTAAAGTAGCCGTGCTCACGCACCTGTGACACCTCTAGGCCGTCAAGCCGGACCGCCTCAAGGATAGTTCGTTCGTGCTCGGGGTCACGGGCACGAAAGGCGACGTGATGAAGCGTGCCCACGCCCCCCGTCGCGGGCCAGAAGCCGCTCGCGTCGCGCACCATCACGGTGTTCCCGACGGCAGCACCCGAGCGGTAACATCTCATGCCGTCCAGGTCGTCCAACCGCTCGAAGCCCAGGCGCTGCCCGAGCACGTGCCCGGATTCGTCAGTGCGCTCGGTCCAGAAGGTGACGTGGTAGATGCCGCGTACTTGCATATCGCTGGGTACGGTCGAAGCAGACCATGGTCTTCCGGCTGGAGCGTCGTGCACCCCCACAAGAATGACGGGCAAGCCGTCCGGGTCCTCTAGAGAGAGTGTGCTGCCTCCGTCCCTGAAGGTGGGTCCGCCGAACGCCAGGCCTTTACTCAGCAAGCGCTGGACCCAGGCGCCGATGCTCTCCTGCGGCACCATAAGGCCGATTTCGGTCGCCTGCCCCACCCCGCGCCGTCCGCGCGCCGTGTCTGGCCATGCAAAAAACGACAGCAGCGTGCCGGGGGTGCCCTCGCCGTCGCCGTAAATGAGGTGCAGGGTGGTCTTGTCGTTGTGGTTCACGGTGCGCTTGACGAGTCGCAGGCCGAGCACGTCGGCGTAGAAATCGACGTTGGCTTGCGCGTCACCGGTGATGCCGGTGGTGTGGTGGATGCCCGCCTGGGTCGTCGCCATAGTGCTCCTCCACGCCATGCTATCAAAGCAACAACAGCAGCCGATAAGGCGATTTGTCGCCTGCTTGCCGCGAAGAACATCGACCTGTCTTATGCGGCAGTTGGGCCGGAAGACTGCACAGTGACCTTAGTTGCCACGCTCGGTCCCTAACCCCGCATGTCTCGCTACCGCTATCGCTTCCGCCCGATCTGCCACCTGCAACTTGCTGAAGATGTTCGAGGCGTAGTTAGCAACCGTCTTCAGGTGCAGGTTGAGACGCCCAGCTATCTCCGGGTTGCCGCGCCCCTCGGCGACAAGCTCTAATACTTCACGCTCGCGGTCCGTAAGTTCCGGAAACACGTTTCTTGGAAGCGAAGGGGGTCTGGCGAAGTAAGCGAGCACCCGCGTGGCGATTTCGGGGCTGAAGATGGCTTCGCCCCGGCTCACAGCACGAACCGCGCGGAGCAGCTCCTCATCCTCGGCATCTTTGAGGACGTAGCCCCGCGCACCAGCGCGCAGGGCGGAGAACACAGAATCGTCATCCTTAAACATCGTTACTACCAGGATCTGCACGTTGGGGTAGAGCCGAGCAATCTCCCGGGTCGCCTCAATGCCCCCGCCGGGCATGTGCAGGTCCATCAAGATGATGTCCGGCAGGGCAGCCGCAGCTTCGATGGCCTCGGCAGCACTGGTCACTTCGCCCACGACCTCCATGTCATTCTGTGCGGTGACTAAGCTGTTGAGCCCGCGACGGAACATAGGATGGTCGTCCGCGATGACGACGCGTAAGGGGTCAAACTCCGTCATACGGCAAGCCGACCTGGACGGTCGTCCCTTGCTGAGAACGAGAGATAATCTCGAAGCTGCCTTGTAATTCCTCTACCCGTTCCCGCATGGAGCGCAGGCCAACCCCGGCGCGGTAGTGCTCAGGGATGCCAACACCGTCGTCCTGGATGGTGAGGCTCAAGTCGCACCCCAAACTCAGCGTAACGGCGACGTGGCGTGCTCGGGCATGTTTAAGGGCGTTGGCAAGTGCTTCCTGGACAACGCGGTAGACAGCAACTTCAGTGGCGGGAGGCAACGTCGGGAGGTCAGAAATATCGCTTGTGAAGCTAAGATTCCCGGCCTCCGACGTGTTTAAGCCCTCTGCAAGTTGCTCGAGTGCCCCCTTGAGCCCTAATTGGTCGAGGCTGGGCGGGCGCAAGTCGTGGACGACCTGGCGGACCTCGCTGACGGCCTTGCGGAGTTCGCTCCGAAGTTCGTCGACTGCGGCTTGGGCGGCGTCCGGTTGCGTCATCATCAGGTGCTTAAGTGAGCTAGCTTGTAGGTTGAGTCCGGCAAGTGCTGGCCCTAAGCCGTCGTGGAGGTCGCGGCGGATCCTCAGGCGCTCCTCTTCCCGGGTGGTGATGAGCCGCTCGCGGGAGCGCCGCAGCTCGAGCGTCTGCCGCACGGCGTAGGCAGCTACGCTCACCTGTTGCGCGATGGTTCTGAGCAGGGCCAGCTCTCCTTGAGAAAAGGTTTCGTCAGAACCCCGAGTTTTGAAACGCAGCTCTCCAAATGTCTCCCCTTGATGGGTGAGGGGAAACACTACGGGGTCTGCTGTGCCGATCCGGTCGCCGTGCTCCGCTATGACCTCCTCGCTTTCGCCGCGGTAGAGCAGCACGCTGGCGTAGGGCAGTTTGAGCGCTTGCGTGACGGTTTCGAGTAAAGTCGGTAGCACCCCCTCAGGCGTCAACGATCCTTCGGTTCTGCTGCTGAGCTTGGCGAGGAGCGTGTAAGGATCGTCCCGGTCGCCGTACATCAGGCGGTTCACAAAGCGCTGCACGTGTTCCCGCAGAGGCTGAAAGAGAACCGCAACGAGTCCTGTAGCGACGAGCGACACCGCCAAGTTCCCTTGGGCGTTGAAAAGCGCTCCGAGCATACCAACGATGAGCACATATGTCCCCACCACGCAGGCTGAGAGGGCTGTGTAGACGAGTGTGCGGTTGATGACTAAGTCAATGTCGAAAAGCCGATAGCGCAACACCGCTAGCGCCAAGCAGAGCGTCAACACCAGTGAGGTCGGGAAGGCGAGGGCGGCGTCTAAGGGCGGCCCTCGTAAGATGCCGAGGGCACCCAGCGCCCAGAGGACGCCGCTCAAGCTCATGACCGCGAAGCCGAGGGCGACCCAGCGCACTTGGGCGCGCCGTAACGGGTCTTGAACCGTCACGAAAGTGTGCAGAAAGACACCCGAGCCTAGAAGCGAGTACAGACCCGCCAAAGTGTAAAGGGGGCTTTGACCCGATGCCTTCGTCGTCAGAGCGGAAAAAAAGATCCAAGCCCAAGGCACTAGGTAGACCGCCACGAGGAGCCAGGGGGCGCTTTCTAAAAATGCTTTCGGTTTAGGAAAGCTCAGGCAGAGGTGCAAGATCAGTGGCGCTAGGAGCACGACGTAGATAAGGTGGCCAAAGAGGATGGCGAGCACGTAGCTTCGGGGCGAGAGCAAGTCGGAGATGGAGTGGCCCGCCTGCGACTCCATAAGGCGGCTCAGGGGGATGATGAGTTGCACCACATAAAAGAGAAACAGAAGCCGCGCGGCGGTAATCTGCGGTCGCTGCCAGAATACGAAAGCGGCGATTACAAAGCCGAGCAGCGTGAGGAGGTTTGCGCGTACACTGATCCATAGCGCCTCCGATATCGCCTCAGCGGTCCAGCGATAGAGCGGCACGTCGAGGTTAAGGCGCTGCCCGGCACGCTCGACCGTTACGCGCACACGCTCACCAGGCTGGTAGTTCTCAGACAGCGTCGGCTGAAAGTGTGCGGCGCGCGCGTGAATCTCGGACAGGCTGTGCCCCTCCAAAGCCGTGAGCACGTCTCCAGACCTTACTGGCGACGCCAAGCCGAGCAAGTTGCGCTCGAAAACCGGTACTACGGAGTCGATGGCTGTCGCGGTGCTCCACCCGGTTGTGGGCAGACTCAAGCGGTAGGCTTTTTGCGCTACTCCGAAGAGGAGCAGCAGCAACGCCAAACCCACAATTAAGAGGCTCGAGCGGTCGAAGCGGCGCTCGCTCGCGTCATCCGCAAGGGGTGCCGCTCGGGCTAAAGCCACCACTGAACGGGTTGCCACCACTTTCTGCATGGTAAACACTTTACTCGTTGGTTACCGAGGTAACCATGCCGTAACCGGACGACGCTTGCCCCATAGGCCTTTCCCTACAGAGCACGTTTACGTCCGGGCCAGTAGTTCTGTACTGTCGCCTCTACACCCGCCACTACAACGATGCTGCTACAGACGACTTGGGTGGCGGCGGCGAGAAAGAAGCCACTTGTAATAGGCAGCGACAGGTTGTGCAGCAGCCACGGATTACCCATTAGGATGCCGCCTGCCAGCAACGCACCTAACGCGGGCGTCCAACGCCAGCCGGTGGCTACTAGAACGCTGGCGACGGCTAAGCAGCCGACGACGCCGCCGATCTTCACGGTCGAGTCCTAGTAAGACGAACTCCGAGGCGTAGGCCAGCGTAGTGAGCCCCAACGCGGCAAGCGTCAGCTTGGTGAGAGCCGTGTAGGAGCGGCGCGTTTGTGATCGGTTGGGTGTCATGTTGTTCTCCTGGATCGCTAGGTTAGGCAGGCACGGAAGGTGCCCTAACGCTGTGACTCTGCTTCTTCTGCCGAAACCGGCCCGTAATCGTTGCCCCAGTTCGTGCGAACGTGCGTCGCCACAGCAGCAACTTCTTCATCCGACAAGCGATTCTGCCAAGCGGGCATACCGCCGCCACCGTTTAAGATTTGCTCGACGACAGCGGAATCATCAGTAAGCGCTTCGTTGCCCACCAACGCCGGGCCGGAACCACCCTCACCCGCCTGCCCGTGACAACCCGCGCAATTCTGGACGTAAAGTTGGTAACCTGTCGCCGAATCTATCGAGGTGCCAACGTCAACCTCAGACGGCTCGCCTTCGGGCGACACACTGCCAGAGCTGATGAAGCCTGGTCCGTTGTCGAAGATGACGCCGAAAAGAACGACGGCTCCCAGCAAGATAGCGATACCTCCTGCGACAGAGCGCCCCACCGACGCCTTCCCACCGCTGGACGTGTAGGCACGTTCACTTACTCGAGTTGTCTGGGTGAGGCGCCTTGCCTGCTGGCTGAGCTGGAGCGCTAGCCAGAAGAGCGCGAGCGCGTTGACAACGTGCAAAGCTTTTAGTGGACCCTGGAGCCCGTACATAAAGACGTACTGCATCCCAAAGAGAATGACCAGGAGCGCGTTCAGTCCGAAGCTCCGCCAGCCGACACGTCCGAAAAGACCCACGACCGGCAGTGCCAGAAGGGTAAGCTCGAGGAAATGCGCGAAGGTGGTGTGCCAGCCGAAGTAGCTGGGGTCGACCAGCACCCCGAGACCGGCGAAAAAGACCTGACAAACGATGCCGGCGGCGAAGAGCCCGGCAAGAATGAGGTAGAACCGCCGAGCTCTAAGCACGAGAGGGCTAGGGCGGTTTAGGTGGGCAGAGGGTGTAGCTGTCATGCATCTCCTTAAGAAGGATGGATTCTTAAGGGGACGGTATGTGCCTAGTGTTCCCGAATGCCAGAGGCAGTCTTCCCAGGTTCTTGGGAAAGCGGTTTGGGAACAACTACAACACCCGAGGATTTACTCCATGTAGAAGCGCCAATAGTGGAAGCGCCAATCAGGAGCGTCGCCAAAGTGCGAAACGCTGTACTGAAGGGATGATTTCAGGCAGCCAAGCAAGAACCTCCGG
>CADCWP010000095.1 GCA_902806425.1 uncultured Truepera sp.
CTTGCCTGAAAGCAATACTGTGTACACCCCGCCCTCTGAAGCAGCGTTAACCTATGCTTACAAAAGCTATCTCGCTCACGCCGACCCGGACCCCAGCCGACTACACTGACCCGGTGAACAACCTTCCGCGCAACGCCTTTCGCCGTCAGGACGAGTCGCCCGACGAGCTGTTCTACCGTCAGCCCCGGTTCGTCACCCATATCGACGACGGGGCCATAGGGGCCGTCACCCAGCTCTACCGGGAGTTTTTGCCCGCAGGCGGCGCGATTCTCGACCTGATGAGTTCCTGGGTAAGCCACCTGCCGCCGGAGGTCAGCTACCGCCGGGTGGTGGGCTTGGGCCTTAACCGTGAGGAGTTGGCGCGAAACCCCCGGCTCGAGCGTTTCGTCGTGCAAAACCTTAACACCAACCCGCAGCTGCCGTTTGAGGACGGTGCCTTTGACGGCGCGGACATCGCCGTCTCGGTCGACTACCTCACCGACCCCGTGACGGTGCTCCGTGATTTGGGGCGGGTGCTCGCGCCGGGCGCGCCGGTCGTCATCACCTTTTCAAACCGCTGCTTTCCGACCAAGGCGGTAGCTGTCTGGCACACACTGAGCGACCCCGGTCGGCTCGAGCTGGTCGAGGGGTATTTGCAGGAGGCGGGAAACTGGGAAGGGATAGAGGGACTTGACCGCAGCCCGAACCGCTGGGGTGATCCCCTCTACGCGGTCGTAGCTCGAGCCGCTTAGCCCACCCGAGCGCGCAACCTTAACCAGAGTCGCCGGTGTGGTGAAGCACGGGTCAAGGGGGAAGGTTGTGCATCACCGGAAACCTTCTATCCGGCTCTCACCCGCGCATTTGCCGTAAGATGGGCTGTAAAACGTATGAAGCCGTTAAGGGAGCCCGTATGTACCGCACGATTAGAAACCTGACACTTCTGCTGCTGCTGAGCGCCTGTAGTCAGGACGCACGCGCACCCACGCCCTATCGGCACCTAGCAGCTCCGGGCGCAGCGATCCCCGGACAGTATATCGTCGTGCTCGCGGAACCTCTCAGGGTGCAGAACGACGCCGGGCTCGAGCCCGCCCGCGTCGCGGCGTCCTTAGGCGTCCAAAACCTCCGGACGCTGGGCGTCATCAACGGATTTCTCACAGCAGGGGTTGACGACGCTGCCCTGGCACGGCTTAGGGCCGACCCGCGCGTCCGCTACGTCGAACAAGACCGCGTCGTTACGCTTAGCGGCACGCAGAGCCGCCCGCCTTGGGGTCTAGACCGTATCGGCGAGCGCAGCCTGCCGCTTGACGCCACGTACCACTACACCGCCACCGGAAGCGGCGTCACCGCCTACGTCATCGACACCGGGATTCGCAAACAGACCGAGTTCGGGGGCCGCCTCGTCGGGGGCATCTCGGCGGTTGACGACGGGCGCGGTTACGACGACTGCAACGGGCACGGAACGCACGTCGCCGGGACCCTCGGCGGCAAGACCTACGGGGTGGCCAAGGGTGTCCGGCTGATGGCCGTGCGGGTGTTCGGCTGTAGCGGGAGCTCGAGCAACGCCACCATAGTCAGCGGCATCGACTGGGTGAGTTACAACCACCAAAAACCGGCGGTCGCCAACCTGAGCTTCGAGTCTAGGGGTTCGCGGGCCGTCGACGAAGCCGTGAAGGCGCTCGTTGCGGATGGGGTTACGACGGTCGTCGCCGCCGGAAACGGAGCCGAAAACGCCTGCAACGTCTCCCCCGCCCGTGTGCCGGAGGTTCTGAGCGTCGGGGCCAGCAACCGGGAGGATAGGCTCTGGGAAGAGACCAACTACGGGAGCTGCGTCGACCTGTTCGCGCCGGGGGAGGACGTCACCTCGGCGGGTTTCGGGGGCGGCCTGACCATGAGCGGCACCTCGATGGCCGCCCCGCACGTCGCGGGAACCGCCGCCCTGTTCTTGGAGCGAAACCGCGGCGCGAGCCCGAGCACGGTGATGTCTCGCATCAAAGCGCAGACGACGACCGGCAAGCTCAAAAGTTCGTCGAGCAGCTCCGGCTCACCCAACCGGCTGCTCTACAGCACCTTCTAAACACACAGCGATGCGCGGCCCCTGGGTGTGTAGTCCCGGGGGCCGCTTTTCTGGGCCTCGGTGAGAGGTGCGGCCCGAATACGTTCGTCGTCACGCCCGCAACACTCACCTCGGAGGTGCAGTAGCGTGAGGTATGACTTTTGATCTGATCATCATCGGTTCCGGACAGGCGGGGGGGCCGCTAGCGAGCGCAGCGGCTCAGGCGGGGCGTAGGGTCGCCCTCATCGAGCGCGAGCACGTCGGCGGAACCTGCATCAACGACGGCTGCACCCCCACCAAGACGATGGTCGCGAGCGCCCGGGTCGCCTACCTGGCGCGCCGCGCCGCCGACTTCGGCGTCCATACCGGGCCGGTGCGTGTCGATATGGTGCGGATACGGGAGCGCAAAGCGGAGGTCGTCGCGTCGTTTCGGGACGGCGGTCAGCAGCGTCTTGAAACGCAGGAGAACTTAGAACTCATCTGGGGCGAGGCTGCGTTTACCGCCCCGAAAACCTTGACCGTTGCGCTCAGCGGCGGCGGCGAGCGGACCTTGGAGGCTGAGACGGTCGTCGTCAACGTCGGTCAGCGCCCGAGCGTGCCCCCACTGGACGGCCTCAAGGGCGTGCCATTTCTCACCTCGACCACGGTCATGGAACTGGGCGCGGTGCCCGAGCACCTGCTGATTTTGGGCGGCGGCTATATCGGCCTCGAGTTCGCGCAGATGTTTCGCCGCTTCGGGAGCGAGGTCACCATCATCCAGCGCGGGAAGCAGCTCCTGCCCCGGGAGGACCAGGATATCGCCGACGCCGTAACCGACATTTTGCGTGAGGACGGCGTCACGGTACTGCTCGAGACCGGGGCCGAAGCGGTCAGCTCCCAAAACGGCGTCACCGTGACCCTGAGCGGCGGCAAAACCGTGTCGGGTTCGCACCTGTTGGTGGCGACCGGGCGCACCCCGAACAGCGATTCGCTGAACCTGCAAGCAGCTGGCGTCGAAACCGACGACAAGGGTTACGTCAAAACCGACGACCGACTCGAGACGAGCACGCCGGGTGTGTACGCCGTGGGCGACGTGAAGGGCGGCCCCGCCTTTACCCACATCTCGTACGACGACTTCCGCATCCTTAAGAGCAACTTGCTGGACGGCGGCAGTAAAACGACGAAAGGGCGCGACGTGCCGTACACGGTATTCATCGACCCGCAGCTCGGGCGCGTCGGGCTGAGTGAAGACGACGCCAAGAAACAGGGTAAAAAGGTCAAGGTCGCCACGTTGCCGATGACCCAGGTTGCGCGGGCTATCGAGACCGACGAGACGCGCGGGCTGATGAAGGTTTTGGTCGACGCGGAGACGGATCAACTTTTAGGCGCGGCGGTTTTAGGGCTCGAGGGCGGCGAGATCATGAGCCTGCTCCAGGTAGCGATGATGGGCGGTCTGCCCTACACGGCGCTCAGAGACGCGACCTTCGCGCACCCGACGCTCGCCGAGTCGCTGAACAACCTTTTTGCGCCTCTTACGTGAGCACCCCCACGCTGGCTGTTTCTGACGGTCCTCTGGCACGCTCCCTGCTCCGCGAAGGGAAGCTGACGGTGCCTCTAGAGACCGGCGGGCCGCTGACCGCCTCGGCTGTAGCCGAGTTTCGGGAACGGCGCTGGCTGCTGCACAACAGCGTCTGGAACTGGTCACTGGCTCATCCACAGGCGCTGGCGCAGCAGGACGTGCTGGCGGCAACTGAGAGCGCCCTCGAGCAGACCCGCGCACCCTGGTTAAGCGTCCACCTCGGCTTCAGCGCTGACGCGGTCACCTTTCAGGGCGGGTTCCAGACCGCTTCGGCGACGCTCGGACGCGAAACCCTTGTCTCGAGGCTTACCGCCAACATCAGCGCCTTAAAGGCCTCTGTGAACGTCCCGCTGCTGCTCGAAAATCTCGACTACAACGCCACTGGCGCATATGAACATATCTGCGAACCCGTGGTCATTCGCACCGTGTTGGAGGCGACCGACACCCAGTTTCTTCTCGACCTCTCCCACGCTCAGGTTAGCGCCTCGCGCTTGGGCTTTGCACTGGACGACTATCTGGCGCAGTTACCGCTGGCGCGCGTGCGGCAGCTTCACGTCAACGGCCCCCGCCCCGTCGGGGAAGCCCTGGCCGATGTTCACGAAACGCTGCGTCCGGTGGATTACAGGCTGCTGGAGAGCATCCTCGAGCAGACCGACCCGTGGGCTGTAACGCTCGAGTACGGGCACGACGCGGGCGCGCTCCTCTCACAGCTGGACCAGCTTCAAGCCATACTGGACTAAACTGAGGCGTGGCCGAAACTGTCTTTAGCCTTCTGAACATCCTGCCGCTCCCCCTATGGTTGGGGATGCTCCTTTTCCCACGCGCCCGCTTTACCGAACGGTTGGTGCAGGCGTATTGGCCTTACATCGTGCTGGCGGGCGTGTACACGCTCCTGCTCGCGGGCGCACTAGCTGCGGGGACGGGCTTCGAGTTGTCGTTTGACGCCCTTCGGCGTGGGCTGAGCCTCGAGTGGGGTTTTCTGGCCGTATGGGCACACCTGCTAACGCTCGACCTGTTCGCCGGGGTATGGCTTTTTCGAGACGCCAAATACTGGGGTATGGAACCGCGCCCATTCGTCCTGCTTACCCTCTTTGCGGGACCGCTCGGGTTGGGCGCGTATCTGCTGGCGCGGCAGCGGCGGGCAAAAAATGATCCCATTAAACTGCTCAACTAGGGTTCGGCAGCGGTACGGGAGTTTGGTCGTGCGAAATGTTAGCGTCTAGAAGCATGGTTCGCTCCCTTTCACTGCTGGTCAAACGCGCCCTCGACCTCGTCGTCGCCTTTACGGCGCTCTTCATCCTGTCGCCGCTGCTGCTCGTGACGGCGCTTCTAATCCTTTTAGAGGACGGTCGCCCCGTCTTTTTCCGGCAGCAGCGCGCCGGACTCGGCGGGAAAGCGTTTTCGATCTTTAAGTTTCGCAGCATGAGGGTCAACGACGCCCCCGTCGCCACCATGGGCGCGGTCACGGGCTCGCACCCGCTGGTCACTAAGGTCGGCCGCGTCATCCGGCGGACCAAAATAGACGAGTTGCCGCAGCTCTTAAACGTCCTCACGGGCGACCTTAGCTTGGTCGGGCCGCGTCCGACGCTGCTCGAGCAGGTCGCCGAGTACGACGCCTTCGAGCGGCGACGACTGACGCTCAAACCCGGCGTTACCGGCTGGGCACAGGTCTGCGGCGGCATCTACCTGCCGTGGGAGGAGCGCATCGCGCTCGACGTTTGGTATATCGACCATTGGTCCCTCATGCTCGACTTCGAGGTGCTCGTAAGGACGGTCGGCGTCATCGTATTTGGGGAGAAGCTTAACCACAGGGCGCGGGGGGCCGCGCTAAAGCACGAGCACGAATATGGGCACGGCGAGGTGCGCGTGGGGGGCTGGCGTTCGGAAAAGCCGCTGGGTTAGGGAAGCAGTGCGTCCTGAGTGATGAGCTTTGGGTAACATGTTTGGCACACCTATAGTTCTAATCTACAGCGGAGGTCGCTACGCTTTGACAAAAAAATCAGGGGAGTGGTAAACCTCCCCTGACCCCGCGGCTGGTATTTGCAGCCTGGTGAAAGAATACTGCAATGAGAAAACTAGCCCATGATTTGGGTAGCGAGTTGCGTATGCTGCTCGTCCGCCTGTTTGGCCTCAGCTAGTGACTGGCTCATCGCCTGCACGGTCTGGTCCATGCCGAGCCGACCTGCATAAGCCTTCAGCGTGCCAAACGAAGCTATCCAGTAGTGGAGCGCGAGCTGCCCCGCAGCAATGATGCCAAGATCGCGGGTCTGGTCGTCCGCAGCAGCGTCACGGATTCTTTTTGAGACCTCGTAGTGCGCCTCGAGAATAGGGTTCTCGCCCTCTCCGCTTGCGCCGGTCTCACTCATCGCCTGGTCGACGCGTGTCTGCCATTCCTTTGCAGTTTCGTTGCCGGTCTCCAGCATCGACTTCAGCTCGGGATCGGTGGCTGCTCCCGTGATCTCGTCCGTCGCGGTGGCGGCAACGCGTCCGCCCGCCTTGAGGGCTAGAAGGCCATCGGTTACAAGCTGTTTAAAGTTTTCTTCGTTCATGATAACTCCCCTAAGTTTGCCGTTGAGGCAAGGTGCGACTGAATGATTATGAAGCGGAAGGAAAAGGAAAAGTTCGCTGGCGACCACTCGCTAACGGAGAAACGTTGAACCACTCTAGCGAAGAGTGTTGCACTACATTTTTGGCAGGCAGCTGTGTTCTAGCTTGCCTCGGTCGAGTCCACCACGTCGCACAAGATAGGGTCATAACTTTGTGCTAGTCCTGCGGCTTCAGCCATGTGAGGTTGTGCCTTGGGATTGTTCAGCATCGCCTCAAAGTCTTCCCTGGAACGCCACTGGGCGTAGTTGACCACCCGATTTCCGTCGTGGCTTGTATGGATATTTGCGGAGATGAAGCCAGGGAGTTGACGCATGGTTTTGCCAGCTTCGATGAGCACATCGGCGACGGCTTGTTGCTGTTCCGGCTTCACGTGAAAAACGTTGACTAAAGTACAGATTTGGGCGTCTTGCTGGATGGTAACCACAGTTGGCTCCTAAGTTATTCTGCTTTCGGCAGGGCGTCAGATGTCGATATAAAAGTGCTTAACAAGGCTGGTGGCGGTGCCGATAAGGGTACGGTTCCGCTTTGAAGGTCGAATTGGCTCACACTAAAACCTCCTTTCCGCTTTTGCTGCGGTAGCTGCCGCTGCGTCATCACGCTCGAAGCCCTGGCTCAATTGACGTAGCAGCGTAAGAGCTTCTTGAAGCTGCTTGGGGCTGTGCGTTTCGCCTAACTCGTTGGCCCACTGTATTTGCCGTTTGTTGATGACCCGGAGGGCGTCACGAGCTTTGGGCGTTAAGGTCACGAGCTTCGCGCGGCTATGGTGCGGGTTCTCGTGGTACTCGATGAACCCGTCTCGCTTTAGAGCGTCAGTTGTCTGTTGGACAGCTTGGCGACTGAGCCCCATGACCCGAGCAATGCGGTTGACGGGCTCGGGACGTTGCTCAACGGCCCCCAGAACTTGCCAGCGGGCACTCGTCAGCCCGACAGGGCGTGTGAGGTCGTTACCCACCTCTAAGAGCAGCCCGTTGACATGAAAAATTTCAAGTACGAGTTCAGTAGCAATGACTCCGGCTGGTGTAAGCTCCCCTTTCATGACAAGAGTATGTCATAATGGCAGGTACTTGTCAAATTGGCGCGTTACATCTTTTGGTTACACGCTCTGCAACCGAATAGCTAAAGGTCTTTTATGTCTGACGCAACGTTACGGCCCGTTAATAGCATAAGAAGCCTAACAAGTTTAGCTATTGCCGCTCTTACTTTGACACTTTTAGCGTCAATAGACCTCCGGCGAAAGTAGGGCGGAGATGACAGGCTGCATGGATGCGCGAGCAAACGGTACGAAGTCTAAAATTGCCTGGTGAGAAGTTCAAACGCAAACTAGGCGTCAAACGGGTAACGTTTACGAAGATGCTGGAGGTACTCAAAACGAGAGAGGCGCAAAAGA
>CADCWP010000096.1 GCA_902806425.1 uncultured Truepera sp.
TTCGGAATTTCCGGTAACGAGATCAATGGTTCCGCAATCCCCGGCACCGTGGCCAGGGTCGATGATGAATTTCAAAGGTGCCTCCGATTCTGCTAAACTGTGTTGAACCCCCAGGAGGAAGACATCATGCAAGACGATCCCCAGCCTGTAGACCAGGACGAAACCGAGCCGCGCGAAGTCGTTGACTTAGTGGACATAACTGACGAGGAGGTGGCAACCGAACTCGACCCGACGAGGGGCGAGTACCAGGGTTAGGCCACTTGAACGGCATAACAACACCCCGCGCTGTTGCCTTGGCGTGGGGTGTTTCGCTTGCTCGGTGTTTAAGCCGCTCGGGGCAGCATCCCCGCCCTTTTCGCCTCGAACAAAGCGAGGGGCAGGAGCAAGCAACCCATGTACTTGTCGCCCTCCTTGGCCTCTTGCACGCTCATGGCGTGCACCTCTTTAACTCGAGCCTCGAAGTTGGGTATGTCGGTCCACGGTGCGCCCACGAGCACGCCGCCACGTCTGAACGAGCCCGACCAATCGAAGTCGGGCACGCCCGCTTGCTCGGGCGAGTCGTGCCCAACGTACGCGTGCGCGGGCACCTGCGAGCCGTCCGTAAACATGGCGATCTTGCGCTGATCGAGCGGCGCGAGCTTACCGCCGCCGCCCATGTCGCCCGCAACGCGCGAGCGGTGCGTCCACCCGTAGCGCGGCAGGGTGTGGTACAGCAAGTTAGTGGCTTGCTCGAGGTCTTTAACAGTAGGTCCGGCACCGCCGAACACCACGGCGTCCACAGCTAGGCGAAACATGGTCTCCTCGAGGTACACCGAGTTATGCCACCCAGCGTAGAACTCGTTACCCTTGGCTTTCGCCGCCGCGCGTATGCCGTGCGGCCCGCCTATGCCGGTGCGCCCGTCCGGTAGCGGCACGGTTTTCCAGTCCTCGCGCCACCACTGCCACAGCATCTCAACCTCACTCGACAGCTTGGGGTCGCCGGTAATCTCATACATGCGCTCCCAGCCCGAGGCAACCGAGAGGTAAGCGTGGCGGAGGTTCTGGCACCACATGTAAGGTCGGGCGTTCTCGCCGTAACGCACCTTAGCGATGAAGGTCATGCGGGGCAGGATGTGGTTGAAGATAAGGTCCTCGAGCTGCTTATGAGCCTCTACGACGATGCCGTCCAGCGGCAAGTTGTCACGCAAAAAGCGCAGCGCCTCGACCATCGTCCCGAAAGCAAGCCCAAAGTCCAGAGCGTGTCCATCATGCCAGTCATACTCGGGCAACTCGTTGAGGTAAGGGAAGCGCTTGACGCCCGCCATGTCGATCTGCGATTCCGACATCTTGGGATAGCGACCCTGCGCCCGCTTGAGAAAGTCGAAATACGACTTGGCGTACTGACCCGTCGCCGGGTTTTTGTACGTGCGGTCAATCGTCGACGCGCAGATCATCAGCGCCCACTCAGCTACTGTGATGACCGCATAGTCGTTCCTGAAAACCCGGTTACCAATCGCCAGGTCGTGGAACGCCTTTTGCGACCCTCGGAACATCCCCATCAGTCCCATGATCGGACGCGGCGTCTTTTTGCCGTCGTCCAGGAAGATGTCCGGGTGGGTTTTGAGCTTGGGCTGGGTGAGGTTAGGGCTGCGCTTAGGGTTCTCGTGGAACGCCTTTAGCTCGTCAAATCTAGCTTGTAATGCGCCGGGTAGTTTCTCGAGGTTGGGTGCGCCGGGACGATCACCACTGAACAGGCTGGGTCGATCTTCTACCTTCGAGGTTGATTTTGGCTCGAGCGAGGGTGGCGGGGTCGGTGTTGGCGTCGGCCCCGGGTCGGGTGTCGGTACCGGGGTAGGCACGGGGTCGGGTTGCGGTGCTGGCGGTGCAGCCTGCGTCTTGAGTTGTGTGCGCAAGTCGGTGACGGTCGTCTCGAGTTCCTTTTTGTTGGTCGAGTACCACGCGATGCGACTGCGCATGTCCTCGACTTTTGCGTCGTACTCGTCGTACAACTTTTGCAAACTCGCGTACCCGTCGACGACAATCGGTACGTCGGGACCGAGCACACGCGCAAGCTCGTCAACGGTCTTGACGGCTTGCAGGTGCGCGTCGATAAAAGGCTTGTCGTATTCAGCGTGCATGGGTGCTCCTGACATGAAAAATCCCCCTTGCGGGGGTGAGAGGCGGCATTTGTTGTGAACGTTTCGGTGATTTTGGGTAGCTAGGTCATTTGCTGTGAACCTGTTCCTTTCTAAGCCGCGAGCAACTCGCCGACAATCGCGTTGTCGTCTGCCGTCGTCTCACCACGGCACAGCACCAAGCCCCTGTTCCGGGTCGGTGTCCGCCGGTCGACACTTCCCGACGCACGCCGGACGCCGCCGAGCGTGACGACCAGATTGCCGGGGTAGCTGTTGTTCGACTTGACGGTCTTGGCCGCGCCGTTCGCCATTGCGGTCACCTCGAGTGTCTTTGCGGGCGGGTTGAAGCGCACTTTGTAGAGGGAGTCGCCAGCTGGCGGCGTGTAGGCGACCGCAAGATAAGCGTGGTTGAAGTCGGTGTTCGAGATCATGGCGAACGGCTGGCCGTTATCGTGCCGGGCAAGCTGCGCCGTCGCGCTGGCGGTGACGGTGTCGGCGAAGCCGAGCTGCGCCTCGTACGCGACCGTGTGGGAGCCCTTAAAGGCGTTGATCGCCGTGAACGCCGTGACGACCCCCGTGTTGGGGATGCCGGTGATAATCTCGACGATTGAGCCACCGCCTTTGGGATAGACGCCGCCGGTGATCACATCGACCGTTCCGACTGGCGCGGCGGTGATGCCCAGGGCGGGAGCAGCGTGATTCTTGTACTTCTGGCCCGTAACTTGTGCGGTGTCGTCGTCCCAGAAAAACAGGCCGAATGCGTTATCCGGCCACTCGAGCGCGTCGCCGGTCGGAACATACGGCGTGAGCGCGTCGATGTTGCGGCGCTGCTGGATGGGGCTGAGCGCGTAGGGGTGCATGGTGTCCGCCAGGAGGTGCGCCCTCGTCACCGAGGTAAAGGCACCCGCCGCACTTCGGAGAGCACCCACGGTGGTTCGCACTGCCGCGTCCGCCCAGGCCGGACGGGAGAGCCGGATGCTCTTGCCCGTATCGCGGTCGATCAGGAACACTTCGATCAAGCCAATCAGCAGGATGTGCCGCGCGTTTCCGCCCCCGTAGGCGAGCGTGTCCAGACTCGTGACTGTGGTGGCCCCGTTTACCGTACGGAGCTTGAAACCGCCCTGAGTGCGGATGACGTGGACGCCATTCTCCGAGCCCACCGCGGCGATTTGGTACAGCACGCCGTCGACAGGTGTCTTGGCGACCTCGCCCCAGACCATGCAATACGTCTGTTCCGCCGCCATGCGTTGCGCCTGGGCCGCGTTCGCTAGCCCGTCGGAGAAGATGGCTGCGCCGAACTTGCCGGTTGCCAGCAGGCCCATGTAGCGGCGGTCGGGCCGGGCGTACCCGGCCCACGAGAAGACGTTGCTATTTGCGGAGTAGTCCCGCAGCATCTCGGTCGCGCGCTGGTTAATGGGGTCGAAGGCGCGCCTTACCGCCGTAGCGTTCGGCATGATGGCGGGGCTGGCGGCGACCTCGACGATAGCGCTCAGGTCGTCACGTACCTCCTTCAGTAACGACCCCTCGTTGTCCGCTCCCTGCGCTTTCACTTTGGCCTGAAGGGTCTGCGTCCCCTCGGGCGTCGTGCCGGGTGCCGTGACCGTCAGACGGTAGGTGTCGGTGTCGCCCAACGTCGAGAGGAAGGCGGACGTGACGTTAAGCCCCGCGCTTGAGCTTGTCGAGAAGTCGAGCGGGCCGCTGTAATTCGTGCGCTTTACAGCGAGATCGGTGGTGATCGTCTCGCCGGGGGCCAGCTCGAGCGCCTTGTTGTCGGCCCTGAGCAGCTCCACGGCCGCGTCCGGTACCGGCACCTCCCAAGTCACCCCTTCGCCTGTAACCTCCCTGTAAAGCTCACCCGCTGCGTCCTCGGCTTGCGGTGCCGTCTGCACCCGTGGCGAAAAGAAGGCAGTCCCGAGACTGTGCGAACCCAGCACCATGAACGCTCCCGAGCCCACGCCGTCGGAGCGGACGCCCGCCGTCAGGATCTGTTCCGACAGGTCTACCGGTTTGCCGGTCGGGAGCGTCCGCGTTTCAAGTCGGTTCGCCGCGGCGACGGTGAGGTAGGCGCGGTGCTCCGTCCAGCGCAGTAGGCACACGAGCACAGCGCCGAAGGTTGCGAGCTCCGACTCCCGAATGCGCGTCTCCACGCCCCACAGCGAAATCACCAGCGTTTTGCCCTGGTACGAGACGGTGATGCTGTCCAGCACTGAGGAACCGTCGGCTGCAACCGGCGTGCCGAGCGAAACGAGCGACAGGACGCCGCGCTCGTTGGCTTTAAGTGCGAACAGCAGCTGCCCGCGATCAGCACGCTTCTGACTTAGCGGCGCGACAATCCCGCCCGCCGCGTCAACTGCGTAGATGGGCACCTCCTCGGTGCTCTCCACCGTCGGGAAGGCGGCGCTGACCGTTCCACTTAAAAGAGGGTGACGCGGGTAGGCCCCGGTCGTTACAACCGTAACGGCAACGCTCGAGGCGTTCGGCTTCGAGACGTAATCGGCCTTATCGAGTCCGAAAATGCGCCCATCGGGCAGCATCAGTTCCGACGCGTCTTTAAGGACCGAGACGAAACGATCACGGGCAAGCCTGGGCCGGGGATGATCTGCGAAGATGGCCGTAAAGGCGAGCGGCCCCGGCTCGCGGCTGCCTAAGTTCGAGGCGGCGAACCAGGCGTCGTCGGCCAACCCCAGCGCCTCCGAGCGGGGACTGCCGAGACTGTCGTCGAACTCGGACGCGAAACCCAGGAGTCTAACGGCTTTCGTCAGCAGGAAGTGGTTATCGGTGACGAGCGGCTCGACAGGGAAGAGCGTGTGCTGAGTCAGGTCGGCGGGGCCGCCGTGCGCCCTGAGGCCAGGCGTGGGCATCCCCAAGGTCGCCTGGGCGATGACCGGCGGGGGAGTGCCGATAACAGCTTCAGCGGTGAGTGCAGGTGTCGGCATCTTGAGGGTCGCCTGTCCCGCGACCTCACCGCTGCCGATCTCGCCCTGCGCACTGAGACCTGGCGTCGGCATCTTAAGCGTTGCCTCAGCCGTTACGGTTGTGAGAGGTGCAGAGTGCGCGACGATAATCTTAGGGATTGACGTTGATGACGCTTCTAGCGACGCGAAAAGACGACGAGGAAGTGTATTGGCCGGGTCTTGTAACTTGACCACAATGCCGATGTTTTGCCCGGTGTTCGCCCAGCCAGCCTTATTGACCATCTCTTGCAGCGCTGGCGCGAAGTTGATGTCGTAGAAGTCGTTTTGAACCACCGTGCTCGGTACGGTCATTGCTCCGCGCGCCGTGGTGTAGGTACGGGTGCGGAAGCCACTAGTTGTAGGGACTACCGGTGTGAGGTCCGTGTCGAGGCGTGACTCGATAGCCAGCGCGCTGGTGCCAGTACCGTTGCTTTTAACCCGCAGAACAGCGCTGTCGATCTTATTGCCCCGAGGAATGGCGAGGCCCAGGAAACGAATATAAAAGTACGAGTCTGTGGAACCGGATATTGTCCCCACGTAAAGAAAGGCGCTGGAGGAGCTGAATACACCTTCCGCATTCGCCGTTACGTCATCCTGTCCGGCGGCTACGACAATCTCAAACGACGGCATCTATACACCTCCCTTCCTTTGGGATCAACCGCACAGGCACTAAGCGAGGTTCAGATACTGCAAAAACTTTGTGATGGTAAAAGGCGCTCCTACGCTTAGAACGTCGGCGGAGAGCCCTAAGTCGGGTTGGACGCCGCCCGCGCTCACCTCGGCTGCGGTGAGCGTCTTCCCGGCTGTACCAGCGGCCTTGACGGTGAACGCCGTACCGGTGCCAGGAACGCCGATCACGAACGAGCGGGGTGTACCGCCCGCGTCTGCCGTTTGGTCGGTCCAGGTGCCGCGGATGGTTGCTTCGTAGCGGTTCGCGCCGCTGTTGAGACCGGGAAAGTTGTGGCTGGGGTCGGGGATGACGAACTCCGCGAGCTTCACGCCCGTGGGCAGGACGAGCCCGTTCGTAACCGAGTCGTAGATTCGTAGGGTCTTGCCAGAGTAGTGGTTGACCCAGTTTTCCAGGCTGTCGACGTAAAACTCGCTGGCGTACTGCACGTGTGCCTCCAAAAGAAAGCGCCGCCGGGAAGTCCGGGCGGCTAAAATGGGTTATGACTGCTGACGAGCTGAAACTACGTCAGGACCGGCTCGAGTGGAGCAAGCACGTGCTCGGCGCTCACTGCGCCTTTATGAACTTCGTGCTGGATCTGCGTAAAGTAACTGCTTTAACCGAAGAGGCCGCCGAAGAAGAATTGATTAAGTGGGCTACGCAAGGTGTCCCGTTCCAGGAAACTATCGATGCATATGCCTATACCGGCGGGCCACCCGATCCGTCAAGTGAACTTGGTTTAGAGGCTTAGCTCTTAGGAGCTCTGTAATACCCCTCTACGTATTCCGTCTTAGCTGCGTCGACGTCGTAAGCGCTCACCTCGAGGTCGGTCACGGTCCTGGCTTTTGGGCCCGGCGACCACCCCCAGTGGATACCCGCGCTCGGAATGTCCTGCTGGCCCCTCGGTGCGTTTTTAAGCTTGATGCCCGCCGCATTGGGGCGGATTCCGCTTTGCGTGATCTGACTTGGTCTACGCTCGGGCACGACCGGCTTGGCGGTGGTGTCGAGCCGGTTGGTGTCAAGCCGCTGCGGGTAGAACTGTTGCAGCTCGAAGGTTCCGCCTGCCGGGACGGTGATCTTAAACGTGTCCCACTTAAGGAAGCCGCTTTCGTGCGGCGGTAGGGGCAGAGAAAGTGGCTTCATCGTGCCGTCCGATTTCGGGAGCTCCACCTCATAGTAGACGCTCCCTGCCGTGGCGCGGAACAAAACTGCGCCCACGGCGTCGTCACGGCGGTAGAGGAGCTGCACCCCGTAGACGGTCGGGTCTTCGTTCATCACCGTGAAGGTGCTCGTGCTGGTACCCGTGCGGGCGCTCGGAGTGGCCGCGCCCTGCGTAAGAGCGTTTAAGGGATTGGCGAACCCGACAGCGGCATAGGCGGCGCTGTACACCGGAACGAAAGCCGAGTCGGGAATGGCCCTGATGCCCTCATACCCGTACCGTTCGTGCAGCGCGGCGTCGGGGACACTGAGGTGGTTAAGCTCCTTCGGCATGTAAGCCCCTGCCCAGGGCGTGATCGCGGGTTCTTTTTTAAGCGACCAGAGCGTCGCCGTCGAGATGGTGTTCCCCGACGTTCGCTGCCCCGCGTAGTCGGTATCGGCATAATCCACCTCGACAACGAGCGCGTTCGGCTTGAAGAACACCCAGCGAGTTGGGTTCACGCCCGTACCATAGTCGGGGTTTTCTGTAAGCTTTACAAGTTCGTCTAAAACGTCCGCTAGTTGCCCAGAGGCGGTGAATTGTTCTAAGACTGTGCCAGAAGGTGGAAAATCTTCAGGTTGGACTCGTAGAGAAGGGTGCCGATATTTGGTTACTAAATCAAGC
>CADCWP010000097.1 GCA_902806425.1 uncultured Truepera sp.
TACGCGGTCACAGCAACGTGCAGGGCGACCGCACGGTGGGCATTTGGGAGCGCATGCCGGCGGCCTTCCTGGACCGCATCGAGCGCGAGTTCGGCTTCGCGCCGCCGCGCTTTGCGCCGCCGCACGCGCAGCCTCACAAACTCGTCAGCAGCGAGGCGCTCAAGGCGCGGCTGGGGTTTACGTTTCGCTATCCTGACCCGCTGGCGGACGTACCTTGAGGGGGTCACTGAGGTATGAAGAAGCTCGTGGTGGCGTCGACCCTACTTTTGTGGATGGGCGTCTCGGCACAGGAGGTCAGCGTTCGGGAGTTTCGGGAGGTTTTTGGTTACGTCCTCCGCGTGGCCGAAACATCTTGTCCCAAGCAGCTTCGTCCGGCATTTCCCGAAGCGACCTGTTATCGGCACGGGCACGCAGACTTTTTCGACTTCAAGGAGGCGGTCACGTCTCTTATGCCTGGGCCGGAGAACTACCTCGAGCCCTGGCACGTCGTCACACTTCAAGGTAGCAAAGCCGAGGTATTTAGGGCACGCTACCGCCTGAACGAAAGAGAAGTGACGCTAACTTATGTGAGTAAACGGCTGCTCGTGCTCGAGGTCGGCGACTTGCGCGCTGCGCCCTAGTTTCCGAGTGCTGGCGCTGCTACTGTAGTTCATGAAACAATCTGTCCCATACCTCTGCCGGGCAGTTTTTGTTCTAGCTGCCACGCTCCTCTGGCTGATTCTCCCTGTCGGGTCCGCACAGAACCGCATCGCGTTCGTTAACCCGGTAGGTCAGCTTGTCACCATCTCGCCGGACGGTGACGACGCGCGCATCCTCACCCCGCCGACACGCCGGTATGGGTTCCCGGCTTGGTCACCCGTTGCCGACGAACTGGCGGCTATCGGCAGCGATCCCGCAGGCGGCGGCGTCTTTACGATTCAGGACCGCGTCGGTGCCGAGCCTAAACAGCTCTATGGGGAGCCCGGCGCGCCGCCCATCTACCTCTACTGGGCACCGGGCGGTAAGAAGGTGGGGTTTTTAGCCTCCAGCGCCGAGGGGCTGGGGCTTCAGATCGCTGGGACAGGGGCTGGGCCTGGGGGCGTGCGGCAGCTGGCGACGGGCAACCCTCTTTACTGGCAGTGGAGCGGCGACGGCGCACGTCTTTTGGTCCATAGCGGCGTCGGTTCGGCGGGGCAACTTGCCTTTTACAGCGCCGCAGGCGAGGTCGGCAGACCCCTCGCCCAGCCGGGCCTTTTTAACGCACCCGGGCTGTCGTCTAGCGGACGTTATCTGGCTTACGCTGAATCGGGCGGCGGCGCGACCCGCGTTGTTTTACGGGGGAACCGCAAGGATACCGCCCGCGTCAGGCGTGAGGTGCGTTACGAAGGTCTGGCGGCGTTCTCTTGGAGTCCGACGGGTGAGCAGCTCGCCATCATGAGCCCGCCTAACGCGGTGCAAAACCCTTACGGCCCGGTTCGCTTGCTCGACGCCGAGACGGGCAACCTGACCCCTCTGGTCGAATCGCTGGCCATCGCCTTTTTCTGGTCGCCGGACGGGAAGCATATCGCCTACCTGACCCCGTTTCGCCGCGGCAGCGGGCAGCTTGCCTGGGACACCGAGCCCAGACCTGCTAAGGTCGCTACCCTAATCAGCACTCACAACGCCGTACAGCCGGAACTGCTCTTAGAACTCAGAGTCGCCGAGGTCGCCACCGGGCGGACCCGTCTGCTGACAGCGTTTTCGCCTACGCCGCTGTTCGTCACCCAGTTTCTGCCCTTTTTCGATCAGTACGCCCTCAGCCACAGCGTCTGGTCGCCGGAGAGTGACGCGCTCGTCCTGCCGATGTTGGGCGAAAGCGGGTCGCAGGTCGTCGTCGTGCCCTTGGAGGGTGAACCCGAAGTTTTAGCCGCGGGCGAGACGCCCTTTTGGAGCAGGCACTAACGCGGACGGACGAGATGATGTGCTGTTAAAAGTTCAGGGTCGACACGCGTTCTTTAAGCTAAGTCCCGCCACAGTAAACTTGAGGAATGCCAGCTGCAAAGTTTATTTGTTTAACAGCTGAAGACGACGACATGTTGCGGAAGATGGAGCAGAACCCTCAGCTCAGAGCAAAAGCGAGGCAACGGACGCAGGTGTTACGGTTGTCGAATCAAGGATGGACGGTTGGACAAATCACTGCTTACACAGGGCGTAGCGATACCAGCATCGGCCGGGACTTCGACCGCTGGGAGAGGCGTGGTGTAGCAGGCTTAGCCGACAGTCCACCCCCAGGCAACAACGCGACTATTGGTGAGGCGGCTCGGGCATTTCTCCGCAAGTGTTTGGCAGAGGACCGAACCTGGAACGCACCGCAACTCGCTGATGCGCTAGCTGAACAACTTAAGGTGCGGGTGGACCCTGAGACCATCCGCCGCCACCTTCACGAGATGAACTACAGCTGGAAGCGAACTCGCTATGTTCCGGCCCACGCCCCTGAGCCACAAGCAGAACACGCGGCGCGGGCTGCTTTAGAAACGCTTAAAAGGGGGCACGCGCAGGCCGACTCTGCCTGAAGTACCTTGACGAAAGTGGCTTTGGTCTGTCATTGCCGCCAAGCTACGGTTGGAGTCCCAAAGGTCAGCAGATCAACGTGCCTACACGCTGGGGCAACGCTGGACGCCTCAATCTGCTCGGCACCCTGTCGCTCTGGGCTACTGAGGAAACCTTGGAATACCACTTGCTGGAGGGGAACTGCCACAAAAGCGACGTTGTAGCCTACCTGGACACACTCGCCAAGCAAGCTGGGCAAACGACCACCTTCACTGTCGTAGTCCTTGATAACGCTACCTTTCACCGGGCCAAGGATGTACAAGCTAAACGCGCTGGCTGGGAGTCGCAAGGGCTCTACCTGCGTTATTTGCCCTCGTATTGTCCTCAGCTCAACCTGATCGAAGGTGTCTGGCGCAGGCTCAAAGGCTTTCTGATGCCAAGGCGCTATTACAATTCGCTCGCTGACCTTAAAGAAGCACTGCTAGCTGCGCTTGCTTTGTTCAAAGCTGTAAATCTTCAGGTTTAGCGTGGGCGTACTTAGTAACGCCCAGCTATAGCTCAGGTCGTTCGAGATAGTTAATGTACACGTCGCCAAGGTGATGCTACCTCTAGCACCACGTCAAACGTTTAGTTTTCTTTCATACACCACAGCTTTATGAAACCGGAGACTGTATACTGGTAATAGACCTAGTTTTTAGGAGACTGTTGTATGACCGTAGCACCCCTCAACGCGGCGTCACCACCGTCGTCTCCGCATCCCGTTTTCTCCGCGCCTAAACGCGCGGGGCGGACACTTTTGGGGCGAACACTGCCGTCACTGCTCGACGAGGCGTGCGTCAATAATCCCAACCCGCGGGCCTTTAACGAACCTGCTGAGGACGGTTGGCACACGGTCTCGAGCGAAACCTTCCGCTCTCAGGCGGAGGCGCTGGCGTTGGGGCTCCGTGACCGGGGTTTTACCGCAGGTGAACGCGTAGCCTTTTTTACCCACAGTGACCTCTCGTTCTGCCTGCCCGACATGGCCTGCCTGATGGCCGGACTTGTAGGCGTGCCTATCTACCTGACGCAGAGCGCCGAAGCGGTGCGTTTTATCTTACGGGAGACCGAAGCGAAGCTCGCAGTCGTCTCCGACGCAGCGCTTCTGGAGAAGCTCACACCTTTTCTCGCCGACACCGCCGTTCACACAGTTCTCCTCCGTGACGTAACGGGTGTACCGGAGGCGGAAGGTCCGGGTGGTATCAGCTACCTTTCCTTCGATACACTGCTAGGTCACGGCGACGCCCTGCGGCGCGAGCAGCCGGAGGCAACCAAGGTGCTGCGGGGCTCTCTGCAAGCGAGCGACCTCGCCACCATCATCTACACCTCGGGGACGACCGGTACCCCCAAAGGCGTCATGCTGACGCATGAAAACCTATCGTCAAACGTGCTGGCGGCCTTTAGCGGTATCCCCGAACTCAGACGCGGCCAAGAAGTCGCTCTCTCATTTTTGCCGCTCACGCACGTTTTCGCCCGCACACTGCACTACGGTTATCTGGCGTGGGGCAGCGCGGTGTACTTCACGACGCCGGACAAGGTCCGAGTACATCTTAAAGAGGTGCGCCCGACGACGTTTGCAACGGTACCACGGGTGCTCGAGCGCGTATTTGAGGGCATCCTTAAGGCCGGGTCTGAACTCAGCGGCGTCAAAAAGCCCATCTTCGACTGGGCCGTCGCGCTCGCAAAACGCTTCGAGCCCGAAGGGAGTCGCGCGCTCTACAACACCCAGCGCCGCGCCGCCGACAAACTCGTCTTCGACAAGTGGCGTGAGGCGCTAGGCGGTCGGCTAAGGCTCGTGATCGCCGGGGGCGCGGCGCTTCGCCCCGAACTCGTGCGGGTCTTCGGCGCGGCCGGGGTCGAGGTGCTCCAAGGCTACGGCCTCACCGAAACAAGTCCTATCGTCGCCTATAACCGTCCCAGCCACAACCGTCCGGGCACGGTAGGCGAACTTATCGCCGGAGCCGAACTCAAGCTCGCCAAGGGGGGCGAAATTCTCACCCGCGGGCCACACGTCATGAAAGGGTATTTCGGAGACCCTGAGGCGACCGCTGCGGTTATCGACCAAGACGGCTGGTTTCACACCGGCGACCTCGGTGAAATGTCCGCCGACGGCTTTTTGACCATCAGCGGACGTCTAAAAAATATCTTCAAGCTCTCGACGGGTAAATCCGTGATGCCGCAACCCCTCGAGGGGGCGCTCGAGGCCCACCCCAGCATCGAGCACGCGCTCGTCGTCGGTGAGGGTGAAAAGTTTTGCGCCGTCCTGCTCTTCTTAAGCTCCGGCAGCGAGCCGGAGGGTGTTAGGGACGACCTTACGGCGTTTATGGGGAGTGTCAATGAGACCTTGCCCCCTTGGTCGCGAGCCAAACGCGCCCTGCTGCTGAGCGAGCCGCTGAGCGTCGAAAACAACCTATTGACACCCACGCTCAAGGTCAAACGCAAAGAGGTTTTAAAGGCGTATAAAGACGGTGTCGCCACGCTTTTTGAACATACCCCCAGCGGGGGCGACGCGCGCATAGTAGAGGTTGAGAGGTAGACGTGATTAAGGATATGGGCAAGATGATGGCCCTCACCAAAGAGGTGGATATGGCGAAGGTCGCCAAACTTTCGGAAAAGGTCGACTTGGGTCAGCTTCTGAGCCTGGTCTCGTCGATGGACGAGCGCACGCTTCAGCAACTGCTAAAGCTCGCCGCCCCCAAAGCGCCCAAGGCGCTGCCCGTAGTCGACGGCGACTTCTTCGACATCGGCGCGCTTCTGACTCCCAAACAGCGCGAGGTCCAGCTCAAGGTCCGCCGCTTTATGGAGGACGAGGTCGAGCCGATCATCAACGCCTACTGGCAGCGTGACGAGTTTCCGCGCCAGCTCATCGGTAAGCTTAAAGACCTCGACATCATCGGCGAACTGTTTGGTGAAGACGGCCGTCGGCGCGAAGGGGCCGCCGTCTTAGAGGGCATCATCGGGATGGAGATGGCCCGCGTCGATGTGTCGACCACGACATTCTTCGGCGTGCATTCAGGGTTGGCGATGTGGTCGATCTATCTGGGCGGTAGCGAGGCGCAGCGGCGCGAATGGCTGCCGAGGCTGCGCGACTTTGAGGTGATCGGGGCGTTCGGGCTGACCGAACCGGATGTGGGTTCGGCGGTGTCGCAGGGCATGACCACGACCTGCCGCCGCGAGGGTGATGACTGGGTCTTAAACGGCCAAAAGTACTGGATCGGCAACGCCACCTTCAGCGACTTCACCATCATCTGGGCCAAGGACGAGGCGGACGGACAGGTCAAAGGCTTTATCGTCCGTCAGGAGACGCCCGGCTTTAGCGTCACAAAGATCGAGGGCAAGATCGCGCTGCGCGCGGTTGAAAACGGTCACGTCACGCTATCGAACTGCCGCGTGCGCGAGGCCGACCGGCTGCAAAACGCCCATTCGTTTCGCACCACCGCCGACGTGCTGCGGATGACCCGTGCCGGGGTCGCGTGGCAGGGGGTCGGCTGCGGCATGGGCGCGTACGAAAAGTCTCTGGCATACGCCCAGAAGCGCACCCAATTCGGTCGCCCGATAGCCAGCTTCCAGCTCGTTCAAAACCTCTTGGTGCAGATGCTCGGCAACGTCACCGCCATGCAGACGATGTGCCTGCGGCTCTCACAACTTCAAGACGCGGGCACGATGCGCGACGAACAGGCGTCTTTGGCAAAGGTCTTTACCGCCAAACGCTGCCGCGAGACGGTCGCATTAGCGCGCGAGCTGCACGGCGGCAAGGGCATTCTCTTAGAAAACCACGTCGCGCGCTATTTCGCCGACACCGAGGCCATCTACTCGTACGAAGGCACGAACGAGATCAACTCGCTTGTGGTCGGACGGGCGATTACGGGGTACAGTGCGTTCGTCTGAGGCAGAGTTTTTGGGCGAGTCAGGGACGCTTCACGGCGTCCTTTTTTATGGAGGTGACGGTGAGGTACAAACGGGTGATGCTCAAACTCAGCGGCGGCGCGCTTGCAGGTGACGATGGTTTTGGCTTCGATCATAACAAGTTGAAGCATCTCGTCACCGAGATTCTCTCGCTGGTCAGGCTGAGGCTCGAGGTCGGTGTGGTTGTGGGCGGCGGCAACATCTTGCGCGGCAAGGACGCTGAAAGGTGGGGCGTAGAGCGCACCGAAGCCGATAACATCGGGATGCTGGGCACAGTCATTAACGGCCTTATGCTGCGCGGCGCGCTCCGGAGCCTAACCGATAAAGAGGTACGGGTCATGACAGCGATGGCGATTCCGAGCGTGGCGGAGCCCTATATTCGCCTGAGAGCGCTTCAGCACTTCACCAAGGGTTACCTGGTCATCTTCGCGGGCGGTAATGGTCAGCCGTTTGTGACGACCGATTACCCGTCGGTGCAGCGGGCGCTCGAGACGGACTGCGACGCGCTTCTAGCGGCCAAAAGCGGCGCGGACGGCGTTTTCGACCGCGACCCGAACATCTACTCTGACGCCGAGTTCTACCCAACCCTCACCTTCGATGAGGCGATCCGGCGCGACCTGCGAGTGATGGACCCGGCGGCGTTTATCCTGGCGAGAGACCACGGTTTGCCGCTACACGTCTTTAATATCGGTAAGGTCGGCGCGGCGGCGCGTATCTGTCAGGGCGAGGACGAGGGGACAACCATCCACCGGTAACCGGAAGGAGCAGGCAAACGAGGTCGCTTGTTCATGAACGCGTCGGACAGGCCGGACGCCTTCGGGCTGAGCCTTCTAGGTAATTTACAGGTTTTGCGTGAGTATTCTGCATGTCCGTGTCACACCGACATACAACAGCGAACCCCAAACGCTGCGGCGCGGCCCACCTCCCTCTTATGACTACGGGTGACGCCTTAGAGTTCAACCCTAAGTAGGATGTACCTCTCTGAGCTGAGAGACGCGCTTAAAAAGCAGACGCCTAAGTGAGACACTGTTGTATAAGCTTCCCCAAACCCTACGATAACGAAACGTTTT
>CADCWP010000098.1 GCA_902806425.1 uncultured Truepera sp.
ACCTGTAATATTGCCTGTAAATCGTCTTAAATGAGTAAAGCCCGCACCTAGGCGGGCTTCTCTTTTGCGTCCTGCACACGTTATCTGTGGTGGAGCCTATCAGATTTGAACTGATGACCCCCTGCTTGCAAAGCAGGTGCTCTCCCAGCTGAGCTAAGGCCCCAAACAGCAACGGTCAATATACACGCTCGAGCGCGCCCCAGTCAAGAAACGCACGCCGAGGACGTAGCTCTGAGATGGCACTCTAAGCGTCTAGAGGTGTACGCGACCTGTTTTTCAAGACGCGGCGGTTTCAGGAGCGGAAGAACTTTACTTCGCAGCGGGGCGAACTGGTCGCGTATTGACCAGTTCGCCGGAGACGGTTCGTTTGTAGTGCGTTTAAGAACAGGCTTTATGCGTCGTCGCTTATGAGCTGTAACTGCCCCCTAGAGATAAGGTGCCGCTCTCGACCGCCTGCTTAAAGTTTTGCAGGTCGTCCTTAATCTGCTGCGACGGTTCCTCACCAAAAAGTTTGGCGACGGCTGCCCCGACCGGACCGAGGGGTGGGTGATAGGTCAGCGAGACCGAGACGATGGTGTAGGGGTTGTAGCGGCTGCTCGAGCCGGACCCGCTAAAACGCACCGAGCCTTCGTTGGGTACCTGCGCGTTGTCGTCCGAACGCCAGGCGATCACCTCATTCGGGCGGTCTTCGGTAACGGTCGCGTCCCAACTGACGCTGAGGCCAAGCGGTGCCTTGGCCTGCCAATGGGAGCGGGTGCCCGTCTCGGTCACCGACTCCAGGTGACTCATGATGCGCGGTAGGTTCTCGAGCCGCCGCCAGTAGCTGTACAGTTCAGCTGCCGTCTTGTCGATTACGATGCTTTCTCTGACCTCAATGCCCTTACCCCGGTTTTGAGAAGCGCCGCCGCGCTGTGGGGCGCGTGCGTAGCCCTGGCCCTCCGGGTGTTGGTTGACGCCGCGGAAGATGAGATAGGCTCCCAGGGCTACCAAGACGCCCCCGGTCGCCACATAGGTCCAGTGGGTGTCGTCATCCTGCTCTGTGGAACGTGAACGGTACATCTCGCCGGTTCTCGGTGCGTAACTCATACTTCCTCCAAAACGCTACAAGGTACTTCGTAAAGCTCTGCATACACTTTCAGGTACCCAGCTAAATCCTATTTTCGGGTCCGAACTGTAGTGTGACATACCCGTAAACGGTTTAGCAGCAGCTTGAAGACCGTAGATAGGGCCGAGCCCCGAGCATCCTCCTGGAAAACGGCGGTGGTTTCGGCGTTACTGACTGCTCGACAAGGTAGGCCGCCGTAAAAAAAAAGGGTCCTGCGGCGGTACAATAGTTCTAAATGACCGCTGCCGAACTGCCCGTCTTACCCACCCAACCCGGCTGCTACCTCTTCCATGCCGAAGGTGGCGAGGTGATCTACGTCGGCAAGGCCATCAACCTCCGCAGCCGGGTGCGGAGTTATTTCAGCGGGGCAGCGCCACAAAAGGCGCGGCTCACAAGCCAGCGAGCGGTGCGGCTCGAGTTCATCGTCACCAAGTCCGAGGTTGAGGCACTCATCTTAGAGTCCAACCTCATCAAACGCTATAAACCGCACTACAACGTCCTCCTCAAAGACGACAAGAGCTACCCGTTCTTAAAGCTCACGAACGAAGCCTTTCCGATGCTCCTCTTTACCCGGCGCGTTATCAAGGACGGAGCGACGTATTTCGGGCCGTACCCAAACCCCGGCTCGGTCAGAAAGGTGCAAGAACTCGTCGGCTCGATCTTTCCGCTCCGGCAAAATAGTGGTGTCCCGCTCCAAAAGCGCAAAAAACCGTGCCTGCGCTTTCATATGGGGCGATGCTTAGCTCCGTGCATCGACAACGTGACGCCCGAGGAGTACGCGAAGGTCGTGCAGCAGGTGCGGACGTTTTTGGAGGGCGACGTAGCTGGGACTGCGGCGCAGCTCGGTGAGGAGATGCGCTCAGCCGCGCAGCGTCAGGACTTTGAACTCGCCACGCTCTACCGCGACCGTTTGGGGGCGCTTCAGCGGCTTACCGGCTACGACTCGGACGTGGCGCGACCCTCTGAAGACGATCTCGACTTTTTGGGCGTAGCGCAGGCCGGAAACTTTGCTATGGCCCAGCTTTTCCAGATGCGGCGCGGGCGGGTCGTCGGACGCGACAAACGCTTTCTCACCAACGCCGAAGGCGCGACCGAAGGCGAAATTTTAGAGCGCTTTATGGCCGACTACTACGCGCAGGTGATGCAGGTGCCGCCCCTAGTGCTGCTGCCCGCCGAGATTGACCATGAGGTCTGGGCGGCGTTTTTATCGGGGCGGGCGGGCAAACGGGTCGAACTCCGGGTGCCGCAACGTGGCGACAAGCTCGAGCTGATGGGCATGGCGCGGCGAAACGCGGCGACCGGCCTCGAGGCCGAACTGGCGCTGCTCGAAAAACGCGGCGAAGCACCCGGCGTTGGGGAGTTGCAGAACTTGGCGGGGTTGGAAGCGTCACCCTACCGCATCGAGGGCTTCGACATCTCCAACCTGATGGGAACGCACACGGTCGCGTCGATTGTGGTTTTCGAGGGCGGGCGGGCGAAAAAGTCTGAGTACCGGAAGATGCGCATTTCGGGCCTCTCCCAACCCGACGATTTTTACTCGATGCACCAGGCGGTTTACCGGCGGTTTACGGGTTCCTTGGCTGACAAGATGCCGCTGCCCGACCTTCTCCTCATCGACGGCGGCAAGGGTCAGCTTTCGGCGGCGCGGCGGGCGCTAAAGGACGCAGGCCTCGAGCTGCCGATGCTCGGGCTCGCCAAAAAACAGGAGACCATCATCCGCGAAGGGGCTCCGGAGATCATCGTGCCGGAGACGCACCCAGCGCTGCGCCTACTGATCAATATCCGTGACGAGGCGCACCGCACGGCGGTCGGCTATAACCGTAAGCAGCGCGGCGCGGCGATGACCCGGAGCGTTTTAGACGACGTGCCCGGTATCGGTCCGGCGCGGCGAGACGCGCTACTGGCGCGGTTCTCGAGCATCGACGAGCTTAAAAACGCCGAAGTAGATGACCTCGCCCGGGTTCCCGGTATGGGTAGGGGCGCGGCGGAGGCCGTTAAGGAGTTTTTCAGCGGCTTTGCCAACGAGCAAGCTGCACCCTGACCCGCCGGAACAGAAACGCGGCGACGGCAAGGCCGATCAGTACCAGAACGATAGTCTCGTAGGTGCCCAGCAGCTCTACCAGCGCGCCCCAGTTGCGCCCGACCATCATTCCAGCGTACAGGAGCAGGGCGTTCCATAAGGCCGTGCCGAGCGCGCTAAAGAGCAAAAAGCGCCCGAGCGGCATCGCCCTGATGCCCGCCGGTATAGAGATCAGACTCCGCACCGTGGGAACGGCCCGACCAAAGAGCACGACGGCGTTCTCATAACGGTCGAAGAGGTTTAGAGTACGCTCCAGATCCCGCTCTGAGACGAGCAACCAAGAGCCACGCCGCCAAAAAAAGCCGCGCACTCGCGCCTCACCCACGGCCCGCGCCGCCCAGTAGATGCCGCCCTGCCCGACCGTCGCGCCGACGACGCCCGCAACCATCACGCCTGTGAAGTTGAGGTCGCCCCGCGCGACTAAAAACCCGGCGAAGGGCATCACGAGTTCGGGGGCGGCGATGACCATCACCAGAGCAATACCGCCGTAGCCGAACACGCCGGTAAAGGTGTCCATCAGGGCTAAAAGGTTGGTTGCTGCACTGCTCACACGGCATCTTAACGTGGGTGGGGCGGGTAGCCTGTGTAGGGACGATGCACATGACGACAGGTTGCAAAAAATTAGTCCAACCGTTAGCAGCGTCGAGTGATCGACCTTGAGCACTCCAAGGTTAGAGATACTTCAGATTGAGATTCTCCTCGTTGGACTTGCAAACTTAGAAGACCACAGATCGCTTGGCTATGTGATGTGGAGGTCAGTACCATACATCGTCAGCCCCAGCTTGTTAGCTACACCTTGCGACGCCACGTTGTCCCAGGAGGTGCTGTATAGAGGCGTGCGTCCCGTTTCACGAACCGCTGCCGCCCAGCCCTGTACAGCCTCCGCCGCGTAGCCTCTTCCACGAAACGCCGCGAGCGTCTCCACGCCCGCCTCGGCTGCAAACGCTGACGTTCGTGCGCTACAGCACAGCGATACCGCTCGGTTCTCACGTACCACGACAACACAAGGCTGACAGGTAGCCAAATCCGCCCGCCAGTCGGCGAACCCCTCGTCGAGAAGGTCCGCGTTAGCGTCCGTGATCCTCACGACTCCAGGCGACCACCGGACCTCAGAAAACCTATACGCAGGCCCCGTCCACACCCGCCGGACTGCACTATGTTCATGCAAAACGTCCTCAAACGCCGCCATATGAGCGGGCTTCTCGTGTAATGCTCGAGAGATTGGTTCTGAAGCGGCCAACGCCTCCAAGTGTTTAATCAGTGGCCCGGGCAAATCATGCCGAAACCGGTAGATGTTGCCCTGCTTGGTCCGGCCCAAGAAAAAGCGCGGTGCTTCGGGCTTGTCCGGCTCGTTCACATATAGAAGCCGCTTCGCTTCGTCCTGCAGAAATAGCGTCTGGGCTTGCTGCTTAATCAACTCGAGGTCAGTCAACATACGTCTCCCAAGCACAGCTTTATCCTTCCTCCTACTCAAACGTCCTCGAGCTTAGCCGAAAACGACTTTAAATATAGGAACACCTGTGATGCTTCTACACGTGGCTGTGGGCGCGCTCATGTTGCTTCAGGAAGCTAGGTGCTCCGAGACGGTGTTCGACGCCCCCTCGAGCCACGCCCAGCGTGAAAGTTCCATCTGCACGTCGACGCGGCCCCGGCCCGTCAGGAACCGCCTTTTCTCGTGAAAGCCGACCTTCTTAAAGGCTGCCTGTGCCCGCTCGTTGTCGCCAAAGGTGCTCAGCGTCACGCGCTCTAAATTAAGCGTCCCGAACGCACGTTCTAAAATCGCCCCTATCGCCTCCGGCCCGAACCCCCGGCTCCAGTGGCTGCGCTCGCCGATAATGATACCCAAGGTCGCCTGGTCGTGGCGGATGTCGTAAAGCTCGATAGTCCCGATGTAGTGCTCTTCGCCCCCAGAGACGTCGAAGATACCGTACGACTCGCGGTCGCGGCGGCGGCTGTCGGCGCGCAGCACCCGTTTCAGGAGCCATAGAGGCATCCGGCTCGGTGGGGTGCCGTTTAGGTGGGCGATCTCCGGGTCGCGGAAGTGCGCGTGAACCCGACGCCACGCGCTCACGTTCAGCTCCGAAAGCGGCTTGAGCAGGACGCGGCCACGCCGCAGGGACGAACTCATCAGGAGTATCTTATCGCTTCGGCTGTACGCGCGGGGTACGCGGGATGGTAGGGTGGCCTTACATGAGAGAATCAGGGCCGCACACGGCGTTCGCCGAGCGTTTCACAGCGCTCAAAAGGGCAGTAGGGCTGGTTATCCTGGGGCAAGACGCGGTCATCGAAGACCTGCTCGTCGTCGTCTTGGCGGGTGGTCACGCGCTCCTAGAGGGTGCGCCGGGGCTCGGCAAAACCCGCCTGGTAAAGGCGCTCGCCGACGCCACCGACTTGTCGTTCGGCCGGGTGCAGTTCACCCCCGACCTGATGCCCGCCGACGTCACCGGCACGACGCTGTTGAGCGAGGAGGGGAGCGGCCCGCGCTTCACCTTTCAGCCGGGGCCAGTCTTCGCCAACGTCCTGTTAGCCGACGAGATCAACCGGGCGACGCCCAAAACGCAGTCGGCGCTCCTCGAGGCGATGCAGGAGCGCGCGGTGACGGTTTCCGGCGAGGCGCACCCGCTGCCGCGCCCCTTTACAACCTTGGCGACGCAGAACCCCCTGGAGATGGAGGGTACCTACCCGCTCCCGGAGGCGCAGTTGGACAGGTTCTTGTTCAAGATTTTGGTGCCGCGCCCCGATCCGGAGACGCTCACGCGCATTCTCGCCGCGACGACGGGCGCGGACGAGGCGCAGGTACCACAGGTCTTCAGCCACGCTGAGTTTTCCGAGTTGCAGGCGCTGCTGCGGGCGGTGCCGGTCTCGAGCCGCGCACTGGAGTTTGTCGTCAACCTCGTTGAGGCGAGCCACGCGCACCCGCTCGTACGCTTGGGCGCGAGCCCACGCGGGGCGCAGGCGACCGTGCTGGCCGCCAAAGGCTACGCGCTGGCGGCGGGTCGGCCTAACGTGGAGCTTGAAGACCTGCGCCGCGCGGCCCCGGCGGCCCTGCGGCACCGGCTGCTGCTCAACTTCGAGGCGGAGGTTGCCGGAACGTCCCCGGACGAAGTGATCACCGAGCTGCTCAAGACGACCAGATGAGTGCCGCGTGAGTTTAAAGGCGTGACGCAAGCCGCCCCGGTTTTGACCCTAAGCCCGCCTACGCGCGCGCTTCTGTCGCGCTACGCCCTCGCACCGCGAGTTCTGAACGCATTCTCCGGCGAGCGTTTAACGCGTGAGGCGGGGGGGAGCTTGGAGTTCTTCGACGTGCGCCCCTACGGTGCCGGGGACGAACTGCGCTACGTCGACTGGAAGGCCTACGCCCGCACCGGCAAACTCGTCACCCGGCTTTTTCAGGCCGAACGCACCTCGGCGCTGCACGTACTCCTGGACTCGAGCCCCAGCATGGCGGTCGGCGGCAAGTTGGCGGCGGCGCAGCGTGTGGCGGCGATGCTGACCTACACCGCCCAGGGGATGCGGACGCAGGTCCACCGCTTCGGCGGCGCGACCAGCCTGCGTGGTGGACAGCGGCGGCAGCTGCCCGAGCTGTGGCGTTTTATCGGGGAGACGCCGGAAGGGGCGGCGGTGTCGCCCGTCGCCGCCTTGCAGAGTTTCGCGGCGTCTACGTCGTACGCGGCTGGGATGGTCGTAGTGGTGTCCGACCTGTTCGACGAGGCGGCGCTACGGCCCGCGCTCGTCGCCCTCCGCGCGCGGCGGCTCGACGTGTGTTTCGTGCAGCTGATGAGCGTAGCCGACCTTGAACCCGAGGGTGGACGGCTCGAGCTTCGGGACAGCGAGACGGGGGAGACGCTCGAGGTCGGTCCCGATGAGGTGCGGCTGTACCGGGAGGCGGTGCGGGCGTTTTTGGGGCGTACGCGCGCGGCGGTTTTGCAGGCCGGGTTTCGGTATCAACTGGCGCGAGTTGAGGAGACGCCCCTAGAGGCGCAGGAAGCGCAGCTGATCGCGGGGTTGTATAAGGCGGGGATTTTGGTGCGGCGGTAGCTCAAATCAAGTTTAGAAATTTTCTAGGAACGGTATGTATATGCTCGTGGGTTACTATCGTGGAACTTCGGTTACGTTTATACACAATGTCTTGCAGGATGAGTTC
>CADCWP010000099.1 GCA_902806425.1 uncultured Truepera sp.
ACGTAGACGTGCAAGAACAGCTCGTCGAGGCTACGCTGATAACGGGGATGAGGGGCCATGGTAATCCCACCATCCCCCTTCTCCTGCCCTTAAACTAGATAGCAAACGACGTAATTATAATTCAGGGCGGATACGGGGAAGGCTTACGCACCTACCACTCAATCAAACAACCTTAAGCGCAAGCGCCCGTTCGAGCGCCTCGACCACCCCACAGTTGTCCACACCGGCAACGGTAAAAAAGCGCTGCCGCAACCCTTCGGGCGCTTCCGCCATCACCACCGGGTGCCCGACGACCTCGAGCATTGGCAGGTCACCGACGCTGTCCCCGACCGCCATGACGTTTTCAGGCGCGAGCTTCTGAGTATCGATAAGCGCTCGCACCGCCGAGCCTTTAGAAACACCCTGAGCGGTAACGCTGATAAAAAGCGTGTCTTTAAGCGCGGGGGCGACGGCGCTCGAGACCTGCACCCCGGTGAGCGCCAGCGACGTTGCCCGCTGCTCCTGTTCAGTGGGCACGACCCACTGCGCCCGCACCACGGGTTCGTTTTCGGCCACGTCTTCTAAGTTGCGGACAATCGCCGTCGCCCCGATGAGCGCTGCGTGCGCTTCGCTGAGGGGTGTGCGCCGCTCCACATAGAGCGCGTTCGAGGTGTAGATTTCTAGGACCAAATTGTGTAGACGCGCGTGCGCGATGAGCGCGCGGGTGCTCGCCTCTTTAAGCGCGTGAAGCTGCACCACCTCGCCGTCGGCGTAGGCGGTCATCGCGCCGTTTTGAAAGATGTGCGGCGTCGACGGCCCGAGCCGCTGCGCGACCCTTTTGGCGACGCCGACGCGGGGCCGTCCGGTACAGACCGCTAGGCGCATCCCGGCCTCACGCACCCGCCCGACCGCCGCCCAGACGCAGGGCAATACTTGGCCGCTCGAGCCGATCACGGTGCCGTCCAGATCGAGTAAAACCAGCGGGATCATGCCCCCTCCTCGTGCCCGCCGGGATGTTCGGCCAGACGCAGCGACAACTCGTCAAGCTGCGCCTGAGTCAGTGGCCCCGGCGCGCCGGTCAGCGGGTCGGCCCCGCGCTGATTCTTGGGGAAGGCGATCACGTCGCGGAGGCTTCCCGCGCCGGAAAGCAGCATGATAAGCCGGTCCAAACCCCAGGCGACGCCGCCGTGCGGGGGTGCGCCGTAGGCGAGCGCGTCCAAAAAAAAGCCGAAGCGTTCTCGCGCCTCGTCGTCCGAAAAGCCGAGCGTTCGGAACATCGCCAGCTGCGTCTCCAGTGTATAGATGCGGAGCGATCCGCCGCCGATCTCGAAGCCGTTTAAGACCAGGTCATAAGCCCACGCCCGAGCCTTGACAGGCTCGGCGTGCAGAAGCGGCAGGTCCTCCTCGCGGGGCCGGGTAAAAGGATGGTGCATATAGGTGTAGCCGCCGGTCTCGTCGTCGCGCTCGAGAAGCGGAAAGTCGACCACCCACAGGAATGCCAGTTCCCCCTCCGGTATCAGCGCCAACTCCCGAGCGAGCCGCAGCCGCACCGCCCCAAGCGCTTCGCATGCGACGCGCGTGTGGCCCGCTACGATAAGCAGCAGGTCGCCTTCGCCCTGTGCGTGCTGCGTAAGCGCCCGCACCTCGGTGTCGGTTAAAAATTTGGCGATGGGTCCGGCGAAGCCTTCGCATTCACGCCGCAGCCACGCCAAGCCTTGCGCGCCGTAGGTTTTAGCGTGCGCCTCGAGCTCCCCCAACCGTTTGCGGCTGAGGGCGTGCTCCTCTGGAACGGGAAGCGCCCGCACGCTGCCCCCCTCAGCCAGAACCGAGGCGAACCCGCGAAAGGTCGTCCCGGCGAAAATAGGGGAGAGGTCGGCGAGTTCCAGCCCAAAGCGCACGTCCGGTTTGTCGGAGCCGTAGCGGTTCATGGCGTCTTGGTAGCTCAGACGCGGAAACGGCACCGAAATGTAGCATCCCAGCGCCGTTTTTATAACGTGCTGCATGAGCCGTTCGTTGAGGTCGAGAATATCGTCTTGATCGACGAACGACATCTCGATATCGAGCTGCGTAAAGTCGGGCTGACGGTCGGCGCGTAGGTCCTCGTCTCGAAAACAGCGGGCGATCTGAAAGTAACGCTCAAAGCCGCCCATCATCAGCAGCTGCTTGAAAAGCTGCGGCGACTGCGGCAGCGCGTAAAAGCTCCCCGGCTGCGTGCGGGAGGGTACGACGTAGTCGCGGGCACCCTCGGGCGTCGATAGCGTCAGCAGCGGGGTCTCGACCTGGATGAAATCTTCGGCATCTAAAAAGTCCCAGATGGCCTTCGTGACGCGGTGCCGGAGCCGGAGCGGGGCGGCGGCCTCCGGGCGGCGCAGGTCCAGGTAGCGGTACTTGAGCCGCAGTTCTTCGCTGACCTCGGCCGCTTCGCCCGGGTTATTCAGGACAAACGGTGGGGTTTTGGCTTCGGATAAGACGGTAACTGTGTCGGCTACGACCTCGACCGCGCCGGTCGGGAGCCTCGTGCTGCGCTGCGTCTCGGGTCGCTGCCTGAGCTTTCCCCCAAGCTCGACGATAAATTCGGGCCGGAGCCGTTCGCCCACCGCAAACGCCGACGATCCTGGTTCGATGACGATCTGCACCAACCCGGTCCGGTCGCGCAGGTCCAGAAAGATCAGTCCGCCGAGGTCGCGGCGGCGGTGGACCCAACCTTGGAGGGTGACGCTCCTGCCCTCGTCAGCAGCGCGGAGTTCGCCGCAGGTGTGGGTGCGTTTCACCGGACGTCCTTTAAGCGCGCCCCAAGAAACGTTTTCAGGTCGGCTTCGGAGACCTCGTGCTGCTCCCCCGACCGCAAATTTTTAAACGTGTAGACGCCGCGTTCGCGTTCGCGTTCACCGCGCAGTCCCGCGAAGCGCGCCCCACTGCGGTCGGCGTCTCTAAGCCCTTTGCCGGGGTTGCGCCTGCTGTAGGCGTGGTGTACCGACAAGCTACTGCGAAGCTCAGAAGCCAGTTTGGCGACTTCCGAGATAGCTTCGTCGTCCATCGGAACTAAAAAAAGTGTAGGTCCCGGCGACCTGGGCACCTCGACGCCGTCTTGCTCCATCGCGTCAAGCACGCGTTCGACCCCGAAGGCCCAGCCCACGCCGGGTGTTGCCGGACCGCCTAAACTCTCGACGAGGCCGTCGTAGCGTCCGCCGCCGCCGAGCGCCGACTGCGCGCCGATGCCCGCATGATGAATTTCAAAGGCCGTACGGCGGTAGTAATCGAGGCCGCGCACAACGCTGTCGTCAATCTCAAAGGGAACCTCCCAGTCGGTTAGAAACCTTTGTACTGCGCCGAAGTGGGCGCGCGCCTCGTCGTTTAAGAAGTCGAGCGGACGTTTAAGCGTCCCGACGATCTTCTGATCGCCCTCGTCCTTGGCGTCCAAAACCCGCATCGGGTTGAGGCGCAGCCGTTCCCGGCTCATTTCGGAAAGTTCAGTGGCGCGTTTACCAAGTTCGTCGCGCAGGTAGCTGTTGTACGCCCGCGCGTCCTCCGGGTCTCCGACCGAACCCAAACGCACGGTCAGGTTTTTAAGCCCACACGCCCCCAAGACGCGGTAGAGAAGCGTCACGGCTTCAGCGTCGACTAGAGGCGAAGCGAGCCCCAAAAACTCGCAGTCAACTTGGTGAAACTGCCGGAACCTGCCCCGCTGCGGTTTTTCGGCGCGGAAGATGGGGCCTTTGCACCACAATTTTACGGGGGCGGGAAGGGTGTACATGCCGTGCTCGACGAAGGCCCGCAGCACTCCTGGCGTAAACTCGGGCCGCAGCGTCAGGCTGCGCTCACCCGCGTCGGTAAACGTGTACATCTCTTTTTGGACGACCAGATCGGATGAGGCACCGGCGGATTTGACAAAGACGTCGCTGTGCTCGAAAACGGGTGGGGTCAACTCGCGGACTCCAGCACGGGTGAGTACCCTCTCGGCGGCACTGTAAAGGTGGTGCCAATAGGGCTGAGCATCGGGGAGAATATCGAAGGTACCTTTGACGGCCTGAAGCTTCATAACCCCCGAGTTTAGCACGTGCCTAAAAAGTAAAAAGAGATGCTCGCCTCAGGGCAAGTTCGCGGGCAAGCCGTTGCTCTTTACGCCGTCGACGACTACAAACACGTAGCCGTAACCGGCGTCACGGGGAACGCCTAGAGTAATCTTGGACGGACTCCAGGTCGCGGCCCTAAGTCGCCCACCCCCTTCACCGTTAATGTCCGCGCCGAGAACCACATGGCTGTCGCCCGCTCCGCCCTGCCCGTCGCCGAAATAGCGACCTTGCAAAACGAGTTCGCCACCGACCACACCGGCTGAAGTGACGGAGAAAAGGGTCGGCTGCACGTTTGTCTCGACAGTTGCTTGCGGCGCGCAGGCGGCGAGTAGTCCGAGGGCAAGAGCCCACACGGTAACAGGGTGACGTCTCAACAAAAGCCTCCTGCTCAAGCATAGAAGCAGGAGGTGCGGTTGTCTGTGTGCGGTTCTAGGCAGCGTTTAGAACCGCGCGAGCTTAAACCTGAGCAACCTGGGCGGTGGCCTCGTCACGCGCTTTGGTGATGGTCTCCATAAGGCTGCCGAAGGGCGTGATGAACTTTTCTACACCTTCGTCCTCGAGCTTTTGTGTCGCCTCGTCGATGCTGATACCCAGAGACTCAAGGGTTGTCAACGCCTTGTCGGCCTTATCGGCGTCCTGTTCGATGGTCAGTGCGGGCTCGCCCGACTTGCGGTACAAGTTGAGCGTTTTTTGCGCCATGGTGTTGACCGTGTTCGGCCCGATTAGCGGTTCAATGTACTTACCCGCCGCGTAGGCTGGGTTTTTGGTGCCGGTGCTCGCCCACAACAGGCGCTGCGGTTTCGCGCCCTGAGCCGCAAGCTCCGCGAAGTCCGGGCCTTCAAAAATCTCTTTGTAGGCGACGTAGGCCATTTTGGCGCTCGCTACGGCAACCTCGCCAATAAGACCTGCCGCCTTGTCGCCGCGCTCACCGCCCTCTTTTTTAATCTCTTCGAGCTGAGGGTCCAAAATCGTGTCGATGCGGCTAAGGAAAAACGAGGCTACCGAGGCGATCCCTTGGACGCTTTCGCCACGCGCGAGGCGCTCCTTGAGACCGTCCATATACGCCTTCGTGACCAGTTTGTAACGCGGCAGTCCGAAGATCAAGGTGACGTTGACGTTGATGCCTTCGCTGATGAGCCGCTTAATGACGGGCAGCCCTTCCTGGGTCGCCGGAACCTTGATCATCAGGTTCGGGCAGTCGATCACCTTCCAGAGGTGACGGGCCTCTTTGAGCGTGCCTTCGGTGTCTTTAGCCAACCTGGGCGAGACCTCGTAGCTGACAAAGCCGTCCGCCCCCCCCGTTTCGTCGTAGAGCGGGCGGAAGAGATCAGCGGCGTTTTGCACGTCCTCTGTTGTAAGTATCTGGTAAATCTCTTCGACGCTTTTATCTCGCCGGGAGAGTCTGCGAATGGCACCGTCGTAGTCGCCGCTGCGGGCGATGGACTCCTCAAAGATGGCCGGGTTCGAGGTCAAACCCCGGACGCCGTCGTCGTCGATCATGTGCTGCAAACCACCGCCGGTGATCAGGCCGCGGCGCATATCGTCCAACCACGGGGACTGCCCGAAGGTCGAGAGTTTTTCAAGTGGGTTCATATAAGCCTCCCTTAGCTACGTCCACTATAGCGCTTATAAGTATCCGACAAAACGGGCCGGACAACCGTCAGCCGCAGCTCAGACTCTACCGCTGGTCGCGTCTAAACTCTCGAGATGACCCCCCAAAAAGACGATTACGACGAAAAGTACACCGACCCCGAGCTGCGCCGGAGACTCAAGGCCGAGATTGAAGCGTCGTCTAAGGGCGGAAAAAAAGGTCAGTGGTCGGCGCGCAAAAGCCAACTGCTGGTGCGTGAGTACGAGAAACAAGGCGGTGACTACAAGGGCGAAAAGAGTGATGACGCCAAGTCATTAGAGGCGTGGACAGACGAAAACTGGGTGACTCAAGACGGCAGCGCCGACGCGCGGGGAGAGGACGGCAGTACAAAGCGGTATCTGCCCGAAAAAGCGTGGGACCTGCTGAGCGCTGAGGAGAAAAGGGAAGCGGAGGAGAAGAAGCAAAAAGGCGACAAAGAAGGCAAGCAGTACGTTGAAAACACGCTCGAAGCTAAAGAGGCGCGCAAGCGGGCGCAGGCTGAGGGTAAAAAAGGTGGCAGAACGAAAGCAGCGCTTTTAGAGGAGGCCAGAAAACGCGACCTCGGGGGGCGCAGCAAGATGAGTAAGGGGGAACTCGAGCGCGCCCTCGCCAAAAGTTAGAGTTGTTCCTCGTTCCAGATAGACCAGGTAGCGTCGTCGAGGGCGTTCATCCGCTCACGTGCCCAGCCGCCCCGCCGAAGAAGACCTAAAATCTGTCCACGGTGGTGCGCGTCGTGAACGATGATGTGCTGTAAAAAGTGCGCGGGGTGGCTTTTGTACGCTTTTTCGAAAAGGCGATTTTCGTTAAGCACGCTCGTGACTGCTTCGAGGGCAGCCGCATCTCCCGCTGTGAACGCTCCCTTTACCTCGCTCAAGCTTTGCGCTGTCAAGTGAAAACCGCTCGCGTCCCCTTCGACTACCGAAGGAATGTCCACTGCGTGCAGCGGTGAAATGAGGCTCAGCCAACCGTAGCGAAACTCCGCCAAGTGGCCTAGATGCTGACCGACATTCCAGCCACCTTGTCCGTCTGCCAGCGTCAGGTCTGCTTCGGTAAGCGTATTGAAAACAACTTCGTTGACACGACTGTTGCGGCTAAACGACTCGAGCAGTAAACCAAGTTCGGCGTTCTGAGTCACTATTCACCTCTCGGGTAGGCACCTTGCAGATACGACCGCTACTCGAGCAGTGGCACCCGGCGTTCAGTCAGCTGGCCGCGGCCGTCTACGTCAACCTCCCAAACAGCCAAGTCAGGGCGGAGTTCATAGGCAAGCGCCTCAAGCCTTGCCCTAAACTCACTGTCCCAAGCCCCCCGGTGCGTGACCAGCCGTTCGACAAAGCGCTCCGGAGCCGAGCCGCCGAGGGCGTAACTCAGCACCTCTTTAAGATCGCTCCGGGTCACGCTACTCGAGGTCGCTGAAAACGCCCTGCGGCGCGTCACCCTCAGTCACCTTAGCGCCCGCCACAGCGTCGACGACTTGTTGCCTGATCTGGTCGATAAGCTGGGGTTGGTCTTGGAGGTACGCGGCAGCTTTTTCCTTGCCCTGGCCGATGGTGGCGCCGTCATACTTGTAAAACGAGCCCGACTTCTGGATGATGTCGAGGTCCGAGGCGATGTTGAT
>CADCWP010000100.1 GCA_902806425.1 uncultured Truepera sp.
TATCGAAGTGGGCCGGATTCTCCGTCAGGACTTTTTGCAGCAAAACGGTTTCGATCCAGTCGACGCCTCGTGCTCGATGTCCAAAGCGTACGGCATGTTGCAGATGATGACCACGCTTAACGACGAGGCGCGGCGCGCTCTAGACGGTGGCGCGACGGTTGACGACATCCTCAAAAACCCGGTTGTCGAGAAGGTCAGCCGCGCCCGCTACGTGCCGGAAGACGAGTTTGACAGCTACAAGCAGGACACCCTTAAAGAACTTAGCGACGCCTTCGCGGTCGCCGCGTAGCGCCTACACGATAAGAGGAGCGTATGGCTACCACGACAAAGAAATTTATGAAAAAGGAGTACAGCGAGGTCTCGTATATCTCGGGGCCGTTGCTGTTTCTCGAGAATGCTCCCGACCTCGCCTATAACGCCATTGTCCGGCTTAAAGACGGCTCCGGGCGTGAGCGCGGCGGTCAGGTCATCGAGGTTTCGGATAAGGTCACAATCATTCAGGTCTTCGAGGAGTCCTCGGGCGTCGACCTCTCGAGCACGACCGTCTGGCTCGTCGAGGACGTTGCCCGCCTCGGGGTATCCCGTGAGATGATAGGTCGCCGCTTTAACGGCATCGGTGAACCCATCGACGGCCTGCCCCCGGTCGTTGCCGACAAGCGCCTCCCCATCGGCGGCGCGCCCATCAACCCGGTCGCCCGGCAGAAACCTGAAGAATTCATCCAGACCGGCATCTCGACTATCGACACGCTGATCACGCTTGTGCGTGGTCAGAAGCTGCCGATCTTTTCAGGCTCGGGGTTGCCCGCGAACGAGTTGGCCGCGCAAATCGCCCGTCAGGCCAAGGTGCTCGGCGAGGGCTCCGAGTTCGCCGTCGTCTTCGCCGCGATGGGGGTGACGCAGCGTGAGATCACCTACTTCACCCAGGAGTTTGAGCGCACGGGCGCGCTCGCGCGTTCGGTTTTGTTCCTGAATAAAGCCGACGACCCCGCCGTCGAACGGCTCCTGACGCCGAAGATGGCGCTTACCGCCGCCGAATACTTAGCGTTTGAGCACGACTACCACGTGCTGGTCATCTTGACCGACATGACCAACTACTGCGAGGCCCTCCGCGAGATCGGGGGCGCGCGCGAAGAGATTCCGGGCCGCCGCGGCTACCCCGGCTATATGTACACCGACTTGGCGTCCATTTACGAGCGCGCGGGTGTTGTTGAAGGCCGTAAAGGCTCGGTCACCCAGCTGCCGATCCTGTCGATGCCCGACGACGACGTGACGCATCCCATCCCCGACCTCACCGGCTACATCACCGAGGGTCAGATCTACCTGGCGCGCAACCTGCACAACCAGGGCATCTACCCACCTATCAACCCCGGCCCGAGCTTGTCGCGGCTGATGAACAACGGCATCGGCAAGGGCAAGACGCGCCCCGACCACAAAAACATCGCCGACCAGCTCCAGGCGGCCTACGCCAACGGTCTCGACCTCCGGCGTTTGGTCGCCATCACCGGGGAGGACGCGCTTTCAGAAAACGACAAGCTCTACCTCAAGTTCGCCGACGCCTTCGAGAAGCACTTCGTCAACCAGGGCTCGGAGGATCGGGGCATCGAAAACTCGCTCGACATCGCCTGGGCCATTCTCTCGACGCTTCCCAAAAGCGAGCTGACGCGCCTCAGCCGCGACCAGATCGACAAGTTTTACGGAGCCACCATGGACGAACTGTGGGGGACGGCGCAGGAGGCGTAGATGGCCGAGCAAGTTGCACCGACCCGTTCCAATTTGCTCCAGCGGCGCGACCAGCTCAAACTGGCGAACCGCGGGGCAGACCTCCTAAAGCGCAAACGCGACGCGCTTATCGGCGAGTTTTTCAGCCTGGTGCAGGAATCCTTAAAGGCGCGGCGGGCGCTTAACGCAAGCAGCCGCGAGGCGTACTTCAGCCTTTTTCTCGCCAAAGCGTGGGACGGCCCCGAAGCGGTCGAGAGCCTCAGCTTAGCGGGGGAGAAGCGGCTCGATCTCGACCTCAAGGTGCAGAACCTGTTCGGCGTCAAGGTGCCGCAAGTGCAGCCGCCGGAGTTTAGTGCCAAACTGCCCTTTTCGCCGGTCGGCGCGGGGGCGCGCACACTCGACGCCGCCTCGCAGTTCCGAGCGCTGACCGCGGCGCTTATTCAGGTCGCCGCGACCGAGACGCGCCTGAGGCTCGTCGGCGAAGAGATTAAAAAGACCAGCCGCCGCGTCAACGCGCTCGAGCAGATCGTCATCCCCGGCGTGCAGGCCGAGATTCGTGGTATCCGCAGCGTTTTGGACCAGCGAGCGTTAGAAGAGACGACAGTCTTAAAACGCATCAAGGCCAAGCTCGAGGCGCGTGAAGAGGAAGAAGCCGCCGAAGACGCGCTTAAAAAGCAGTCCTCGATGGCCCAGACCTCTGCCTAGACGCGCCAGCATCGTCCGAGCAGCTCTTTTCGAGGGGCTGCTCTTTTTTTGTTCCTCTTGCAGGTGTCATTCGGTCAGGGACAAAATCACTCTGGAAGGGATTGTCTAAGATGAACCTGCGCTAAAATCCTGCAACCTGATCGTGAGGTGCTATGTACACAGTGTTACTTTATAGAACACCGCGAGTAAGTACGGCGTTTAACATTTCGCTCGCTAGGGAGTATTAAGTCCTGTCGGTGACATACTAGCGGTGCTCGAGGCTCACAGCATCCTTTACAAGCTTTTACTCCGGCAGGTACTATATGGGAAGCCATATCCGGCCCAATCGCAACAAACTACTTGGTCAAAGGAGACATGATGCGTAAGTGGATTTGTCTAACCGCCATAGGCACGCTTCTATTAGGGGGCGCTACCGCCCAAAACGGCGGTAAGCTCGCCGAAGTGAGAGAACGCGGCGAGCTCGTCTGCGGCGTCAACGGCACGTTTCCGGGTTTTGGGATCGTTAACGAAGCGGGCGAGTTTGAAGGTTTCGATGTAGACTTCTGCCGCGCTATCGCCGTCGCTGTCTTAGGCGACGCTACCGCCGTGCGCTTCCGCCCACTCTCAGCGCAGGAGCGCTTTACTGCGGTGCAGACGGGTGAGGTCGACGTGCTGCTTCGCAACACCACCTGGTCGAGCAGCCGCGACACCGACGTAGGGCTCGACTTTGGACCCGTCAACTTCTACGACGGCGTCGGTTTTATGGTACGCGCCGATTCGGGAGTCGATGATTTGCAGGGCCTCGAGGGTCTGCGCATCGGCGTTCAGTCGGGAACGACGACCGAGCTCAACTTGGCGGATGTGTTGGGCGCGCTCGACATCCAGTATGAACCCGTCATCTACGAAACAGCCGACCAACTCGTGGTTGCCTACGACCAGGGCGCGGTGGACGCCTGGACGACCGACAAGTCGGGGCTGGCGACCTACCTGCCGACGCTTCAAGACCCGAGCGCTCACAAGATTTTAGACGCCACCATCTCCAAAGAACCGCTCGCCCCCGCCGTGCTGCAAGGTGACGACCAGTGGCGCGACGTGGTGAGCTGGGTTTTATACGGACTCTTTAACGCCGAAGAGTACGGGATCACCTCCCAAAACGTTGCCGAGCAGGCCGAGACGTCGCAGATTCCGGATGTCCAGCGCCTTTTGGGTGTCGAGCCGGAGACCGTCGAGCAGCTCGGGCTCGAGGCCACCGCCATCCGTGACGCCATCGCGGCAGTCGGCAACTACGGCGAGATCTACAATCGCAACCTAGGCCCCGACACGCAGTTCAACCTCCCACGCGGCCTCAACGCGCAGTGGAGCGACGGCGGCCTCATCTACGGGATTCCGTTCCGCTAACCCAGTACGGACAGCGAGGGGTGGCCCAGCCACCCCTCGTTTTTATAGGTTCTACTAAACGGCTGAGGAGGTGAAGATGGCAACGCGGATGCGGGCGCGGGGGCCTCAAGAGCGCATTCCCTTTTACCGTAACGTCAAACTTTTGGGCGTGCTGGCGCAGCTGATCTTTTTAGGCGCGCTTCTAACAGGTATTTTGGTTCTCTATCTAAACGTCACGTCCGCTCTCGAGCGCTCGCGCATCCCGGCCAATTTCGCCTTTCTAGGTTCCCGCGCCGGGATTCCCATCGGCGAGTCCTTGATCCGCTATAGCACCAGCGACACCTACGCGCGCGCCATTTTGGTGGGCATCCTCAACACGCTCCGGGTGGCGCTGGTCGGAGTGGTCCTGGCGACGCTTCTCGGCATCCTGGTCGGGGTCATGCGCTTGTCCAAGAACTGGCTGTTGCGGCAGGTCGCCCTCGTCTATATCGAGACGATTCGCAACACGCCGCTGGCCGTGCAGTTGGTGTTTTGGTTTTACGCCGTCCTGGTTCCGTTGCCGCCCCTCATCAGCAATCCGGTCGAGCTGCCTTTAGGCAGCTACTTCAGTCAGGTGGGGTTGGCGCTGCCGTGGCTCTACCCGAGCTACAGCTTCTCCGCGTGGCTGCCGTGGCTGGGGGTGGCGCTCGCGCTTTTTGTCGCGCTCTACCTCGTGCGGCGGCGGCAGCTGCGCCGCTCGGAACGCCCCGGCGTCGCCTGGCTGCTGCCTCTCGTCGTGGTTGCGGTGGTCGCCGGAGTCGGCTATCCGCTCTCGTCTCGGGCGCTGCCGCCGGGTACCGTCACCGACTTTTCAAGCGACCGGGGGCGTGGTTCGGTGTTTGTCGACGCGAACGGGGACGGCGCGCACAGTGGGGACGAGCGGGCGCTTCCCTACGCGCGGGTACGGACTCAGGTTCCCGAAGGGACGCTTGTCGACAACACCGAAAATATCGTCGAGTCGCGGCGGCGGGTGCAGAGCACCTTTCGGTTTCCGGCACTTAAAGAGCGCGAGTTTGCCCAAGCTGAGGTAACCTTTGCCAACCCCGACGCCGCGCAGGGTTTGAGTGTCCACTACCTCAACTTCCCGTCGTCGGGGCTCGTCTACCGCGACCGCAACGACAGCGGCGCGTACGACGAGGGCGAGGAGCGCAACCTCGAGAGCGAGACTCAAGGGGGGTTTAACGGCGTTCCCGTACACCTGACGGTTAGAGATTTTGAGCGTACTGTCACCACCGACCGCACCGGGCAGTTTCGCCTGCCGCTGTTTCAGTCCGAGGCGCAGCTCACCGAGGCCGCCGCGCCTGCGGAAGAAGGCGCGGCGGGGGGCGGCGACACCACGAGCCCGGCCGACCTCTTCGGTGGCGGGGACGAAGAAGAGGAGGACACCACAAGTCCCGCTGACCTCTTCGGTGGGGGCGGTTCGGAGGATGAAGCTGCCGACGAGCCCGCGCCGGTGGACGCGACCGTCACCCCCCTGGCGAGCGGTCCCTTGGTGGCAAGCTTCCCGACGGTTCCACTGACCAGCTACGAGGGTGGTGTTCAGCTTTCCGCTCCGTTTTTAGCCCTTCTCCTGGGTCTCGTCATCTACACCGCGTCGTTTATCGCCGAGATCGTCCGGGGCGGTATCCAAGCCGTCAACAAGGGACAGCGTGAGGCGTCGAAGTCGCTGGGGCTCAGCGACGGGCAAACCTTCCGCTTGGTCATCTTTCCGCAAGCACTCCGCATCATCTTGCCGCCTCTTATCAGCCAGTACTTAAACCTCACTAAAAACTCGTCGCTGGCGCTGCTGATCACGTTTGTCGACTTTTTCGCTATCGGCCGGATTGTCGGCAACCAGACCGGCGCGACGGTACCGATTATCGTCATCATTATCGGGGGGTATCTGTTGGTGAGTTTTACCTTCTCCTTTATTCTCAACGTCGTCAACGCCCGCTTCGCGCTGGTGGAGCGGTGACCGAAGCCCGTCGTCCTCCGGTCGCCCAGACGGGCGTAGGGGCTTGGCTCCGGCGCAACCTGTTCGGGTCGGTTCTAAGTAGCGCAGCCACCCTGCTGCTGGTGGCGGCGGCCGTATACGTCCTCTGGAACCTTCTAAGCTGGATGATCTTCTCGGCGTCGTGGCAGCAGCTGTGGAACAACCTCAAGCTGTTCGCGGTCTACCGCTACCCCGCGGACGTGCTCTGGCGGCCGCTATCGGTAACCGCCATGTTTATGGCACTTCTCGGCGCGACGGCGGGCGCGGCCAAGGAAGGCACCGGGCGCATCGTGCGTGGGGTCTTTTTACAGCTCTTCGCGCTCGTTCTGGTCCTCACCGTGCTGGCGCTGCTCTACTGGGAAGGCGTGCGCTGGGGCTGGCTGGCGGTCAGCGTGTCGGCGGTCCTCGGCTACGCGCTCGGTTTGTTGCAGCCGCGCATCCTGGTGGGACTGCTCTGGGCGTGGCTGGCGGCGCTGCCGGTCGCGTTCTTTTTGCTCTTCGGCCTCCCCGGTTCCCGCGGCCCCCTGCGCGTGGTGCCGACGCGCGACTGGGGCGGCTTTATGCTGACGCTGATCCTGTCCGTCGTCGGCATCACCGTGAGCTTTCCGCTCGGGGTGGCCCTGGCGCTCGGTCGCCGGAGCCGCCTGCCCGCTATCAAATACGTCTGTATCGCATTTATCGAGGTCGTCCGAGGTGCGCCCCTCATCACCTGGCTCTACATCGCGTCGCTGATGGTGCCGCTTTTACTCAACATCGACGCCGACCGCATCAGCGCGCTCAACAAGGCGCTCGTCGCGCTGACGCTCTTTTCGGCGGCGTACATGGCCGAGAACGTGCGCGGGGGGTTGCAAGCCGTCGCCAAGGGGCAAGGGGAGGCGGCGCGGGCGCTTGGACTCTCAGCGTGGCAGTCGATGCGGCTCATCGTGCTGCCGCAGGCTCTGAGGGCGGTTATACCGGCCATCGTTGGCCTGTCTATCGGGCTCTTTAAGGACACCTCGCTGGTGCTGATCGTCGGCTTGCAGGACTTTTTTCAGGTTCACAACATCGTCGCGCAGCAACCGGCGGCGCTACAGGTGCAGGGTGGGGTGAGGCTCGAGCTCTCGCTCTTCCTGGCCCTCGTGTACTGGTATTTCGCCTTCCGGATGAGCCGCGCGAGTCGGCAGCTCGAAGCTGAACTCGGCGTGGGCACGCGTTAGGAGCTTTATGACCGTAACCGCTACAGCAAGCACGTCCGTCCGGGCCGACGCGCCGCACGGTGGGCAGAAGATCATCGAGATCGAGGACCTCAACAAATGGTTCGGCGAGTTTCACGTCCTGCGCGACATTACTTTGTCGGTCAACAAAGCCGAGGTGGTGGTCGTGATCGGGCCGTCGGGGTCAGGCAAGTCGACCCTGATCCGCTGCATCAACCGGCTCGAGGAACACCAGCAGGGCCGGATCGTCGTCGACGGCGTGCAGCTTACCGACGACGTGAAAAAGATCGACCAGATTCGCCGCGAGACCGGCATGGTCTTCCAGCAGTTCAACTTGTTCCCACACCTGACGGTGATGGAGAACATCACCTTAGCGCCCATCCGGGTGCGGAGATGGAAACGCTCTAAAGCCGAGGAGCGCGCCCGTTACTTTCTCGAGAAAGTCGGCATTCCCGAACAGGCCAACAAATACCCGGGTCAGCTCTCGGGCGGACAGCAGCAGCGCGTGGCGATTGCCAGGGCGCTGACGATGGAGCCGAAGGTCATGCTCTTTGACGAGCCCACCTCGGCTCTCGATCCCGAGGTGATCGGCGAGGTCTTGGAGGTCATGGTCAACCTGGCTCGTGAGGGCATCACCATGATCGTGGTGACGCACGAGATGGGCTTCGCGCGCGAGGTGGGGGACCGCGTGGTCTTCATGGACCGGGGCCAGATCGTCGAGGTCGGGACGCCCGAGCACTTCTTCACGAACCCTCAGGAGGAGCGCACCAAGTCGTTTTTGTCAAAAATCCTATAGCGTTGAGGGTGGAGCAGAATGCGGTGCTAATCACTTTCGGGGTAGAAACAGGCCGCATCTTGGTGCAGGACCGGCGCGGGCACAAACCGCCGCCCTCGGGATTTTTCGGCGGCGGTATCGAGGCAGGCGAAATGCCGCTACAGGCGGTCTCAGGGAGGTTCGGGAGGAGCTGGCTTTTGCGTCACCTCCTGCTGAATTAGCCTACCTGGGCGAGTTTAGAGGGTCGTACGGTGACTTGAGCCTGACGCTTCACGCTTTCTTGTGGCCTTTTGACGGGAACCTCAGCACACTTCGGCAAAACGAGGGTGCAGGTATAGAACTCGTTTCCGCCGATGAGATGCTCGAGCGAACGGAGCCCGACGGCCCCGACCACGCGCCTTTCATCTAAGGGTTACCTGATGGGGGCGTTTTTGGCCTTTTCAAGCGCAACGATCAGCTTGCGGTAGCGCTGCCGAACTTTGAGGCTCGAGTCTCGGTACGACTCTGCGTAACTCTCCGACAGCAGCGCGATGAGCGCGGCGTAGTCCAACGCTTCGCGTGCAACGTTCCCCATAGCGCAGCTCCTTAACCAACCGTAGGCGCAGGCTTGCGTTTATAGACGCTCAGGGGTCACGCTGGGGTTGGGTTTCTAGGCCATCGTCAGGACGTTGGGCCGCCACGCCACCTGACCGACCACCTCGCCGGAGAGGTCGTATGCGGTCGCGCCAGTGATTTTCACCTTTACGATATCACCGATTTTGGTGGTGCCGTCACCCGTTGCCAGCACCGTACCGTCGATCCCCGGTGCGTCGGCTTTTGTACGTCCGACGACCTCGCCGGGCAGGTCGCCGTAGGAGTCGACGATGACCTCGAGCTCTCGCCCAACTTTGCCGCTGCTGATCTGCAAGCTGATCTCCTGCTGCGCCGTCATCAGCCGCTCGAACCGCTCCCGTTTGACCTCTTCGGGAACCTGATCGTCAAAACCGTTCGCCACCGCGCCCGGTACTTCGCTGTAGGTAAACGCGCCGACGCGCTCGAGCCTTGCCTCCCCTAAAAAGTCCAAAAGGTGCCCGAAGTCGTCTTCGGTCTCGCCGGGAAATCCCACGATAAAGGTCGAGCGGATCGCCAGGTCCGGCGCTATCTCGCGCCATGAGCGAATGGTTTCCAGGTGACTTTTAGCCCCGCCCGGTCGCCGCATGGCTTTCAGAACCTTTGGGCTCGCGTGTTGCAGGGGCACGTCCAGATAGGGGAGAAGCTTGCCCTCCGCCATCAGCGGGATGAGCTCACGCACGTGCGGGTACGGGTAGACGTAGTGAAGTCTTACCCACACACCCATATCGGCGAGTTGGGTCACGAGCGGGACGAGGTGCGCGCCCACCTGCCGCCCCTGAAACTCGCTCTCACGGTGCGCGATGTCCGAACCGTAAGCCGACGAGTCTTGAGCGATCACTAAAAGCTCCTTGGTGCCGCTCGCCACCAGCCGGTACGCCTCGTAGAGCACGTCGCCCGCGTCTCGAGAGACCTGAAGGCCGCGCATCTGCGGGATGATGCAGAACGCGCACTTGTGGTTGCAGCCTTCGGCGATCTTCAGGTAGGAGTAGTGCCGCGGCGTGAGCTTGACGCCCTGCGGTGGCACAAGGCTCGTGAACGGGCTGTCGTCGGGCGGCAGCGTCTCGTGAACCGCTGCCATCACCCCGTCCACGTCCGCGTGTCCGGTCACGGCCAGGACGCTCGGGTGCCGCGCCATGATCTCATCGGGACGTTCGCCCAGGCAGCCCGTGACGATGACCTTGCCGTTGTGCTCCAACGCCTCGCTGATAGCGCCTAGGGACTCTTCGACCGCCGGGGTGATAAAGCCGCAGGTATTGACAACCACCACGTCCGCCTCGTCATAGCTCGGGACGACGCTGTAGCCCTCCGCGCGGAGCTGGGTAAGGATGCGTTCGCTATCGACCAGGGCTTTGGGGCAGCCCAGACTTACAAAACCGACTTTGCCAGACATGGAAGCTCCAAACAGAAGAAAAAGCGCTCTTGGCGCTTAGGTAAGGTTAAGTATAGCGGGTTTAGCTGTTCATCAGGTGTCCGGATAGGTGTGCCGCGATGTTGGGCTCGAGCCCGTGACGAAACGCGACAGCTTTAGCGCGGTCTAAGTCACGCTCACTCAGCTCAGCGTCATTCTGCTCGCGCAACATCTTTCCTGAAAGGTGCGTGCCTGCTTGCGAGTCGCTCCCAAAGACGGCGAGTGCGGCGTCGAAGTTGCTGCCTGGGATGTGGCACGCAGCGGCCACCGCGCGCAGTGCTTGTTGCGGGTGACGCATCAGGTCGTCATAGGTCAGGGCGTGGGTGATGACACCCTGATGATAGAGTTCACCGTAGCGCGCCATCAGCGAAACCCACCCTAGGGTGACATCCTCGAGCCAAATCTCAGGCAGAAATCGACTGTGGCGCAACAGGGAGATGAAGCGGTCGCGTGGATAGATAAACATGGGTGTCTTTACGCCCTGACGCTGATACAACGCTTCTCGTTCAGGGTTAGTTAATTTCAAGAGCCGTCCCATTGAACGTATCCAGCCTTCTAAGTCCCGTCCTAAAAACAGCGCGTGTGCGTTCGGACAGGCTTGCTGCAATAAGTCAGCAACCTCGAGACACCAGGAGCGAAACTTAAGCAGAAAAACGCCCTCACTTGTGGCGGTGGTGTTCAAGCTCAAAAAGCGCGTGGCGCTCCGCAAAAGCTCGGTAAGTTCGGCATCTCGAGAGCCATCGGGTAGGCGCATTCCAACGGCGCAGGTGTATACATCGGGCTCGGAAAGGGAGACGACATCGCCAAGCTCACCGAGTGCGTTACAGAGCAGTGTCGAACCGCAACGCCCGACGGAGTGAAGCAACACTAGGTGGGACGAGTCAGGTAGCTCCTCTGCCAGCGCGTTAAAAATTTCATACCCTACGGTAAAAACGCGCTGGGCATGCTCTTTTTGGGAAAGGCAGTAAAAAGGTGCGGCAGTCAGGTCAACCTCGGGTGAGGTTTCCACGAACACGGCGCAGCGCGCTTGGTCATCGAAGCTATAAAGGGAGAGGTTCGGGGTCGTAAGTAGAGCATCAGTAGGTAGCGTCTTTTCCTGCTTCAAGTCAAAATGGTCGAGCCCTGCTAACGAGCTTTTTCCCTTGATAGAGCTTTGCACGGTGTAAACGGTTGCACGCACAGCTCAACGCTGCTTGGCTTTTTCTTCATCTTTGGACAGGTTCCGAAACTCCACGTCTACGGGCTCCTCGAGCCCCTCTTTATACTCCGTCTTAGAGCGCCTGAACGCCTGCCCTAAACGTGCCAAGCGTTTGCCGTTAAAAAGCAGCACGATGATCACGACAATAACGAGAATCTCCCAAATACCGAACCTCACGTTTTGCCTCCTGTCGGCTTAGGCTACCACCCGGACGCGTTATTCGTCGTTAAGACCTACGTGCTCGCGCAAGCGTGCGATTTGCCTCTTCAACGCCTCGACCTCTCTATGCAACGCCTCGAGCGCGTTCGGTGCGTCCGTGTCGGCCTGAGCAGAGGTTTGGCGTACCCTCGGCTTCTGCCGCTCGGGGTCGGCTCCGAGCAGGTGCGTCCAACGCGTCTGGCTCTGACCGGGGGCGCGGCCCTCGTCGCGTGCTAGTGGTGGACGGTGGTCGCGGAGGCGTATGAGGCTGGCGTCGACGGCGGCCACATCGGGAAAATGGGTGTAGCGCTCCGTGCGCCCGCGCAGCTCTCCGGCGGTCTGCGGCCCGCGCAGCATCAGGACGGCTAACACCGCAAAGTCCTGTGCGCTCAACCTAAACGCCTCGTCCAGACGGTGCTGGTGTTTGACGACGCGCTCGGCTACACCCTGCTCCGAACGCACCAGACCCCGGTCGCGCAACCCTTGTAGCGCGTCCTCGACCTCGCGCTGCGAATACTCAGACACGGGCGCGCGGTTCGTCTTCTGGTTGCAGGCGAGCACCAACGCGTTGATAGAGAGCGGGTACCCCTCCGGAGTGGTGCGCTCTTTCTCGAGCAGCGCGCCCAGGATGCGGATGTCGATGTCGGACAGACTCACGCCGAGAGTTTAGCAGATCAGTAAAGGCGGGTCAGCAGCCAGCGGCAGGCTTCGCCCCAGGTCTGTGCTTTTGGAGGAGCAGGGGGGACGCCGAGGTCGGTGAGGAGGCCCGAGGCGGCGTGCGAGAGCGTCTGGCGTTCACCAAAGTTTAGCGGAGCCTCTAGGTCCAGCTCGAGCCTTCCGTCCCGCTCGCTGCCGGGGGCGATACCTCCCGCTACGACGAGGAGTTGGGCGGGGACAAAGAGGGGGTGTTCGGGCGGAACGTCGACCGTCCAGGCGATGGGGGTGCCGTTTCGTACAAGGCTGAGCTGAAACCGGCTTAGCTGGCTGCGGGTTTGAAGAACCTCAAGCGGTGCACACGCTTCTTGCAAGCAGTGCGCGGCGAGCGCCCCCGCCGCCTCGCCGACCGCCCACTCGACCGGGTGGAGGCGGTACGCCCCGTTCGTCAGGTGCGTCGTGCCCATCGCCTTGCCCGCCGCCAGCAAGTTGTCCGGGCGTAGGGGCAGAAGGCTGCTGAGCGGGACCTGAAAGGGCCGGGTCGGCTCGAACAGGGCCGTGTCCGGGTTGCCCACACAGCGGTGCAGGTCGATGGGGTACCAGCCGACGCCGACCGCGTCGTTGAAGGGGGACGCCCGCGCGCCCTTTTGAAAAGCGGCGCTGATGTCGGTCTCGGAAACGCGCCGGTGCGCTCTGAGGCGGCGGCCCTCGCGGATGTAGGGGGCTTTGCTGAGGCCATCGGGCGTGTCCATCACGTCGGCGCGTAGCCTGAGTTCGGGGTAGCCGGTGCCACTGTTGTCGTGGGCGTCGTCGCGGGGCGCTTCGGTCTGGAGCCAGTAGAGAAAGCCTAGGGCCTGCGCCTTGGCTTCGGCGTGGGCGTTTTCGTCTAGAGCGCTCCGCCAAAAGTAGTCGTTGCTGCTCCAGTTGATGAGCGCAACGTCGTGCGGAACGTTCAGGAGCTGCGCGTCCAGGAGGCGGCGGTAGCTCCAGAAAGGCAGGCAACCCGCGTCGCCCGGCCCGAACATCCCGAAGCGCCGCCCACCCGTCTCGTCACCGCCTAACGTCAGGGTGTAGAGCCCGGCGTCCCGAAACGCCTCGTACCTCTCCGGCTTGGGGATGACGTGATGTTCGCCGGGGCGGAGCTCGAGGGCGAAGCCGTAGGTCATGGCCTGCGTTTCGGCGGGGTTCGCCTGGAGAGGCGCGTGCGGCTCGCCGGTGTCGGCCCGCGCCTCGGCCCCGGTGACGAAGGGCGCGCCGCAGAGCGGAAGAAGGTCGCCCAAGTCGGTGGCGTCGAGAAAAAACGTCGCGCCGACCTCAACCTGTTCCCCGCTGTGATGGCGGAGCGTGACGTTCTGGACGGTCCTTCCGCTTACGGCAGCGGCGACCGGGGTGTGGTGGTACAGCACGGTGAGCTGCCCGGACTCGGCGTAGGGCCGCAGCATCTCGCCAATGACCGCCACCCCCACTCGCGGCTCGAAGCAGAGGCGGCTGACCCAGCCGTTGCCGGGGTTCAGGGGCAGGCCGTCCGGCATGGTCGCGGGCGCGCCGTAGTGCTCGTGGTAGTGCCGCCGCACACGCGCCCGCAGCTCGTTATAGCGTACCGTCCCGCCAAACCGCTCGATCAGCGGGTGTTCGTCTGGGGCGCTCACACCCTGACTGGTGAGCTGGCCGCCCAGCCAGTCGGTGGACTCAGTTAGGACGACCCTGGCTCCCGCCTCGAGCGCGCCCAACGCCGCTGCAACCCCGCCCAAGCTGCCTCCGATGATCGCTATCTCGGTCTCGAGCCCCTTCACGTCACCCTGAAGGGGAAGGAGCCGGTGAAGAGCCGGGGCCACGGCAGCGTCGGGGGCCGCCACTCGAGGGTGTGTCCGGTGGGGGCAAAGTGCGCGTCCCAGAGGGCTTGGGCGCGGGGCTCGATAAGCGCGTTCAGCCGTGTTTCGGCTTCGGCGTGCCGTGCGCCCAGGTCGAAGGGGCTCGGGTGGCCGAGTGCCCGGTTCAGCTCGGCGCGCACCCCTCCCTGATAGAGCGCGTCGTCGACGAGGCGGTTGAAGCGCAGCTCGGTCCAAAGGACATCATTTTGCACGTGAGCTGCCGCGACGCCCAGCGCGGCGGCGCTGCCGAGCGTGTTGCCCGCCGTGTTCCAGGCGCTGTAACCAGCGAGTTGGGACAGCGGCAAGGGTTGCAGCATCCTGAAAAAACGCGCTTCAGCCCCGTTCGGATAGGCGATGTCGGCGACGGAGACCCTTTTGCCCGCGCCCAACATTCGCTCGATAAAGTCGATGAACTCCGGCAGGTGCCGGTCAGCGGTGTCGACACTGTCGATGTCGGGGGCTGGTTCTCTCTGTGCTCGCCCCGGCGTGTTGACCGCCAGGACGAAGGCCGCTTCCCTGAGAGTGTCAACCCCGTAGCAGCCCGCCGCCCGGAGCTGCGCCTTGACGAGTTCCCCGGCGGGGCGGTCCTCGTACAAAAGCCCCGCCGCCGCCCCGAGCGCGCCCGAGTAGCGGACGAGCACGGGCGTGGGCTCCGGGCTCAGGACGCGCGCCAGCAGCGTCGTCGGCACCTCGTCGGCACCGGGGTAGATGTCGACCTTCGGCCAGAGCGCGAGCGCGTCGACCCTTGCCTCGAGCGCGCGCCGGTCAACCGCCGCCAGACCGTAGGGGCTGGTGTCGTCCAAAGTCAGGCAGAGGTGGTCGATCACTCCTGCCTGAGTGAGGTCCAGCGCACGCAGGTGCAGGGCGTGGTTGCGGGCGCGTGTTGCCAGCCAGTCTTCCAAAACTTTCGGCGGGACGGCCTCGGTTGCCGCCTCTAGCTGCCCCTTCAGCTCCGCGTCGGGACGGCGGGCGTGGCGGTCGAAGGCCTCGCTGTAGGCGCGCAGCACCGGGCCGTAACGTCCGTAGTAGGGTTTCTCCTCCACGGGGTCGTCCCCGTGCGCGACCCGGACGACCGTCCCGTGGGCGAGGATGGTGAGGCCGGGAACGCGCGCCTTGAGGCGCGGGAGCCCCTCGAGCCGCGCCAGCGCTGCCGCCAGCGGGTCATCCACCCGCCGCGCCGGGATCATCCCGCCCAGGCAGAGGGTCTCCAGGGACACGATGAGGATGTCGGCCCCCACTGCGGCGTCCTTCAGCCACCCGGCCAGCATGTTCAGGTCGCCGGGCTCGTTAAGGTACGGCAGCGCCTCCCTCGGCGGCGTCTCTACCCCCAGGCCCGTCGCCTGCGCCAGCGCGACGGGAAAGTCCAGGGTCGGCGGGCGGGTGTCGGGCGGGACGAGCAGCAGCTTCATACGCTCATAGGTTCACAGGTTGCGGTCGGTGACGGCGCGGGCGGTCGCAGCAACGGCTTCCTGCGCGCCGGGCAGACGCCCCAGCAGTTCGGCGAAAAGCGCGTCGAGGACCAGCAGCTGACCGATCTTGCTGGCGATGGAGCCGCCCGTGAGCGGCGACTCGCTCGAGGCGGTGTAGAGGACAAGGTCCGCCGCGGCGGTCGCAGGGCTTTTCGCCCGCTCCGTGACGAGCAGCGTTTGGGTGCCCCGCGCGCGGGCGAGCTCGAGCACCTTCACGGTGTCCAGCGTAGAGCCCGAGCGGGTGAGCGCGACGAGCACTGCCCCCGTCGGCAGGGTTGCGGCGGCCATCGCCGCGAGGTGCGCGTCGGTGTGGACCATAACCCCGTAGCCCAGGCGCAAAAACTTGTAGCCGTAGTCCCCCGCCGTGACGCCCGACGCACCCGCGCCGTAGATCAGGAGCGTTTGGGTAGCGCCCAGCGCGTCCAGAGCGGGCTCCAGGCGACCCGCGAGCATCGCCGAGGTCTCCGACACCGCCCGCAGCGCCGCTTCGGTCACGCGCTGCAAGGGGTTCGCGCTCGAGGGGGCCTCCGGGGAAATCGCCACGTCGGCGGCCAGCGCCAGCTTGAAGTCCTGAAAGCCCTTGAAACCCAGGTCGCGGCAGAGCCGGATCACGCTCGCCTCGCCGACCTCCGCGCCCTCGGCGAGTTCGGTGACCGACTGGTAGATGACCTCGTGCGGCGACGCCAATATAAACTGCGCGAGGCGCTTGAGCGCGGGGGACAGGTGTCTGTGACCCGCGCGCAGCCGCGAAAGCGCCCCTACCGTCGGGGTGCTAACGCTCATCCATCAGCCCCGAGAGCTGCGGCGAACCGGGCCGTGAGCACTTCGGGCCGGGTGATCGCGCCGCCGACGACGACGGCAAACGCCCCGCGCCGGAGCGCCTCGGCGGCCTCGGCGGGGGTGCGGATGCGGCCCTCCGCGAGGGGACGAACGCCCCGCGCGGCGAGAGCTGAGATCAGCTCGAAGTCCGGCCCTTCCCTCTGCGGGCTCGAGTCGGTGTAGCCCGAGAGCGTGGTGCTCACCATATCGGCCCCCGCTTCGAGGGCGTGCTCGGCGTCCGCTACGGTAGCGATGTCGGCGAGCGCCGTAAGGCCGCGCGCGTGCGCCTCGCGGACCAAGTCGGCGACGCTCACGGGCCGCTCGCGGAGGGTCGCGTCGAAAGCCACGATGTCCGCGCCCGCCTCGGCGACGGCGGCGACGTCGCTCGGCTCCGGGGTGATGTAGACGTGCCTGAACGCGCCGCGCCGTTTGACGAGGCCGATGATGGGCACGTCCGTGACGGGCCGGACGGCGCGGATGTTGGCCGCGCCCTCGAGCCGCAGCCCCTGCGCGCCCCCCTGAAGCGCCGCGAGCGCGAGCGCCCGGATAAACTCGGGCGCGGCGAAAGGGCTCTCGGCGTCCGCCTGACACGAGACGATGAGGTCGCCCGCTCTGATACCCGTTTGAACGCCTGTATGCGTCATCCCTTGACCGACCCCGCCAGACCTTCGATGAAGTAGCGCTGCAAGACTAAAAAGATGAGGATCACCGGGATCATCGAGATCACCGTCGCGGCGGCGATGTTGCCGAAGTCCAGGGACAGTTCGCCGACGGTCAGGCGGGCGATGGCGACCGAGAGCGGAAACTTGTCGGTGTCGTTGAGGACGATTAAGGGCCACTGATAGAGGTTCCACATGGCGACGAACTCGAGGATGGTGACGGTTAGAAGCGCGGGTTTGACGAGCGGCAGCATCACCCGCCACCAGAGCACGAACTCGTTCGCCCCGTCCATGCGCGCCGCGTCCTCTAACTCGCGCGGGATGGTCAGGAACGCCTGCCGCAGCAAGAACACGTTAAAGACCGTGATGGCGTTCGGCAGCACCACCCCCGTAAAGGTGTTGACTAAGTTCAGCTCGACCAGGGTGATGAAGTTGACGACGATATTGAGCGTATTCGGCAGCACCAGGGTGGAGACGATGAGGAAAAAAACGATGTCGCGCCCCGGAAACCGGATGCGCGCGAGCGCGTAGCCCGCCGTCGCCGAGAGCGCGAGGTTGGCGAGCACCCCCCAGAAGGTGATGAGTGTGGTGTTCAGCAGAAAGCGCGGCATGTTCTGCGCGCGCCACACGTCCACGTAGGACTCGAACGAGAGGGGGTTGGGCAGCAGCTTCGGGGGGTAGGAGAGGATGTCCTGCCCGCTCTTTAACGAGGTCGATAAAAGCCACAGAAAGGGGCCGACTGCGACGACGGCGAAAACGACCAGGAGCGCGTAGAGCAGCAGCATCACCGCGAAGCGCCGTGGGTTAAAGCGGCGCGCATATTGAGGGGAGGGGGGGGCGGCCATCAGTAGTAGTTCAACCCCCCCCTGCGGTTAAAGATAAAGACCCCGACCGACGCGACCAGCACCACCACGCCGAGCGCCAGCCCCACCGCCGCGGCGTAGCCGAAGTCGAGCTGCTCGAAGCCCGTCTTGTAGAGGTAGGCGTTGGCGACCATCGTCGAGTCAATCGGCCCGCCACGGGTCATCACCCAGACCTCGTCGAAGACGCGCAGGGCGGCGATGGTCGAGAGCAGGCTACAGAGCAGCACGTAGGGCTTCAGGAGCGGGATGGTGACGAACCAGAGCTTTTGAAAGGTGTTGGCCCCGTCGATTTCGGCGGCCTCGCCGAGTTCGGCGGGCACCGACTGCAAGCCCGCTAGGTAGATGACCATGTAGTAGCCCAGTCCCTTCCACATGGTCACGGCCATGACGGCCCAGAGCGCGACGCGCGGGTCCGAAAGGAAGCCGACGGGCTCGAGGGGGTGAATCGCCCCGACGCTCGCCAGAAAGCCGTTCAGGAGCCCCCGGTCCTGATAGAGCCACTTCCAGGTGATGGCGACCGCCACCATCGAGGTCACTACGGGGATGTAGTACATCGTGCGGAAGACGCCGGTACCCGGCAGCTTGCGGTTTAAGAGCACCGCCAGGGTGATGGAGAGCACCTGAAGGGGCGGCACCACCGCGAGATAGAGGAGCGAATTTTTCATGGCGTTCCAGAAGTTGGCGTCGTTCGCCAGGCGTTTAAAGTGCGTCAGACCCACGAAGGTAGGCTCGAGCTGGAGCGAGATATTAAAAAATGCCAGCGGCACGCTTAGGAGAATCGGAAAAATCGTAAAGACGCTGAAGATCAGCACCGTCGGGAGGACAAAAAGCCAACCGACGAGCGCGTGCTGCCGCCGCTGCGCCTTCCGGCTTGGGGCCGCGTGGTCCCTCTGAACGGGCCTGCCTTCGGCGACGGGTTGACTTGGGGGGAGCGCCATCTAAAACCTTCTAACCGTTAAGGGGTGTGGCAGGTAGCCCGTAAGCACGGTTCTACCTGCCACCAGCTACACGCCAAGCCCGAACCTAGCGGCTTAGAATCTGGTTTACCGTCGTCTCCGCGTCGGCGAGGGCCTGCTCAGCGCCCTTTTGACCGAGCATCGCCTCGGCAAAGGCCTTGCGGATCTCGTCCTTGACGTCCTGGCGCACCTGGTTGTCGAAGCCGCGCCCCACGGAGTTCGCCTGGATGCAGCGCGCCTGCCCCTCCAGAGACTCCTGGTCACTACAGAAATAGGGGTCCTGGGCCGCCTCTTTGGTCGAGGGGAAGATGGGCACGAGCTTGGCGAAGGCGAGCTGGTTGGCGTCGTTGGTCATAAAGTTGGCGAGTTCGATGGCGAGGTCGATGTTGTCGCTCGCCGCCGGTACCACCATGTTCTGAATGGCGTTGGGGATGATGCCGGTTTCGGTCTGCGGATAGGGCGCGATCCCTAAGTTCGCGTAGACCTCGGGGCCGTCGGACTCGACAGTGCGGATGAACTGCGGCCCCGTCACCAGCATCGCCGACTGCCCCCCGGCAAAGTCGCGGATGGCCTTTTCGTAATCGAAGTTGGCGGCCTCACGGCTGACCGCGCGGTTCTCGACCGCGTCGACGTAGACCTGCAAGGCGGCGACCGCCTCGGGGGTGTTGAAGGCGGCTTCGGTGCCCTCTTCGTCAAGGACGCTCACGCCGTTTTGCACAAGCCAGTCCTCCGGGAAAGGCAGTGGGGCGATGCCCTCCAAAAGGGTGGCCTCGCGGATCGTCCCGGCCATCTCGAGCGCCGCTTCGTAGGTCTCAGCGGGCGTTTCGGGGTCGAGCCCCGCCTGCTCGAAGAGCGCCTTGTTGTACATCAGCACCGTCGGGGCCTGGTACCAGGGAAAGGCGTACACGTCGCCGCCGACGCTGCTCGACTCGAGCAGGTTCTCGAAGTAGATCGACAGCTGTTCCTCGGTGGCCTGTTCGCTCAGGTTGACGAGCGCGCCCTCGGCCTGCGCCTGGAGCATCCGGGAGGTGTTTAAGTTCACCACGTCGGGCGCTTGCCCCGCCGCGATGGAGGCGAAAAACCTGTCGGGGAAGCCGCCGTCGGGGAGGTCCACCCAGTTCACCGTGACGCCAGAGTGGGTTTCCTCGAACTCCGCGACGAGCCCATTGATGTAGTCGTCGAAGGTCGGTGAGAGCGCGAGCGTCCACATCTCGAGTTCCTGCGCCAAAGCGAGGGGTGCGCTGAGCGCAACGAGGGCCAGCAGTGTGCGTTTCATAAACCTCCTAGACGGTCTCCGCGACGTTGCGAGGGAACACCTCTACTTCTCTTCGATTGGACCGTGACCTCAGTATGGGTGTGGAGTTTTGTGTTTGTCAAGCTCGGCACATTTGGAGTAAAACTCCAAACGGTAAGCTGGGTTATGGAAACGGTCGGTTTAGGCGTCGATGCGGGGGCCTCGAGCAGCCGCTGGCTGCTGCTCTCGAGCCGTGGGCGCGTGCTAGGGGAAGGGCGTGCGGGGTTTTTGACCGGCCACATCTTTGGTGCGGAGGCGCGGGACGAACAGTTGGGCCGGTTTCTCGACCTCCTAAACGCGGCTAAAGCCGTCCGCGCACCCGACGCGCTCGTCGCGGGCGTCACCGGACTGCATCCGGGAACGGAGGCCGCCGCGCTGTTCGCCCGGGCAGTCGCCGAGGTGCTGGGTTTGGGGCTGAAGCGCACGGTGCTCCATAACGACATGCACGTCGCCTTTGCGAGCGCCTTCTCTCCGGGAGAGGGGGTGCTCGTCTACGCGGGCACCGGCAGCGTCGCCTATCACGAGTCGGAGACGGGGGAGACCGTGCGGGCCGGGGGTCACGGCTACCTCATCGACGACGCCGGGGCGGGCTACTGGATCGGCCATGAGGGGCTGCGGGCGCTTTTTCGGCTCGTCGACGCCGCCGGAAAGGCGCCCGAGACGCCGCTTGCCGAGGCCCTCTACGCCCGCCTCGGCAGCCGCGACTGGCCGGAGATCATGCCGGTCGTCTACGGGGGCGGGCGGAGCTTCGTGGCGTCGCTCGCACCAGCTGTAGGGGCCGCCGAACGGGCGGGGGACGCCCTGGCAAAGGACATTCTCGAGCGGGCGGGTGCCGAGCTGGCCCGCCTCGCGCGGGACGTGTTGGGGCGTCTCGGAGCACCCCTGCCGGTGGCCTTCGCGGGCGGCGTCACGCACCTTCCGGTGGTGACGGGAGCGTTGGGGGCGCACCTGGGCGCACCCGTCCGGGTGGTTCAGGACGAACCCGTCCAGGCGGCGGCGCGGCTGGCGCTGCGGCTAGCGACTGGTCCGTAAACAGCTGCGCTCACCGGCTGACCCACCGTAGGTACGGCCTCAGCCGTCCGGCCAGATAAAACGACCCCGCGACAACGACCTGCTGATCGCCCCCGCAGTGGCCTAAGGCCGCCTCTAGCGCCGCCTCCGGCTCCGCAACGAACGTAAGCCCCGCGCGCCGCAGGGTGCTCGCCTCGCCGGGCGCGGTGTTCGTCAAAACGATGTGCTCGGCGTAAGGCTCCAGAACTGCTAAAGTTTCGGCCCCGAGCTTTTTGGGCAGCGCGCCGAAAACCAGCACGAAGGGCGGGCGGGTGTGCTCGAGCAGCGCGCGCGCTGCGTCCGGGTTGTGCGCCCCGTCGAGCACGACCTCCCTACCACGGACCCGAAAACGTTCGGCTCGAGCGGGTAGTGAGGCGCTCAGCCCCCGACAGATGGCCCCTTCGGATAGTCCTTGCAGCCGTAGGGTTGCCGCCGCGAGCCGCCGGTTGCGTTCTACCGTCGGCGTGCTCCGGGACAGGCCCTCGGGGGGCCGGAAAAGCGGGCTCTGCGGTGTGTCAAAAAAGAGTGGGCTGCGCCGCCTCGCGGCGACCTCGGTGATGACGGTGAGCGCCTCGCCGCTCGCCCCGGTCAGGGTCGGGACACCGGGGCGGATCGCGTCGGCTTTATCGAGGGCCACGTCACGCAGGGTCGGGCCGAGCGTGTCCAGGTGGTCTCGCCCGATGTTGGTGATGACGACGCTGCGGACGTTACTTAGTGCCCGCGTCGCGTCGTGCTTGGCCCCCACACCCGCCTCCATGACGGCGACCTCCACCCGCTCGCGGGCAAAGTGCCGCAGGGCGAGCGCCAGCGTCAGCTCGAAAAACGCCGGGGCGGGCTCGAGGCGGGGGGGGTCTCGGACGAACTCGAGCACCTCGGCTTCGGGGATTCCTTGCCCGTTCACCTCCACCCGCTCCCGAAAATTTTCGACGTGCGGCGAGAGAAACCGCCCGACGCGCCTGCTGTCCGCTTCGAGAGCGGCGGCCAACATCGCGCTCACGCTACCCTTGCCATTCGTGCCAATGACGTGAACCACCTCAGGCGGGCTCACCAGCGCGAGCGCCGCCATAAGCGCCTGCATCCGTCCGGCGTTACGTGGGGCACCACCGCGGGTCTGCACGAAAAGCCACTCGAGCGCGTCTTCGTAGGTTAGAGGAGTCTGCGGCACAGAGCTTTGTAGCATATCGCAGCCGAGCCGTAGCCTAAGGAACCTTTGCGAAGGCGGCTGCGTTTCTCACGTTATCAGGTGCCCTGTGTTGAACATCTGGAGGCTGCGGGAACCGAACGCCACCGTGCTCTCTACGGGCGCGTTTCGTCCGTACAAGCCCCACCTGATTCCAGAGTGCCGCAAAGCTCTAGACCCGTCACCCTAAGTCTTCTTCTTATAGTCGGACCATCCACCTCTTCCCAGATGTCGTTGATGAAGTCACCAACATAAAGCCGGTCGCCAGCGTCCATGTATACGACGGCGCTGAGAAGATAATAGCCCTCTAACGAACGCGAGAAGACCCGTTTGGGGTCGCCCTCTAGACGGTAGGAAATGGGGAACGCCTCGACTCTATCAATCCTTTGAGTCGCCAACTCCTCGCATGAACCCTCCACGCCAGTCATGTAGCAGAGTTCGACGACGGCGTAAGCTCCCTCCCTAAAATTGGCCTCTCCCTGGTAGCTGCGCGGCTCTTGTAGGCGAACGATATCGCCGCTGACTAAGAGGTTAGGTGGGAGGGTCGAGGGGTCGGTAGGCTTCTCAGGTACACCGGGTGAGGGATTTACACTACAGCCAGAGAGGGCGCTGAAAAAGGCGAAACTGACGACCTGTACCCACTTCCGGCTGAACATCTTTTACCTCCCTCTGGAACCAGCGTCTACAACCATTTTACAGCCCACAAAGAGCAGAGCCCATTTCCATATCGAGTACGAAAAAGGCAGAGAAAAGACCTTGTAAAACTGCTCTTTCGCGTTGCGCGGTTGAATAGGTCACAATACAGCCATGATCAGCGACGACCTTGCCCGCGCCCTTGTCGAAACGCACCCGCTCGAGGCCGCCCGCATCCTGGAGCGGCTCGAGCCGCGCGAGGTGATCCTTGAACTGTCGCGCTTCGACAGTGAACTGCGTGCTCCGGTGCTCGAGTGGTTTTCGCCGGACTTCGCTGCCCGCGTCCTTCAAGAATTGCCGCCCGAAGAGGCGGCGCAGCTCGTCCGCGAACTGCCTTCGGAGGACACCAACGACATCTTGGAATATCTGCCCGACGGTGAGCGGCGGGCGGTGCTGGAGCGTCTCCCGAGCGCGCACGCCGAGGAGCTCGAGGAACTCGCCGAGTACGACGACGACACCGCCGGGAGCGTTATGTCGCCCGAGTTGGTCGCGCTGCGCGAGGGGGCCACGGTAGCCGACGCGCTCACCCGCCTGCGCCGCTTGGCGCTCGTGGGCCGCGAGGTCAACTACGTCTACGTAGTGGACGAGAACCGCGTCCTTAAGGGCGTGCTGCTGATGCGCGACCTCGTGCTGAACCTGCCGCGCACCCCGCTTTCAAGGGTCATGGTCGCGGGCGTCCTGCGCGTCTACACCGATGACCCGCTCGACGAGGTGCGCGACGTTCTTTTAGAGCGCAACCTGCTCTCGGTACCCGTAGTTGACGACCGGGAACGGCTTCGGGGCGTGATCTTGGCGACGCAGCTCGTCAGCGAGCTGCAAGAGGAGGGCTTCGAGGACGCCCAGAAGATGTTCGGGGCGGGTTCGGACGAGCACGCCTCCTCGTCGGCGGGGTTCTCGATCCGCAAACGGTTGCCGTGGATGCAGGTCAATCTGGCGACGGCCTTTTTGGCGGCGGCGGTGGTCGGTGCGTTTGAGGGTGTGATCGCGCAGATCACCATCTTGGCGGCGTTTTTGCCGGTCGTGGCCGGACAGGGCGGCAACGCGGGCGCACAGGCGCAGGCTGTCATGCTCCGCTCGCTGGCGCTGGACGACGTGGACATCGGGCGCTCGCGCAAGGTGCTGCTTAAAGAAGGTGTGGTCGGCCTCGTCAACGGCGCGGCTACCGGCGTCGTAGCGGGCATTGCCGCCGCGCTGTTCAGCGACAACGTCGCGCTCGGTTTCGTCATCGCCGCCGCCATGACGGTCAACCTGCTCATCGCGGGCGTTGCCGGGGCGGGGATTCCCATCGTCATGGAGCGGCTTGGGCAGGACCCGGCGCAGTCGTCGAACATCATCCTGACGACGGTGACCGACGTCCTGGGTTTCGCCTCGTTTCTGGGCTTCGCGGTGATTGCGCGGCCGTGGCTGCTGGGCTCATGAACCTGGGCGCTTATCTGGCGCGCGTCGGCTATGGGGGAAGCCTCGAGCCCACCTTCGACACGCTGCGAGACCTTCACCGGGCGCACCTGCTCACGATCCCTTACGAAAACCTGGACATTCACCTCTACCGGACTCTGCCTCTGGACGAGCCTTACTTCTTCGACAAACTGGTGACGCAGCGGCGCGGAGGTTGGTGTTTCGAGATGAACGGTCTTTTCGCCTGGGCGCTGCGTGAGCTGGGCTTCGGGGTGACGTTGCTGGGGGCAAAGGTCGACCGCGTGGCTGGAAGGCCCATGCCCAAACCCGATCACCTGGCCTTACTTGTAGAGGCGGATGGGCTGTATTTGGCCGACGTGGGCTTCGGTGACGGGTTGCTCGAGCCCGTGCCTCTGAGCGTGGGACGCTACCGTCAGAGCTTGTTCGATTACGAGCTTAGGCGTTCGGGTGATTGGCATTTTTGCAACCAACCTTACGGGGCTGCGCGGGGCTTTTCTTTCGACACGGAGCCGCGTCAGCTCGCCGACTTTTCGGAGATGTGTAGCGCCCTACAAACGTCGCCTGCTTCGGGTTTCGTCCGTGTGACGGTATGTCAGCGTTTTAACGCAGAGGGCTACACCACCTTGCGCGGGGCTACGCTGCGAGAGGTGACGGCGGCAGGGGTTCGTGAGCGGGTGCTTGAAAGTGCCGCCGACTTTGACGCGGTGTTGCGGAGGCGGTTCGGGCTCGAGCTCCCCGAAGCCTATGACCTCTGGCCTCGCATCTGGGCGGGCCATCTGGCGTGGGTAGCGGCGACCGCCGGTTAGGTGTATCTGCGAGGCTCACGTCTTACCAAACCAGATCAGCGCCCCTTGCCACGCGTTTTTAGTGCCTCGAGGGCTAACACCATGTACCTGGACCGGCTTGAAGCTTCGAGTTCAGACGTGTTAAACCAACCGCAAGCGTGATGTTCGCCGCTGAGCACAACCACTGAAGAATAGCTTGGCACGTGTAGATGATGTGGAGAACGTACACGTTCTTGTCCACGTCGGATGCGCTCATCACCTTTAACGGTGTGAAGTGCTCAATCCGTAAACCCGTCTCTTCAAACACCTCTCGAGAAAGTGATGCGTCGTGAAGCTCTCCCCAAGTGACGTTGCCGCCGGGAAAATCCTAATCATTCGGCCTGACGGCGTCATCGACGCTCCGCCGGAGGAGCAGAACACTTAACTGCCCAGGATGAAATACGGCGGCTTTTTAAATAAACCTTACCGAGTCAGCTAACATGATGCAGTGCCGTCACCACAAGCGTTCAGGGCTTGACCGCTCTGGTAGCAAATAGGGTGGCGATGATGTCGCTCACACGTCTTCCGTCAAACGAGCCTTCGTAAAAGCCGGTAATTATAAGACCCGCGTCGAGTTGTCCGCCGATAAGGTCTTGCAGGCTATGACCGAACTCGAGCGCACCCCCTTCGGCAAAGTGTTTATGACGCTCCACTTTGCTCATGGAAGCGTAATCTGAATAAGGAATCAGGTGCTCGAGTACGAGTGCTTCGTCACTGTCGGCGAGCGCGTACAAAAGCGGGTTGACCATACCCGCGAGTAACGCGCCTTGGGGCCGCAGTACCCGAAACGCTTCTCGCCACAACGGTTTTGCGTCAGGGATAAAGCAGTTCGCTACCGGATGGACGATGAGATCAAAGGTCCCGTCGGAAAATGCTGAGAGGTTGGTCATATCGTCCTGGACGGTTTGAAGCGCCAGATTTTCCCGCTCCGCCACCTCACGGTCGCGTGAAAGCTGCTCGTCCGACAGATCGAAAACTGTAACAGAGGCACCGGCAGCGGCCAAGATAGGACCTTGCTGACCGCCACCGGAGGCCAAGCAGAGAACATCCTTAGCAACGATGTCGCCGAACCAGGCGCGCGGCACAGGCTTTGCCGAGGCGAGATAGATTGCCCACTCACCATTTCGTGCGGCCTCAACCTGCTCTGCTGTTACAGGCAGAGTGTGCGGATTCTGTGCCTCGCGCACACGGCGGTTCCAGGTGGCACGATTTGCTTGAAGGATGTCCGTAGAGATATTAAACCCCGGCTCGAGGTTGTTTGGTGAACGCTCTACGTCTCGACGCGCCGCCGCTTGCGTCCGCCGCGCCTGCGGCGTTTAGGGGCGCGCGCTTCAGGTGCGGTGTTTGGGGTCGTGGCCTGAGCGCTGTCCTCCTGGACAATTCGCGTGAGAAACGCCTCTACCAACCCGTGCTCGGTCGGTTGCACGAGCCGGACAAGAGCGTGCGGAGGCTGCGCGTCTACATAGACGTACCCGGGGCCGGGGACGAGAAGGTAACCGACGGCGCTGTGGAGCCCGAGCGCGGTCTCGACCTCACTCGCGCCCAAAGGTTCGATCACTACGTCTTTGCCGAGCATCGGGACGCGCGCGGCCCCTGTGCCTGACACCCCTACACCTAACCTGCGTCTCAGCCGGTGCAGCAGCCCGAGCGGGTCGCTGTAGGGGCGCAGGTAGGGCGTCTCGGCGCGCTCGAGAAGCTGCCCTGAACGCCGCGTCGCCTTGACGAGGCCGCTGCGCGCGTCGAAGAGAACCTCGAAGCTGCGCCGCTCGCCCCTGCCGTCCTCCTCTTCGGTAAACCGCAGGCTTTCGAGGCTGCTGCTCAGCAGCTGACTCGTCTGGTTGAGTGTCCCCTGACCGAGCGCGCCGCTAAAGAGGACCCTCGCCTCCAGGGTCGTCGTACGCCCTGTGACGGTCGTGCGGACCACCTGCGAGCCGACGGCCTTGTTTCCCAGCAACAGCGTGTAGCTACAGGTCTCCATGAAGCAGCTTACCGCGCCCTAAAACTAAAGTACTGTACTGAGAAACAGGCCGCGCAGCTCGAGCTTTAGCTCGTCACCCGGCGTAAGCGTGAGGTACGCGTACTCATCGCCGTAACCGTTCATATCTAAAAGTAGCGCCCGCCCCTGGGAGGCGAAGTGCGCGCCGCCACGTACCGGCGTGTGACCGTAGACGCCGAAGCGGTAGGGCGTCTCGGCCAGAACGTCGCGGTCTTCTAAAATCCAGTCGCGGCGACCTTCGAGATAAAATCCGGCGTCGTAGCGGTTGTGCTCGGGTTTCGGCCCGACATGGGCGAAATGTACGCCGTGTATGACGACCTCGGTCGGCCACGTCGCCAGCCACGCCCGCAGGTCGCCTGGTAGGGGGCGGCTAGAGGGCTGCCACTCGAGGTGCGGCAGATCGTCGGTGCTGAGCACGCCCCCCGCGCCGGTCAGCGCGCTGTAGTCGTGGTTACCCAGCAGGATGGTCACGCCTCCCGGCGCGCGCTCGCAGAACCCCTTGACGTCGCGCAAAAAGGTCTCTTGCGCCCTTTCGGCGCGGCGTACCTGGGGCGGGTCGTACTCGTCGAAGCTACTCTCACCGATCATGGCGGCGTAGCGCGCGCGCGTCTTCGCGTGCACGAGGTCGCCCAACAAGACGAGGTGCGCGCGTCCCTCGAGGAGGTCGGCGCTTGGCCTACACGCCGCGTCGCGCAGCCCGGCCTCGCCCAAGATGTGCCAGAACTTGTCCGCTTGCGCGTGAATATCGCCGACGACGACGATGCGACCCGTCACGCTAGAGCCTGCGCGCCCCGCGCTGAGAGCCGGTAGCGCCGCCCCAGCAGCCCGTGGCGCTCTAGAAACTCCTGACGCTCGAGCCAGCCCGCAATCTCCCCGGCACGTCCTACTGGCTGCGGCGTCCTGAAACGGGGCAGCGCCGAGAGGCTGGTCTCTGTCAAGAAAGGCTCGGGAACGCAGTGGTCGCAACCGCACGCGCCGCGGCTGGCCGTGTCGCCGAAGTAGCTGAGCAGCGCCTCGCGGCGGCAGCGGCCCGTCTCGGTATACAGGATGATCTGCTCGAGCAACCTGAGCCGTCTCTGCGCGTAAGCTTCGGTCCAGCTGTCTTTAAACTCGGGTACGTCGGAGTGCCAGTTCGGGTGCAGCGTCAGGGTGAGCGTTCGCTTCTGCCGTGCGAGCGTCACGATACCTTGCGCTTCTAACAGCTGCAACGTCCCGATGAGCTTGCCCCGGTTGAGGCCCAGGGTGTCCGCCGCCAGCGGTTCCGGCTGCGCGTTTTTGGTCCCGACAAAGGTGCGTTTGAGGTCGAGTGGAGTTGGAGTCGAGGCTGAGAGCAGGCCGCGCTGCCGCTCTGCGTCGCCCTCGGCGTAGAGGAGGGTGCAGGTCGCGGCCTCCCCGTCACGTCCGGCCCGGCCCGCTTCTTGGTAGTACGCCTCTACCGACGCGGGCAGGTCGAGGTGAACAACTTGCCCTATGTCCGGTTTGTCGACGCCCATGCCGAAGGCGTTGGTCGCTACCATGACGGCGATATGGTTCCTTAAAAAGGCGTCCTGAACAGAGTTTCTTTCCTCGGCGTCCAAGCCTGCGTGGTAGGGCGCGCTCTTAAAACCCCACGTCTGGAGCTGCCGCGCGGTAGCCTCGACCCGTTCGCGCGTTCCGGCGTAGACGACGCTCGGCCCTGGGTGACGCGTTAGCAGTGTCCAGAGGGCTTCGTGCTTCGCCGTCTCATTGGGCACCGGCCACACCCGGTAGCGCAGGTTGGGTCGGTCGAAGCCGGTCAGCACGACTTCGGGTTCGCGCAGCCCTAAAAGCGTGGTGATGTCCCCCCGGACGACCACGGTCGCCGTCGCCGTCAGCGCCGTCACGGGCGGGTCACCGAGCTTCTCCCTGATGTCCCCGAGCTGCCGGTAGTCGGGCCGAAAGTCGTGTCCCCACCCTGAGATGCAGTGCGCCTCGTCGACGACCAGACGCGTCACCCCGGCCTCACGGAAGCGTCGCTGCACGGCGTCGCTGCTCAGGCGTTCGGGAGAAATGTACAAAAGCCGCAGGTCACGCAACTGGCCCAGCAGTGCCCGTTGCTGAGCGGGCGAAAGCTGACTGTTGAGGGCCGCTGCCCCGACGCCCCGCCGCCGCAACCTCTCAACCTGATCTTTCATTAGGGCAATAAGCGGGCTGACGACGACGGTGAGCCCACCCCCGGCGAGCGCCGGAAGCTGATAGCACAGCGACTTGCCCGCGCCGGTAGGCATCACGGCCAGCACGTCACGGCCCGCCAAGGCCGCCGCGACGGCCTCCGGCTGACCCGGCCTGAACTCGGAAAAGCCGAAGTACTGCTGCAAAAGTCGGCTGGGGTCTGCCCTCACAAGGGTTAGTGTAACGGGCGCTATAGCAGGTATCATCTGGTCGGCTGTTAGCGCGAAGCACTCCGAAGGAACGAAGTCGTGCGAAGCAACACGCTCAGTTTGAGAAGAGGTGTCCTGGACGCACCTCAGGTGATGAGACCTGCGGAGATATGTAGCCACTAGATGTTTAGGTGCTCTATGACGAGGACCCTGCAACGTTCTTGACGCTTAAGGAAGTGAGGCGGTGCGCTCGAGGTACGGCAGCGGGTCGACCGCCTGACCGTCCATACGGATTTCAAAGTGCAGGTGCGACCCGGTGGAGCGGCCCGTTGAACCGACCTTGGCAATCACGTCACCCGCCGCGACCTCTTGGTCGACGTAAACGAGCAGTTCCGAGGCGTGACCGTAGAAGTACTCGACGCCGTCCGCTTCGATGACGACCAGGTAGCCGTAGCCGCCCAACCAGCCGCTATAGGTGACCGTTCCCGACACGGCGGCGGCGATGGGGTCGCCCGTTGCGCCGTCGATGTCAAGGCCATAGTGGTAGCTCATCCCGAGCAGGCTGCGCGGCCCGAAGTACGAGGTGATGGTCCCTTCAAGGGGCCAAACGATCCCCGGCGCAGCGCCGTAGGCCGAAGCGGGCGGTAAAAGAAGTGTTTCACCGGCGTTTAGGAGGTCAGAGTCGAGGCCGTTGAGTTCCATAAGGGCCCCTACGCTGGTTCCGTGCCGCAGCGCAATTTCGGAGAGCGACTCACCCGACTCGACCGTGATGCTCGGCTCCGCGCCGCCCCCCTGGTCGCTGGGAACGGCGTCGGCGACCACGCCCGGGATGGTGAGTTCGTCGCCTACGGCCAGCAGGGCGTCGGTGGGGAGACCGTTGGCCCCGCCTAAGGTCTTCACTGAAACGCCGTAGCGTTCAGCGAGCGACCACAGCGAGTCTCCCGCTTCGACCGCGACGATGAGCGGTACCGAGGGTGCCGCGCCGCCCAGCATCAGTTCTTGCCCGATGACCAGCCCCGTGTCACTAAGCTCGTTCATCGCCATCAGCTCTTCGACCGGGATGCCCGTCTCTATAGAGATTCCGGAAAGCGTATCACCCGGCTCCACGACGTAGCTGTTGGCTTCGGGGATGAGAAGCGTAGCCCCGGCGATCAGGTCGGTGCCCGAAAGGCTGTTGGCTGCCAAAAGCGCCTCGACAGTTGTGCCGTAGCGCCCCGCGAGTGCGATGAGGGTGTCCCCCGGCTGTACGGTGTACGTCTCCTGCGCGGCTGCGAGGGGCACAGCCAACATCAGCACCGAACCGACTGTAAAAAGGCGCGACCAGGACATCGTGAGCAGTGTAACAGATTCTTTTTGCGGATGTGAAGACATTTACACCTCATACTCACTTTACGCATCAGCTGTAAGGTCGTTTACCCACCTCTACGGGACACCTTTTTAGCGGTTCTGGAGCAGGTGCTAACAATCCATCTCACTGCACTTGGAGCTGATTTAGGCCACGACGAAACTACGAAGGGCTGTCCAGCACGCATATTATCGGATGGTACCTGCGCTCAACCAGTTTGGTGCTTATGGAAGTTGCTGTGCAAAAGCGAGTCCGGTTCCGCGTTCCCTATCTCCTGTGTACCCGTACCTCTTACCGCTCGTCACCGCGGGTACTGCCGTCGAGCGTCAGCAGACGACCGTACAGCTCCGGGCGGCGGTCACGGAAAAAGCCGAACCCGGCCCGAAACCGCCGCGCCGCCGCGAAGTCGAGGTCGGCGTAGATGACGGTCTCCGAGGTTTCGTCGGCCTCGGCGAGCTTGGTGCCCGTGTAGTCGCACACAAACGACGAGCCATAAAAGCGGGCGTCACCTTCCGTACCGACGCGGTTGGCCGCCGCGACGTAGCAACTGTTCGAGACCGCGTGCCCGATCATCGCGCGCTGCCACATGTCGCGGGTCTCCAAACCGCCCACTTCCTGCGGTTCGGAGCCGATAGCGGTCGGGTAGAGGAGCAAGTTCGCGCCTTGCAGCGCCATCGCCCGCGCCGACTCGGGAAACCACTGATCCCAGCAGATGGCCGCCCCGACCTGACCGTAACGCGTATTCCACGCCTTGAAGCCGGTGTCGCCAACGTTGAAGTAGAACTTTTCCTCGTAGCCGGGGCCGTCGGGGATGTGCGATTTGCGGTAGACGCCCAGGGACTCGCCGCTAGAATCGAACATCATCAGGCTGTTGTAGTAGGCTTGGCCTGCGGACTCGAAAAACGACACCGGCAGGACGACGCCGAGCTCTTTGGCGAGTGCGCCGAAACGTTCTAAAAAGGGGTGCGCGCCAGAGGGGTGCGCGAGCGAGAAGAGGTCGTCGCGCTCGAGCTGGGGAAAATAGAGGTTCTCAAACAGCTCTTGCAATAAGACGATGTTTGCTCCTGCTCCGGCGGCCTCACGGACGAACGCCTCGGCTTTGTCGAGATTGTCTTCCAGAACGTCTGAACAGCTCATCTGAACGACGGCGAGTTTGACGGTAGACATAGTAGCTCCTTCGGCGGGTTTACTCCCGAGTTTGAATAGATCGCGTAGTGATGTGGTTTCCTGTAGAGGACCGGCTATGGCGTAGATAGAAAATTTACTGAGATGTAATTACCGTGACTTCAACGACCTGAGTAACTTCTGTTTCTTGTGCTAAGACCTCTACATCTACCTGTCCCTCCGAAAGAGCTGTGATCTTACCGCCTGCTCT
>CADCWP010000101.1 GCA_902806425.1 uncultured Truepera sp.
CGCACCGAGTTCATGCTGCGCAGCTCGTTTTCAGTACCTACAGCGTGGAACGCGTCGCTGCCGGTCGCGCTCTATCTGCCGCTCGGCGAAGCGGGCGACTTCAGCCATCCCGAAGTGCTGTTGTATTTAGATGGGAAACCCTACGCCGCCGCCGACCGTCATCATCAAGAGGTACGGTTGCCGCAGGGCACGCAGGGGACGCACGAGCTGGCGCTGCACGGCTGGACCGGCATCAATTATCAAGAAGACCGACGTTTATACCTGCGCGAATGCAGCGTGGTGCAGATCGACCCCGATACCCGCACTTTCGTCAACTTAGCAAGGGTGGCGCTCGAGACCGCCCAGCATCTCGACGACGACGCGCCCGCGAGGGGTCGTCTTCTCAACGCCCTCGAAAACGCGTTCAAGCGGCTTGAAACCCTCGACCTGAGCGACGCGTTTTATAAGAGCGTACCTGACGCCTTGAACACACTGAAAACAGGTATCGCCAAAGCTGGCCCTGCCGCCGACGTGTCGGTAGCCGCCGCCGGACACGCCCACATCGACGTGGCGTGGCTGTGGACCCTGGGTCAGACGCGGCGCAAAGCCGGACGCACCTTCCACACCGTTTTGCGGCTAATGGAGGAGTTTCCGGAGTACACCTTTTCGCAGAGTCAGCCGCAGCTATACGATTACGTAAAGCAGGACTACCCGGAACTTTTCGAGGCGATTAAAAAACGTGTTGCCGAGGGGCGTTGGGAAACCCTGGGCGGCATGTGGATCGAGGCCGACTGCAACCTAAGCGGCTCCGAGTCGTTGGCGCGGCAGTTCGTCATGGGGCGCGCGTTCTTTAAGGAGAATTTCGGCGAGGTCGAGTCACCCATCTTGTGGCTGCCCGACGTGTTCGGTTACGCCTGGAACCTGCCGCAGCTCATCAAAGAGGCCGACCTAGAGTACTTCTTTACCATCAAGATCGGCTGGAGCCAGTACAACCGCCTGCCCTTCGACTCGTTTTACTGGCAGGGCCTGGACGGCACAAGGGTCTTGACGCATTTCTCGACTACGCCCGAGGTCGGCAGCCCGCACGCGAGCACCTATAACGCCGCCGCGACGCCCGAGCAGAACCTCGGCACTTGGCGCAACTTCCAGCAAAAGGACGCGCAGGAGGAGCTGTTCATGGCGTACGGTTACGGCGATGGCGGCGGTGGCCCGACGCGGGAGATGTTGGAAAACATCGCCATTATGAAAGACTTTCCCGGCGTCCCCAAGATGCGTCACAGCACCGCCAAGGATTTTTTTGAAACGCTCGAGAAGACCTCCGGCGATAAGCTGCCGACCTGGAACGGCGAGCTGTATTTGGAGCTGCACCGCGGCACCTACACGACCCAGAGCCGTAACAAACGCGCGAACCGTAAAAGCGAGTTTCTGCTGCACGACGCCGAGTTCGTAGCCTCGCTGGCGAGCACGTTGGACGACACGTACAGCTATCCACAGGCAGAACTGCGCCGAGCTTGGGAACTCGTGCTGTTAAACCAGTTTCACGACATCATCCCCGGCAGCAGCATCGGCGAGGTGTACACGGAGTCGTTGGCGCAGTACGAAGAGGTTGGGCGGCTCGGTGAAAGTGCCAGAGACGCTGCCCTCGAGATTATCGCCGAGAAGTTGGGAGGCGACGTCGTCCTCGTCAACCCCACCTCGTTCGCACGGGACGACCTGGCCTTTTTGCCGGAGACTGTAGCAGAAACGGGGCTGGGTGCGCTGCGCCGCGCGGACGGGTTGCCGGTGCTGACGCAGCAGGTGACAGGGGGAACGCTCCTCTCCGCAGGAAAGCTCGAGCCCTACAGCGCCACGCCGCTGAGACGTGGGGACAGGGCCGATACGCCCGTGCCTGAGCTGAGCGTGAGTGAAGGACACCTCGAGAACGCCTTTGTCCGCGTTGACCTGGACGCTGGCGGCGACGTCACGCGCGTTTTCGACAAAACCGCCCACCGCGACGTTCTGGCCGAGGGTGCCAAGGCCAACGAATTCCTGGCTTTTGAAGACCGCCCAAACGAATGGGACGCCTGGGACGTCGACATCTTTTACGACGACAAGGTCTACTACGCCGAGCCTGCCGCGTCGATCACGGTGGTAGAGACGGGACCGCTGCGGGCGACAGTGGAGGTAAAACGGCGGATTCTAAACAGCACCTATACGCAGCGCCTGTCGCTGACCTATAACAGCCCGCGTCTGGACATCACTACCGACATCGACTGGCGCGAGCGGCACACGCTCCTCAAGGTCGCCTTTCCGGTCAACATCCTGTCTCCGGTCGCCACCTTTGAGATTCAGTGGGGCAACGTGCAGCGCCCGACCCACCGCAATACCTCGTGGGACTGGGCGCGCTTCGAGACCTGCGCGCAGAAGTGGGTGGACTTGTCCGAGTCCGACTACGGCGTGAGCCTGCTGAACGACTGCAAGTACGGTCATGACGTGCAGGGCAACACCATGCGCCTGAGCCTGCTGCGGAGCCCGACCGCGCCCGACCCCGAGGCCGATCAGGGGCGGCACACCTTCACCTACAGCCTGCTGCCGCACGCCGGTCCCGTAGCCCAGACGACCATCGCCGCCGCCTACGCGCTCAACGATCCCCTTTTAGCGGTAAAAGGGGCCGGGAACGCCGAAACCGCCGTCAGCTTTCTCGCTGTCGACCGGCCGAACGTCGTCATCGAGACCGTCAAACGCGCGGAAGACGGCTCCGGGATCGTCGTGCGGTTGTACGAAGCCCAGCGGCAGCGCGGCACCGTGACGCTGGAAACCGGCTTTGACCTAGACCGGGCGGAGCGGACGAACCTGCTCGAGAAGGGCCGTGAAACCCTCCGAACAAGTGGAAACCGAGTTACCTTCGACATCAAACCGTTCGAGATCGTCACACTAAAACTGACGCCAGCATGAGCCACCCTACCCACCGATCACGCGCCAGCACGTCGTCCCAAACGGAGGTCTTCACCATGTCCACGCCCAGCCACAAAAGAAAGCTCGCCCTCTTCGGTGCGGGCGGCATCGCCAAGGTTCATATTCAGGGGATGCTGGCGCACGCCGACAAGGTCGAATGCGTCGCCCTGTGCGACCTTTCCGACGCCAACCTCGCGCTCCGGGCAGAGCAGCTCGGCACCCATACTGACACCGCTCCGGCGCTCTACCACGACTGGAACACCCTGCTCGCCGAGCAGAGCGACCTGGACGCCGTTATCGTCGCGCTGCCCCACCAGCTGCACGCCCCGGCGATTCTGGCGGCGGCAGGGGCAGGCAAACACATCCTCTGCGAGAAACCGATGTGCACGACACTCGCGGAGGCAGACGTTATCTTAGACGCTGTCGCCCGCTCGGGCGTCACCTACATGTCCGCGCACAACCAGCTCTTTACCCCGGTAGTTAGGGAAGCCAAGCGGATGCTGGACGGGGGGATGATCGGACGGCTGCGCTGGCTCCGCACTCAGGATTGCTTCGTGTCGGGCGCGGAGTCGATGCACGGTACGTGGCGGGGGAGCGTCGCCTCACAGGGCGGCGGCGAGCTGATCGACACCGGCTACCACCCGTCGTACCTGCTCCTCTATCTGGCGGGTGCCCCGGTAGCCGAGGTGAGAGGGAGCATGAGCCGATTCCACATGAATATCGAGGGGGAGGACACCGCGGGTGTGCAGGTGCGCTTTCAAAATGGTGTACTCGGCGAGATTCTCACCTCGTGGGCGATGGAGCTACCCTACGGGACGCATCAGATTCACCTGGTCGGGGAAAAGGGTGAGCTGTTCGGTTCGGGAACCGAGCTGTTCTACCTACCAGCCGGGTTCACGGAGCCTGCCAGGTACCTCTTGCCGACAATCGCAAGCACCTTCACCGAAGAAATCGGCCACTTCGCCGACTGTCTGCTGACCGGCGAACGCCCGCTGCACGGTGCAGAGGAGGGGCGCGCCGTGCTCGAACTCATCTTAAAAGCGAGCGAAAATGCGTCGGGCTGGCAGGCCTCTGCGCCCAAACAGCAGCTCCTCGAGGCGTCCCGGTGAGCCGGACCTTGACGGGCGGCTTTCCTATCGGTTTTCGCTACACGCCGCTGTCCGACTGGGGCAAAAGCCTACAAAACTTGACGGCTTGGGCGCAGCAAAACGAGTTCAGCGCCCTGGATATCGGCGACGGGGACGGGCACGCGCGCGAGGTGGTCGCTGCCGGACTACGGCTCGGCTCCGTCGACCTGCTCGAGTGGCGGGGGATGCTGTCGCTCGACGCCGCCAAGCGCCGCGACGCGGTCTCACGTAACGCCGCCTATATTGAGGCGTGTGCTGGAGCCGGGCCGGTAAATCACTTTGTCGTCATGCTTCCTGAAGACGCGGAGGCTCCACCGCAGGAGGTCTTTAAGGCGATGGTCGTCAGCTATAGCGACCTCGCGCCGGTACTCGAGGCGCACGAGGCCAAAATCGTCATCGAAGGCTGGCCGGGTCCGGGCGCACTCCTCTGCACGCCCGAGTCGACCCGGGCATTTTTTGGGGCGTGCCCGTCCCCCGTGTTCGGCGTCAACTACGACCCGTCCCACCTCATCCGCATGGGCATCGACCCGCTGCGCTTTCTAGGGGAGTTTATCGGGCGGGTATATCACGTTCACGCCAAAGACACCGAAGTGCTTGACGATGGGCGCTACGAGTACGGCACCGCGCAGAGGCCGCTGTTCGGTACTCCACCGCGCTTCAGCGGGCCGTTCTGGCGCTACACGCTGCCGGGGCACGGGGTGATGCGCTGGAAAAAGGCGTTCGAGATGCTTCAAGCGGCAGGCTATGGCGGCTGCGTGTCGGTCGAGCTCGAGGATCACTATTTCAACGGCCAAGAAGAGACGGAGCAGGCGGGACTGGTCGCCGCGAACCGGTTTTTGCAAAGCTGCTGAGTTAAGGACGTAGCCACCACCAAACGCTCGAGCTTCAACCCTCCGTATTGCAGGCTGGTAGCTCCGGCTGTGACGAGGGCTGTATAGATATAGAGAACGAAAGGGTTGACATGGAGTACACCAAGCTGGGCCGCTCAAATATGACGGTGAGTAAAATCTGCTTAGGCACGATGCATTTCGGGCCTTACGCTTCTGAGGAGGAGTCTTTTAAGATACTGGACCGCGCTTTAGAACTCGGCATCAACTTTATCGACACCGCCAACGTGTACGGCGGGGAGGGGGACAAGGGGCGTTCGGAAGAGATCATCGGCAACTGGTTCGCACGCCGTCCTGAGAGCCGTGACCGGGTTGTGCTGGCAACCAAAGTCTATAACCCGATGTCGGACCCCACCATTCCCAACGACGAGCATGGGTTTTCAGCCTACAAGGTGCGTAAGCAGGTTGCCGACTCGCTTAGGAGATTGCAAACCGACCGTATCGACCTCTATCAGGTCCACCACATCGACCGTCGCGTCTCCCCTGAGGAGTTCTGGGGTACTTTTGAAAAACTTGTAGCGGACGGTGATGTGCTCTACGCGGGCTCGAGCAACTTTTCGGGCTGGGGACTTGCAAAGGTGCAGATGCAGGCGTGGCAGCGCGGCTTTACCGGCCTCATCTCCGAACAAACGCAGTACAACCTGTTAAACCGCATTCCAGAGCTCGAGGTGTTGCCCGCAGCTCACGATTTTGGCGTTGGCATCATTGCGTATATGCCCCTTGCAGGCGGCTTGTTGACCGGCAAGGTGCAGTCACTCGCAGGCTCCCGCACGAGCCAGCTGGAAGAAGAATACGGCATCAAGCTCGGGCCTGAAAACACCCAATTTGCTGACTTTTCCGCCCTCTGTCAAGATGTTGGCGAGCGCGAGCACGTGGTCGCCACCGCCTGGACCCTTCAACACCCAGCCGTCGCGTCCGCCATCGTGGGCGTTCGCAACGTTGAGCAGTTGGACGGACTCGAACAGGCGGCTCGGTTACATCTCGACCCGGAGACCATGCAGCGCCTGGACGACATCTTCAGCATCAACCGGGGTCGTAAACTCCGTCCGGGTGCCGCCCCTGAAGCCTACTCGTGGTGATAACGAACAGCGTGGTTGCCACTGCTATCAAGCCGAGGGGCTACAAAGCTTAACTCAACTGGCTCTTGCGGAGCTACGCCCGTACTCTAAAGGGGAGCGTGCTTACGGCCAAGTGCCAAGGAACCGGGGTGAGAACACCAGTTTTCTCGCTGCCCTGTCTCTGAACGGGCTGCAAGCCCCCATGATGTTATAAGGCAGCGTGAACGGCATAGCCTTCGAGACCTATGTCGAGCAGGTGCTGTTACCTACGCTGACACCCGGGCAGATCGTCGTATTGATAACCACCACATCCATAAAGGTAACAAAGCCGCTGAACTACTGGCTTCCAAGGGCTGCTTGCTGCTCTTCTTACTACCTTACTCACCTGACCTGAACTCCATCAAGAGGCCTTATCCAAAATCAAAACCTTCGTCAAACAGTGACAGGCAAGGGCTCGATTTGTCCTCGATCAAGTCATTGCCGCTGCCTTGAAGACCATCTCCCTGCAAGACATTCTCGGTTGGTTTAGGCATTCTGGCTATAACCTTCGCTATCAGTGATTGAGCAAATCGCTGTAAGCGAGAAGTAGCGACGGGAGTATAACGAGCACAGGCCCCACGGAGCACTCGCCTATCGGATGCCAAATGGTGTCTTAGCAGAGGCGCTCAAAGCGGATGAACTACAGACGCCAAAACTCACATCCAAAATGGCCCAAACATAGGGCTCTCCCGCGCTTTTGGTGACACCGCTCAGGCCGCGTGCAGCACCCGGGCTCGCAGTAGATCCAAGTTGGCTCGTCCGAACATCTGCCGCTTGAGCATCTTCAGGCGGTTGATCTGGCCTTCCGTCTGGCCGTTGCTCCACTCAAAGCGAAGAGCTGCCTCTACCGCCGCGAGGTCTTTCCGAATCCCGAAGGCGAAACCCTTCAGCTCCGGCACGCCGCTTGCCTCGGCTTCCTCAAGCCAGGCAACAAGCGCGTCGGCATCGCGTTTTCGCACCATGCGTTTGAAGTCGAGCCCAAGCCGCCGGAACCGCAGGATTTCAGGACACAGCTGTCCCAACTCTTTTACAAACACCTGCTGTTGCTTGCCGAGTTCCTGCTCATCCGCCAAAAGCCACCAGGCGGCCCGACGCACGGACGGCGCTTTAAACTGCGCCGTGGCCTCCAGGAAGTGGTGCTGCTCTTTGGCCGTCATGACGGCCAGGCGCTTACGCAAGTTTTTGCTGTAGCGCTTGACCATGCCGCTACCGCCCGGGTAGCCTCGCGCCTTGAGCTCACGAAAGAGCGACACCGCTC
>CADCWP010000102.1 GCA_902806425.1 uncultured Truepera sp.
TTTTAAAGTCAATACTTCTCACGTACCGTTCAATATAGGCGAAGATCGGAAGGTAAGCTAGGTCAAATGCACCGAGACCCTGTTCTCGCGGGCGCACGTCACCGTTCGGGACACCCTTACCGTTTCGGGTCTATCGCTAGGCTGAAACCAAGATTTAAGAGGCGTCTGATCTGCAAGGTTAGCTGGCCTCGCGTCGGAAACGAGCATCACGCTTGACAGTTTGAAGTTTGGCGGGTGTGGTCGAGTCAGCTAAAACGCTTTAGAGGACAGCAGCCGTTAAACTGGAAGGATGGTGTTAGCAGCGCTTCAAGGGGTAGAAAAGTTTTATGGCGAGCAGGTTGTGCTCGGTGGGGTGACGCTCGAGCTCCGGAGCGCCTCGCGGGTCGCCCTGATCGGTCGCAACGGGGCGGGCAAGTCGACCCTCTTACGGTTGCTGCTGGGCCGAGAAGAACCTGACGGCGGCCTTGTTTTCCGGCGTGAAGGGGTGAGCGTTTCGATGCTCGAGCAGGACCCGAGCATCCCCGTAGGTATGAGCGTGTTAGAGCTTTCCGAGAGAGCGTTTGTAGAGCTTGACGCACTCGAGGCGGGGCTTGGTCGGCTCGAACGTGAGGGTCTAGCCGACCCGGGCGTCTACGCGCGCTGGGAGGCCCTGCACGAGACGTTCTCGCGGCGCGGCGGCCTCGAGCGGCGTTCTCGGCGCGACGCGGTGCTCTACGCGCTCGGGTTTCGCGGGCGCGAGGGCGAGACGGCGCACCACCTTTCCGGGGGTGAGAAGACCCGCTTGGGTCTGGCCCAACTGCTCATGGCGCAACCCGACGTGCTGCTTTTAGACGAACCGACAAACCACCTCGATATGGAGATGCGCGGCTGGCTGGGGGGCTACCTGTCGCGTTATCCGGGCGCGGTGCTGCTCGTCTCGCACGACCGGGCCTTTATGGACGAGACGTGCGACGCGACGGCGGAGGTTTCGCGCGGCGTCCTCCGAACGATGAACACGACCCCGAGCCGTTACCGTGAGGCGCGGGCCGAACAAGAACGGCTCGAGGCTGCGACGCGGGCAAACCAGCATAAAGAGCACGAGCGCCTGGAGGCGGCCGCTACCCAGATGAAGCGCTGGGCCGGACAGAGCGAAAAGCTCCACCGCCGCGCGAAGGCGATGGAACGTCGCGCCGAACGCTACGCCGAGGCCATGCTGCCTGACGCCGACGCACCCGAGCGCACAACCCGTTTTACTTTTAAGAGCCCCGAGTCGGGCGAGACCGTGTTGCAGGCGCAACATCTCAAAAAACGTTTTGGCGGCGAAGGGCTGTTTAGCGAGGTTGCGTTTACCCTCCGGCAGGGCGAACGGATCGCGTTAGTCGGCCCCAACGGGGCGGGCAAGTCGAGCTTTCTCAGGGTCGTGTTGGGCGAGACCCCCAGCGACGATCCGCGCGCGCTTCTGCGTTTCGGCTCCCGCGTCCGGGTCGGCTACTACGATCAAGAGCTGCGCGGGGTCGACCCTGAGGCGACGCTATTCGAGGAGTTGGTGCGGCTCGTCGGGGACAGCGAGGCGCACAACTTGCTGGGACGGTTTTTGTTCCCTTATGAGGCGCAGTTCAAGCGTGTACGGGACCTTTCGGGCGGGGAGCGGGCGCGTCTGGCGCTTCTGAAACTGACGCTCGGTGCGTACAACTTCTTGGTCCTTGACGAACCGACGAACCATCTGGACGTGGAGATGATCGAGGCGCTCGAGGCGGCCCTCCTAGCCTATACGGGCACACTGCTTATCGTCTCGCACGACCGGCGTTTTATCGCGGCGACGACCGACCTGGTGTGGGAACTTAGGGGCGGCACCTTTACCGCCTTTGAGGGCGACTGGGCGTTCTACAGGCGCAAGCAGCAGGAGCGTTCGGCGGTGGCTGAACCACAGGCACCCAAAGCAAAAACCTCTCAAAGTGCAGGTGCTAAAACGCCCTCGCGGTGGCAGCTCGGGCGCGACCTGGAGGCGCTCGAAGCGCGCATCGCCGAACTGGAGGCGGAGCTGACCGTAGTTACCGGGCAGCTCGAGGCTCCCGAAACGCTCTCCGCCGAAGCTTTGATAGAGCTTGGAAACGCCCACGCACAGCTTGAAAGCGAGCTGCTGGCGGCGATGGCCGAGTGGGAGGCGACGAGCGAGCGGCTCGAGGTCTGAACGAACCCGTATACGCGTCTATGTAAAGGACGCTTGACAGTACGGTGTTGAAGGCATATCTTTGTGTCAAGCTTGCTTGACAGGAGGTAGTCGTGACGATTTCAGCAGATGACAAGAAGCAAGGGTGGCGACAGTTCACCATCGGTATGACCCTTTACGCCGTGTTGATTATCGGCCTAAACGTGCTCAGTGGTCCCCTTCAGTTAGACAAACGGCTGCTTATCGCGCTGACCTTTGTACCTATTCTCGCTGCGCTTTGGGCCATGCTGGGTTGGATTAAAGTGGTTAGGGGCCAAGATGAGTTGCAACAAAAGATTGTCAGCGAAGGCGTACACTGGGCGGTGGGGCTCACCGCCCTCTCGACCTTTAGCTACGGTCTGCTCGAGTCTTACGTGAATCTGCCTCGGCTCAGTATGATGTGGGTCGTTCCCTTAATCGGTGTTACTGGCGCGCTAGGACAAGCGTTTGCATGGCGGCGTTACCGTTAAGAACCGCCTCCGTGAACTCCGGGGTGAGCAGGGCTGGTCGCAAGCTGAACTGGCAGCACGTTTAGGCGTCAGCCGCCAGACGGTGAATGCGCTCGAGGTCGGCAAATACGATCCAAGTCTGCCGCTGGCCTTTAAGCTCGCGCGCCTTTTCGGCAGGTCCATCGAATATATTTTCACCGACGAAGCCGCTTAAAAAATTGTCGGTCTAAAAAACCACCAGCGTATCGTCGAGCCGCACATCGGTATAGGTGCGTTCGCCCAGCAGGTAACGGACCGCGCGACCTTCGTCTTGAGGTAAGGCGACGCTGCGGCCCCCCAGATGACTCTCCAAACGTCCGACCTCGAAGCGCCCCCGGAACGCTTCGATAACGCCTTCGGTTGCCAGCAGCTGCGGGCTGAAGACGCTCAGCGACACCGTGCGCCGCGCCGCAAAGGTGTGGAGCGTCAGGTGTGACCCTGGCAGCGCGATACCGACCGACACCCCGTCCTCAAACCAGTAGCTGACCCTGGTCCCCCCATCTGGGGTAGCGAGCAGCGCCAGCAGCTGCGCCGCCGCCTCTTTGTTCCAGCCTTCGTCCCCCAAAGGAGCCGTCGCCCCGAACCCGTCTAAAACCAGATGTGCGCCGTAACCTAGCGAATCCACACGGCCAGACTATCACGCGCTCCAACGAGCCTGACGGCGTCGGCTCCAAGCGCAGCGTGGAAGCGTTTGGACTGCGACCTTAAGAAGACGGCGATGTTTTGGCGGTTACAACGGGTGCTCGGCGTCCACAAAGCAAAAAGAAGTCCTTGCGCGTTGTTGCAAGGACTTCTAGCCAAATGGCACTACAGGTGCCCCTGCCTACGGGTCTAGCCTTTGACGCCGCCCGCCGTGTACTGCCCGGTCAGCGCGTTCTGGAACGAGTAGAAGATGATCAGAATCGGCAGGCTGCCCAAGACGGCGCTCGCGGCCAGCGTGCCCCACTGCGTGGCAAAGCGCCCGGAGGTAAAGGAGCGCAGGCCGATGCCGACCGTCCACTTATCGTCGCCGGTCAGGAGGATATTCGCCAAGATGAACTCGCTGTAGGTGCCGATGAACTGCAACAAAAAGATGAATAACAGCATTGGTATGCTGATAGGCAAGATGATGCGCCAGAACGCCCCCCAGCGCGTTGCGCCGTCGACCAGTGCGGCCTCTTCCAAGCTTGGGCTGATCGACTCCAGATAGCCCTTGAAGATCCATGAGGCAAACGCGATGGCCCCGCCCGAATAGGCCAGGATAAGCCCGGTAAAGGTGTTTAGAAGCCCCAAGTAGTTCATCAGGTAGAAAATGGCTACGAGCGCCATAAAGCCGGGGAACATCTGCACGAAGATAAAGCCAAGCAGCGTGCTGTAGCGCCCGTCGAACTTCATCCGGGCGAAAGCGTAGCCCGCGGTGGTGCTGATGGCGACCGCAAACAGGCCCGTCAAGCCGGAAACCAGCAGCGTGTTGCGGATAAACAGCACCACCTTTTTCTCACTACTTGACGGGTTGCGCTCTCCCGCTTCGTTGACCGAATAAAACTGGCTGTTGTTGATGCTTAAAACGAGCACCACTGCACTTCCGATAAGCGCCCAGATGGCGGCGTTTCGTACCCGTTCCACGGACCTCGAGCCTGGGTTCGTTCGGTTTGTGAAGATGGCCCCGATAAGCACCAGCCCGGCCACCACCAGCAGCCCGACCAGCACCCACTGATACCAGAACAAATTGGTGTCGCTCAGCACGGTGCGGTACTGCACCAGGGAAAAGTTCTCCGGGTTCGGCAGGACGCCCGCGCGCACCAGCAGGTTGCCCTCGCGGGGTGGTGGGGTGTTGAGGTTGTTTGCGCGGTTAAACGAGACCGCCAGGAGGTTAATAACCGGGAACAGGGTTAGCAAAATAAACACCCAGATGAACATGTGACTTGCGGCGGTCAGTGCGTAGGTTCCAGCTTTGTTGGGCCGGGTCGCGCGCCCGTAGAGGTAGGCGGCCAGTGCAATCCCGCCTGTGACAACGATGAATCCGACCAAAAGCCGCAGCCAGCCGTAGGGGATGACCAGAAAGCGGCTGCGGTCAATCTGCGCGAAAGCGACGCTCACGAGCGGCAGCAGCCCGAGGCACGCGCACAAGCGGATGAAACGGCCCAGATGCGCCTTCATATGTTCGACTCCTCCTTGAGCGCCCCGGTAACGCGGAAGTTGACCAAGCTGACGGCAATGGTAATAAAAAAGATCAGCAGCGAGATGGCTGAACCCAGGCCATAGGCGTAGCCCCCTACCGCCTGGAAGGCTTCGTTATAGGCCCACGAGATAAGGATGTCCGTACCGCGCGCTGTGGAGGTGCCGCCCTCGTAGCCGGGTCCGCCGCCGGTCAGGAGGAAGATCAGGCCGAAGTTGTTGAAGTTGAAGGCAAAGCCCGTCAGCGTGATCGGCACCAGCGCGGTGCGCAGCAAGGGCAGCGTCACGCCCGTGACGCGCTGCCAGACGTTCGCGCCGTCGATTCTGGCAGCCTCGTAGAGGTCTTCAGGAATAGCCGAGAGAGCGCCCAAGGTGGCCGTCATCATAAAGGGCAAACCCAGCCAGAGGTTGACCAGCAGGATTGCCCCCCGTGCGGGCCACACCTCGCCGAGCCAGTCGAGTACGGGCAGGTCCAAGAGGGCCAGGGAGCGGTTGATGGCTCCGAAGTTGGAGTTCAGAAAGCCTTTCCAGACCTGAATGGTGATGATGCTCGGGAGCGCCCAGGGGATGATCAGCAGCGTGCGGTAGAAGTTGCGAAATTTAAGGTCCTTGTTGTTGAGAAAGATGGCTAGAAACACGCCGAACACGGTGTTGATAAGAACGGTCGAGACGGCGAAGAGGAGGTTCCACAAAAATACCGGCCCGAGCGCGCGGCCCGCTTGCCGCAGGATCGCGGTGAAGTTCTGCACGCCCACGAAGCCAAAGTCGTTGTAGCGGGTGATGGCGGCGTAGGTTGCGCCTTCGGGCAATGGGTCGTCGAGCGTGACGGTATTGCCGTCGACGGCGAGCATCGTGCGGCGAATCCCTTCGCTCGGCACCTCGAGCCCGACGTTTTCCAGGTCGACTTCGCCGGGCGGGGCGCGCTCCAAAGTTAGGGTGTTGCCCTGCGCCGCCGTGATGTTGAACTCGGCGCTGAAGCCGATGTCGGTCAGTTCGAGGGTTACCACCGACGGCGACGCCCCCTCAAGCAGCGGTTCGGCGAGCGTGAGGGCGGTGCCCTCGAGTGAGGTCGCCGTTACCGTAGAGGTTCCCGACACGTCGATTACAGCCGCAACATCCGCGCAGCCGTCCCTCAGCGCCTCGCAGCGCAGTGTGGCGCTGTCGGCGACGGTAACGGTGTTTCCCTGCACCCCTACGATGTCGGTGCGGCTGCTGATGTTGAGTTCGCCGTTGCGGATGCCCGCATAGTCGGTGAAGGCCAGGATAATGGTCAGCACTACCGGAAAGAGGGCAAAGGTCAGTAAAAACAAGATCGAGGGCAGCAGGTAGTACCAGGGCATAATCCACTCGAAGCGCCGGGCGATTACCTGCAAGCTGACGATAAGGGCCGCCAGGCCACCGAGGAAACCTATGTACGGGGGAGCGCCTGGTACGATCTGCTGCGCCAGCCACAGGGTGATAAAGGTGGCACCGGCAGCGATGGTGATGGCGAGCAGCAGCAGCAGCAGCGATTTCCAGAGCCTCCCGCCGGTGCCGCCCGAGCCTTTGGGCAGGTAGTCCGAGACCGGACGTGAGATGTCCACCGTCATCAACCCCTTTCTGGATGTGCCGTGTCACAAGATAGCTAATAAAAATGCCAGGGAGTTTTAAACCCTGGCAAGTTTTGCGTCTAAGCTGTAGCTTAGTTTCCCTGAATCTGCGAGACGGCTCCGTTAAGTACCTGGGCGACGTTCGAGTCAGGGTTTTCCAAAATGGCGGTGAGCGCGTCCCCCATCGGCCCCCAGACGGCCCCCATCTCGGGAATGTTGGGCATCGGCTCGGCGTTCGCGTAGGCCTCGATAAAGCCCGCGAGCACGGGGTCGTCGGCAACCGTAGCGGCAGCCTCCTGCGAGGAGGGGATACGCTTGCTCGCTTCAGCCAGCGCGACCTGCGCGTCGGGGCGGGTAATCCACTTGGCGAAGTTCGCGGCGTCCGCCTTGTTCTGCGAAAACTCGTTCATCAAGACGCCCTGCACGCCGATAAAGCCGCTGAAGGGGGTGCCATCGGCCATCGGGGGGACGGGCATAGCCGTCACTGAAATCCCCGCCTCGAGGGCGTTGGGAATCGCCCAGGGGCCGTTATACATCATTGCCGCCGCGCCTTCGTTGAAAAGACCTTCGGTAACTGTTGAATCGGTGCCGGGCGGAATGAGACCGTGTTCGTACTGAAGCGCCTTGATCTGCTCCGCGCCCGCTACTGCACCCTCGTTGGCGAGGCCCACATCACTCGGGACGAGGTTGCCCTGGTCGTCGCGGGAGAAGACGTAACCGCCGCTGCTGTGCAGCCAGTTGTACGAGAAGTAGAAGTTCTTGTTGTCATACAAAAAGCCGTAGGTGTCGCCCGTCGTCAGCTCTTTGGCCT
>CADCWP010000103.1:0-428 GCA_902806425.1 uncultured Truepera sp.
TGCCGTCTACTGCGCCCTCTAGCGTCATTGCCGCACAGACGCCCTCATCAAGCGATAAAGCCGCAATCAAGCTGCTGTTCTCGCCGCGGTTCTTGGGTATCTGTCCATAGGCTCTCTGACCTTTAGGGGCACGAGCATAAAGCGGTGTCATAGCTAGGTTGAAACCGCTCTCGTCAATGAACACCAGGCGTTTGGGATCGTGCTTGAGCACCTCGGCTAGCCATACCAGGCGGGCTAGAGGGTCTTGCTCACTGGCTGAGATGGTCTTTTTTTGCGGCTGATGCCAAGGCGCTTACTAAGGCGGTGCATCGTCACGTAGCTGAGCCTTATGCCCGTGTCTTCTTCCCATAGCTCGCAGTGCTCCATCAAGGTCAGTTCGTTATGTGCCTCGAGCTGTTTCTTGAGCGCGCCAAGCTGTTCCTCATCCA
>CADCWP010000103.1:438-7144 GCA_902806425.1 uncultured Truepera sp.
ACGGCGTAAGCTCGCCCCGTTCTCGGAACCGGCGCAAGTATCGCTCTACTGTCGCGTGACCGACTCGGAAGGTGTCCGCCGCCTCACGAATGCTCAAGCGGCGCTCCAGTACAGCTTCGACGATTCGTTCACGTAAGTCCACTGAATAACCCATGCCTCAGCTTGACCTACCTCAACCCTTCTGTAAACCGCTGTAATAGCCGTTAGACCGTTCTGCTCTTTGATTCTGTACAGCGGCATAAACTACCCTACATCTCTACGTACGTCTAAATACTTGGTAGGCCCAGCAAGTATCTTCATCACTGAGCCTCAAAGATGTTTAGACAGAGGCTAGTGTTGATAAAGCCTTAACAACCGCTTCCGTAAAAGCCTCCGTCCCCCTCGAGCCCCCCAAATCTTTCGTCGGCTCCTCCCCCAAGGCCCGCTGCACCGCGCCCTCGACGGCTTCAGCGGCCTTGGGTTGCCCCAGACCATACTTGAGCATCATCGCCGCCGAGAGCATCGTCCCGACCGGGTTGGCGACGCCCTTCCCGGCAATGTCCGGGGCCGAGCCGTGTACCGGCTCGAACAGACCGGGGCCGTCGCCCAGGCTCGCAGAGGGCAAGACGCCCAGCGACCCCGGAATCACGGCGGCGAGGTCGGACAAGATGTCGCCGAAGAGGTTCGAGGTCACGATCACGTCGAACTGCCGGGGATTGCTGGCGATCTGCATGGCGGCGTTGTCCACGTAGAGGTGGTCTAAGGTCACGTCGCTGTACTCGCTCTCGTGGACGCCGACCACCACGTCGCGCCAGAACTGAGACACGTCGAGCACGTTGGCCTTGTCCACGCTCGTGACGCGGCCCCCGCGCGCACGGGCAGCTTCAAACGCGACTTTGGCGATGCGTTCGACCTCGGGGCGGGTGTAACGGTCGGTAGAGACGCCCTCGTCGGGGGTATTAAAGCTCGGCTTGCCGAAGTAGATGCCGCCCGTAAGCTCCCGGACGATGAGCATGTCGGTGCCGCGCGCGACCTCGCTCTTGAGGGGGGAGAGCCCCTCGAGCCCCCCGAACACCCGCACCGGGCGGAGGTTGCTGTAGACGCCCAGGTGCTTGCGAATCCCCAGGATGCCTGACTCGACGCGCAAGGCGCGGGGGACGCGGTTCCACGGGTGGTCGCCGACCGGCCCCCCGGCGGAGCCCATCAGCACGGCGTCGCTCTGAGCGCAAACCGTTTTGGTCCCGTCGGGAAGGGGCGTGCCGAACGCGTCCAGAGCGCCACCGCCGAAGGGAAGCGTGGTGTACTCGAGGGAAATCTCGTAGCGCGGCGTCACCGCGTCTAAAAGCTGGATCGTCGCGTCGACAACTTCCGGCCCGATAAAGTCGCCGGGTAGCACCGCAATCTTGTAGGTCATCGTTCCTCCGGTTCAGGAATAGTTCGCTCAGCCGACCGCACTTCAGAGTCTACCGCTGAGCGCCCCGTGCTGAAGCTGGGACGGGCTCGCAACGCCGCGTGAAACCTGGAGCCGCTGACAATGGGCATTCGACTTGGCTGCGCTAATCCTCGATGATGTGGGTTGGCTGCCCGTCCAGGCTCAGTTGATTCTTTTCTTCCCAATACCGCTCGAGGCCGTCTTCGCCCTTGCGCGCCGCCCAGGTGTGCATCAGCTCGCGGTCGCCCTCGTAACTGAGGAGCGGCACGCCGAAACCGCACGAGGTCTGTACCAGGTCGACGTGGAGTTTGAAGATCTGCCTCGAGCCTCCGAGCGGCGTGAAGAGCCCGATGAGGTCGTCCCAAGCCGCGTCGCGCGGGTGGTAGGCCACCGCCTCGCCGTAGAGCCGCAGGATTAGTGGATTGCCCTCAAACGCGCAGAACATCAGCGTCATACGCGGGTTGTCCAAGAGGTGTGCCGCCGTCTCGTTGCCGCTGCCGGTGCCGTTCAGCCACGCCACGGTAGAAGCGTCCAAAACACGCAGCGAATCGAGACCTTTAGGCGAGACGTTGACCCGCCCGTCGCGCGCCGCCGTCGCTACAAAAAAGAGCTTCTGCTCCCCTATAAAGTCGCGGTGCTTGTCGCCGATGCTGCTAAAACGTTGTGCCACGGGCTGCCCTTAGATGCGTGCTTAGAGGTAGGGAAGACGTGACGCGGTCTCCCGAATGGCGTCGTCGGCCTCGAGAAGTTCCGCTATCGGGTCCCAGCGGCCTCCCAACAAGGCTTCTCGTGCGCTCTCGCGGACGGTAACGTTAAAGACCTCGCCGCCGCAGGTGACAGTGCTGCTTCCAACATCCACGGTGATCTGGGCGCTCGGGTCGGCTCTGATAATCTCCGCCATTCGCACGATCTGCTCGGCCGTAGCCTCGACGCACGGCATCCCCAGCGTGGTGCTGTTGCCGAAAAAAATCTCCGCGAAGCTCTCGGCGACTACCGCGCGGATACCGAAGCGGTACATAGCTTGGGGAGCATGTTCGCGCGACGAACCGCAGCCGAAGTTCTCACCCGAGAGGAGGATGCTGGCACCCTCGAAACGCGGGTCGTTGAGCGGGTGCGTCTTTTCGTCGCCGTCCTCAGTGAAACGCACGTCGTGGAACATGTATTGTCCCAAGCCGTCGAAGGTCACACACTTCATAAAGCGGGCCGGGATGATGCGGTCGGTGTCGATATCATCGCCGGGAACGTAGACGCCGCGCCCGGTGACGGTGGTGATCTTTTCTAACGCCATGTCAAGCTCCTTTTTTAACGCAAACCATCAAGCCGGTAGACCAGTGCAGTCCCGTGCATGAGAAGTTCTCATAAGCTTTCCATGAGGTCGTCCGAGCTCATGATGAGGCCAATCTACTTAGCTGCCTTACGGGGCGCTCGCGTCGTCTCAGGCCGAGACCGTGTTCGGTTCGGTTTTGAATACCTCTCGAGCGTCACTCACTTCCCCTGTGACCGCCGCCGCCATCACCATCACCGGGCTCATCAGCACGGTGCGCCCGGTGACGCTGCCCTGCCGCCCCTTGAAATTGCGGTTGCTGGAACTTGCGCAGAGCTGATCGCCGACGAGCTTGTCGGGGTTCATGGCGAGACACATGCTACAACCCGCGTCGCGCCATTCAAAACCCGCGTCGCGGAACACCTGGTCGATGCCCAACTCCTCGCACTGGTACTTGACGATCTGCGACCCCGGTACGGCAATCGCCTTGACGTTTGCCGCGACCCGGTGCCCTCTAAGGTACTTGGCCGCCTCGATAAAGTCGCTCATGCGCCCGTTTGTGCAGGAGCCGAAAAAGGCTACGTCGATCTTTGTTCCGGCAATCGCTGCGCCGGGGGTCAGCTTCATGTGCTCCAGGGCTTCGGCGATGTTTGCCTTCTCGTCCTCCGGCGCGCCCTCGACGGTCGGCACGGTCTCGCCTATAAAGATGGCCTGCCCCGGATTGATGCCCCAGGTGACGGTCGGGGCGATGTCCTCGGCGCGGATGTTGACTACGTCGTCGTACCTACACCCCTCATCCGAAGCTAGGGCCAGCCAGCGCGCCTCGGCCTCCGCCCACTCGCTCGCCCTGGGCGCGTAGGGGCGACCCTTGATGTAGGCCACCGTCGCCTGGTCCGGATTGACGTAGCCGCAGCGCGCGCCGCCTTCGATGCTCATGTTGCAGACCGTCATCCGCTCTTCCATGCTCATGGCGTCGAAAACGCTGCCGCCGTACTCGTAGGCGTAGCCGATGCCACCCTTGACGCCGAGCACGCGGATAAGGTGCAACACCACGTCTTTGGCGTAAACACCCGGTCCTAACTTACCGTGGACATTGATGCGGCGAACTTTGGGTTTGCTCATCGCTATCGTCTGGGTAGCGAGCACATCCCGAACCTGAGAGGTACCGATACCGAACGCGATAGCCCCGAACGCGCCGTGCGTCGAGGTGTGCGAGTCGCCGCAGGCGACCGTCATCCCCGGCTGGGTGATGCCCTGCTCCGGCCCGACCATGTGGACGATGCCCTGTTTGCCGCTCCCTGTATCGAACATGGTGACGCCGAACTCGCCGCAGTTTTTGCGAAGTTCGCGGATCATCCCGTCCGCTAAGGGGTCTGCGAAAGGTTCGATGCGTGTGTCGGTCGGGACGATATGGTCGACGGTAGCGAAGGTGCGCTCGGGGTGCCGGACGCGCAGGTTGAGGTCACGGAGCATCCCGAAAGCTTGCGGGCTGGTGACTTCGTGGATCAGGTGGGTACCGATAAACAGTTGAGTTTGGCCGTTTTCCAACGTCCTGACGCTGTGCGCGTCCCAGACCTTTTCAAACAAGCTTTTAGGTTGCGTGTCCGGTTCCTGACGGGTTGCTGACATGCTCTCCCTTTCGTCCCCTGCTGGCGTATACGAAAAAACCCTCGGAGGTCTTCCCCGAGGGCGCTTTTAGGTAGGCGCAGAGACGTCTACGCGGCGGCGACCCCGAGGCGAACGTTGCTTAGTCGTAGGTTTTGTGGGTAGGGCTCGGCGCTAAACATCTAACCGTCAGTATACGCGCCGCCTTAGAGAGTGTCAACGAAACGTTCACGCGTTTTAGCACAGTTACCCCCATCAAAAAACCGGGTAGACAAACTACCCGGTGTGGCGAAGCTTTGCGTTATGCGAGCAGGGTGCTAGCTGGGTTTTTGCTTGTCGACTTCGTTTTTGGCGGTTTCTTTGGTTTCTTGGACGACGTTTTTACCGGCTTCTTTGGCTTCTTGAACGACGTTTTTGGCGGCTTCTTTGCCCTTCTCGAGCAAGTTCTTGCCTTCTACCTTGACGTCCTCTTGAACCTTGGTAAATTCTTGCTTGGCGGTCTCTTTGGCCTCATCGAAGGTTTTCTGCGCGACCTCTCTGGCGCGCTCGGCCACCCCTTTGGCCTGTTCGGCTAGGTGGTCCCTGGCCTCGCCCATCAGCTGGTCTTCTTGCCTGGTACCGGGAAGCGCCAAACCGATAAGCGCGCCTAGCACCACCGTTATAAGTCCGGCGATGAGGGGCTGCTCCTCGAGAAAGCCCGCAACGCCACGCCCGGCGTCCTGAGCGCCGTACCTGGCCCGCTCACCGACCTCGCTGGCCCGGTCGCCAAAACTTTGGTCGTTGCCTGAGCGGCTCCCGATACCGGCAGTGTAGCTGCCGGTATCGTAGCCGCTGTCGTAGGCACCGTAGCTCTCAAAACTGCGGGACGTCCCGGAACCTCTACCCGTCTCACCGAGGTGACCCGTGCTGGCCGACGATTCGCCCCCGTAGCCGGGCCGCACATAGCCCCCGTAATCACCCTCGCCGTAACCGTAGCGGCCCCCGTAGCCAACGTACTCGTCATCGTCGCGGGCGCGGCTCGCACCTACGCCGCCCCCGACCGCTAACAGGGCAACCCCGGCCCCGATCAGGGCGGTAGGCAGTGGATGGCGGCGGACCATATCGACGAAACTCGAGCCCGCCTCCTTGGTTTTTCCTACTACCGTGTCGGTCATCTCGTTTACCGTGTCCATCACTGCCTCCTGTGCGTCTTGCAGCGTTCCCTGTGCCTGCGCCTTAAAGCGGTCGGGGCTGAGTTTGTATGAGATCTCGTCGACGTCCCGCCCGAGTTGCGCGCGGGTGCGGGCGATGTCGGCCTCGAGTTCTGCAAGGCTCTTTTCTCCTTTGGCGTCACTCATCTGGCCTTCTCCCGAATCATGGCGGCGTCGTCTTTAAGCGTTCGCGCGGTGCGCTCGGGGATAAGTTTAAGCTTTCTCATACGGTTGATTCCGAGCATCACAAAAACGCCGCCGAGCACGACGAAGATAGCGCCGACTAGAAGGGCCGCGGCCCAGTGAGGCATGACCAGCGCGAGAGCTAAGATAACCGAGGTCAAAATGGCGACCAGCCCGACCGTCGCCAAGACGCCGCCGACAGCGAGCGCAATCGCGCCGCCGACCGCCTGCGCGAGCGCGCCCTGAAACTCCTTTTTGGCGAGCGCGATCTCTTGGCGCAGAAGTAGCGTCGTATCACCGGTCAATTGCGAAAAAAGTTCGCCCAGTGGGCGCGTGTCCCGTTCCTGCCTAGAATCCTGCATAGGGTTTCCGGGGCTCCTTAACGGCCGGGGTTACTCGAGCGTAAAAAGCGTGCCGCGACGAGCCCCACGACGAGCGCGCTACCGACGAAAAGGCTGGGCCGCTGCCGGGCAAACGTTTCTAGGTCCCCGGCAACGCCGCGCAACCCCTTGCCCTCGAGGTAGTCCGAGACCCGCTCGACCTGTTCGGCGATGCGCTCGGTGTACCCGGCTAGGTCGGCCTGATCTTCCTCGCGGAGCTGTTCACTTGTTTTGCGAAACGCCTGCGCTACGCTGCTTACCTGAGAGATAACCCGGCTTTTGCCCTGCTCGAAACCCTTTTCAGCCTCAGCCTCGACGCGGCCCCTAGCCTCCTGAGCTTGCGCCTTGACCCTATCTTTGACCTCACCCGCACGGTCTTTAACCTCTTGCGCCGCCTCACCCGCCTTTTGCTTGGCGTTTTCCGCTGCGCCCTCAACCTTTTCTTTAGCTTCTTGTTTGGCTTCGTCCGCCCTTGCTTGCGCCGAATGGTTGTCCGTCACGCTTGTTCTCCATTTCTGCACCCTACGGATGCTGCTAGAAGAGGAGACCCGACTTGAAAGCTTCGGTTGAGGCCCCACCCCACTAGCTTAATTGTGGTGAGCGCAGTATAACCAAGAAAGTACCTGTTCTTACAAAGCAGCTGACAAAGGCGAGTGCAGCGCGGTAAAAGAGA
>CADCWP010000104.1 GCA_902806425.1 uncultured Truepera sp.
GACCAAACAGGCGCTCGATGATGCTATCGCCGCTGCACTCAAAGCCGTCTCCCTACAAGATGTCATCGGCTGGTTCAGCCATGCCGGTTATCTGCCTCATGGTTTCTGAAAACCGCTGTAATCGCCAGATGACCCAGAGAGACCCTATCCGCGTGTGTTTGGTCGGCACGGCTGCACGCTCGGACTACCTCTACGGCCCGATACTTAAAGCACTTCCCGACGAGGTGCTGCTGGTTTCGGTCTGGGGGCGCAGCTATGGATCGGCGCAGCGCTTGGGCAAAAGCCTGGGGGTGCCCTGGTACACCGACTTGGGGCGGCTAGTCCAGGAGACGGCACCTCAGGTCGGCGTCGTTTCCGTCTCGTATGGGGCCAACGGCGAGGTCGGGCTGATGGCTGTCGAACATGGTCTCCACGTACTTCTGGAGACGCCTATCGCTCACAAACTGAGTGAAGCCGACGCCATCATCTCCGCGGCGGACGAGCGCGGCCTGAAGATCGAAGTAGCTGAGCAGTTTCACCGCCGTCCCTTAGAGCAGATCAAGCTGAAGCTCCTCGCCTCGGGACTTTTCGGGCGGGTTCACACCTCATTCAATGATTTCGCCGGTCACGGCTACCACGGCGTCAGCGTGATGCGGAGTTATCTCGGTTTCGACGCCATCCCGGTGCAGATTACGGGTCTGGTGCGCGAGTACGAGCTCGCGCCGCACTGGGCGCGGCTAAGCGACACACGCGGCGCGCGGACGGAAATGCAGGAGCACGGCGTGGTCGCGTTTGAAGGAGGCGAGCTCGGCATCTTTCACTGGACCGATATCGGCTACGACTCACCCTTGCGCTGGTGGCGCAGCAGCCGCTTCTTGGCCGAGAAGGGCATGGGCGTCACCGTCGGGCACGGTCTCGATGTGGAAGAAAAGCTCAGCTTGCTGGCCCCTGGAGGGGAAGCGCCCCGCTTTATTACCCTCGAGCGCCGCTTGGAGCGCAACGACGGCGGGGCGCTGGTGGGGATCGTGGCGCACACCGGCGATCCGGATCAGCCCATCGTGCGCTGGGACAACCCCTTTTTAGCGCCCAAGAAAGGCCACGGCGTGCAGTGGCACGATGACGAGATCGGCGTCGCCTCGTGCCTGCTGAGCCTGCTCGAGGCGGTGCATGATGGAGGTAAGCCCAGCTACGGCCCTCATCAAGCGCGGCTCGATCAGGAGCTTATCTTGGCCCTACGACAATCGTCCTTGCGCGGTGGCCAACCGGTAGCGTTGCCCCTAGATCCACTCGACCAGACGCTGTAAACAGATGACCAAGTCATGGGTACCCCGTCAGCGAACCTCATAAATCGGTTATTTTTGGCCACGTTTCCCGGTAGGTGCTTACTCCGCCCTACCGGGTAAGCACCGGCGTCTCCCTAGCGAATACCCCAACGACAGTTCCTTAAACTTCCTTCTCAGTGCGTGAGCGTACCCAGCCCGACACCTCATCGAGGCGCGTCACCTCGTCGGGCGTAAGCCTCAGCTCGGCGGCGGGTAACAGCTCCCTAAGTTGCTCGGCGCTGTTCGCCCCGACGATAGGTGCCGTCATGTAAGGTTTGTGGAGAAGCCAGGCGAGCGAGACCTGTGCCACATGGGCATCATGATTTGCGGCAACTTCGCGTAAGGTGTCGAGGACCGCCCAGTTCTGCTCGGTGAAGCGGGTTTTGGAAATCTCGCCCGCCCTGGCACTCTTGGGCTGATCGCCGTCCTTTTGGTACTTGCCTGTTAAAAAGCCGCCCGCCAAGGGGCTGTAGGGGATGACGCCGACGCCGTACGTTTCGCAGACCCGGGCGAGCTCTCGCTCGAAGGTTGCGCGGGTGGGCTGGGCGATGCTGTACTCCGGCTGGATGGACACAAAGCGCTCGTACCCGTGTTTGTCCGACGCCCACAGCGCCTGCATAAGCCGCCACGCCGAGTAGTTGGAGCAGCCCAGGTAGCGCACGTAGCCCTTGCGGACAAGCTCCGTAAACGCCGCCAAGGTTTCCTCGATAGGCACGCCCGGGTCGATCCAGTGCGCCTGGTAGAGGTCGATGTGGTCGACCTGAAGGCGTTTAAGCGAATCCTCGCACGCCCTTAAGATCCAGCGGCGCGATAGACCTTCGCGCTGGCGGGGATGCTTGTACCCTTCAGAACCGCTCTCCCCCATCGGCCCGCGCACCTTGGTGGCAATGATTACCTCGTCGCGATTGCCACGCGCGCCCAGCCAGCGCCCGATCAGCTCTTCAGACACGCCACCGGGGTTACCGGTGGACCAGGTGGTGTAGATGTCGGCGGTGTCGATGAGGTTGCCACCCGCTTCGACAAAAGCGTCCATCACGCCGAAGGAGGTTTGTTCGTCGGCTGTCCAGCCGAACTGCATGGTGCCGAGGGCGAGGGGGAAAACGGACAGGCCGCTGCTGCCAAGTCTGCGGAGGGTCATGAACGCACTATACCGGCTGGCAGGGAGAATCAGTAAAAAGCGGGGACCTCAAGCCATAGGTAGGGCTATTCACCTCACCCTCTACAAAACAGTTTCTAACGCGGCGTTGCGTACCTTGAGGAGAAACTGGCCCGTCATTACCTCTTTGGCACTACCCAATGGTGCATCGGCTTGACGAATAGCGCATACGGGTGTACTATACAGAAATCAAACGCGCTTACGAAAGCGCGCTTTTTTATTGCTTTTCCCTACAACCCAAACGCAGGATAGACATCCTTAGCAAGCACTTTTCCTCTTCACACTTTGTAAAAATTCATGAGGTGGGTCCTATTCCGTCACAGTTTTATCCCGGTTACAGTAGGTTCACCCACCACCGCACTGCGTGTAATTTAGGGAGAGGCGTCCTATAGACGCGCATGACACCTTGGCACCAGCCGCTGCAAAGTGGCTAGCCGTCTCTATGCTGCTCTTGGCTCCCGCGGGTTGTAGCCCGGCGCTTACACCCAGGCCCGAGGTGGTCCCGCAAGCGCACTACGGAGAACTACAAGGCAACCCGGAAAACCGCCTTGTCGCGTTTAATGCCCTGCCGCAGCTGCTGCCCTTAGAAGACGAGGTCGCGCTCTCAAGTCGAGGTGGGAAACTGCTCGTCTCGAACGACCCGGAATACCTGCGTGACTCAGGCAGTCTACCCGCCGCCCTCTACCGCGACGAGCTAATGGGTAGCTTCCGCGTCTTCTACCACCACGCCAACAGTACACAGGCGTACCTCACCCTCGCCACAGCTATAACCAACACACAGGCAGCGCCGCTGCTGCTCTTTACGCGTGGTCTGGGTGGGGACACCAACGTCTATCCCGATGTAGCAGGCCAGGAAGCGCTTAACGGTTACCTAGGAATGCGCCACCGGGTAACCTACCTCGCCACGCTGGCACCTGGCGAAAGCATCCTGGTCGCTCCTCAGACTGCCGGACCAGGCGACACAGCAAGCGCGCTGGAAGCGTACGTCGTCGTGACGCCGCCTTCTGGGGAGGCTAAGCGCGCACCCTCTTTAAAACTCGCTGAAGCGCTCACCACCACTATGGTAGGTCAGAACGCGGCGGGCGCGAAACAGCCCGAACTCCCGGCAGGCTTCTCGTTTGCCGCCGTTACAGTCACCGTTGTGGCCTTTCAAGAGATGCTGCCAAAAGAGCCACAACTACTTCCGGTTATGCCCGCGGGCCCTCCGAAGCTGGTCGCAGGGACGCCCTACTACCTTCTAAACCGGGGGACCTTCCCATTCTCCGACCGCTACGGCCATGTGTCTTTAAAGTCCGGCTCCGCTACTATGCTCTCCTTAAACTCTGCTGTTTCCGGTCCCTTTTCGCGCGCCCTAGACGGCGAGTACCTGCTTGGAACGGACGCCGTGAGTGGCCGAAAGGGCTTTAACAACGGCAACTACGGGGTGATTTACAGCTTACGGTTGTGCGTTTCGACCGACGCTCCCTTGGGACTCTCGTATGGCTTACTGATGCAGCCTGCCGGGGGATCGGGGCACTACGTGTTGCAGGCGGAGGGGGACATCGTTCGCTCGCCGTTCGTCACGCACAAAAACGGCTGGTGGTTCTACCAGGCGCGCGCCTTTGGGCCGAAGGTCTGCATGTCGCTCCGCGCCAACCTTACAGGCGGCTCGTTTGGGCCGCAAAAATTTCTTTTCGTGCCCCTTCCTTATTTTTGAGAAGTGAAGGGCGTGGCGCACCCTTAAATGGGTGCGAGGCGGATGTTGCTGAGGGTGAAGGAATACCGTAGCCGCTCGGGCGTTTTCACTCCGGCTATTCTCGATGAACGAGCAGCCCTACAACACGAAAAGAGCTACCACTGCACTTAAACATCCAGTGTCTACATCTCCCCACAGGCATCATCTCTTACGTGAGTTCCAGACAGCTCTTCTCAAACTGAGCATGTAGCCAACCAGATGATACCTGCTATACCTACGCGTCTCTTTTATGCCGTAGCAACCATGAGTAGAGCGCCATGTTGTTATAGGTCTGCGTCCACGAGTTGTGCCCCAGGTCGGGATAGAGCGTCAGCCGAACGTCCCCACCACACCCTTTAAGCGCCGCGACCATCTCTTCGGACTCGGAAGGGGGTACCACGCTGTCCTTCGCGCCATGAAAAGCCTAGGTGGGGATGTCCTTTAGGGCGCACGCCTCGTCCGGGTCGCCGCCGCCACAAATCGGCACCAGAGCCGCGAAAAGCTCAGGATAGGCGCTGGCGAGGTACCAGGAGCCGTAGCCGCCCATGCTCAAGCCGGTGAGGTAGACCCGAGTTTGGTCCACGGGGTAGCGCTCGAACGCGTCCTCAAGCAGGGCGTGCAGATCGTCAAGCAGCTGCACCCAGTGAAAGCCTGGGGGACACTGGGGCGAGATGACGCGGAAAAAGGGTAAGGGAGTGCGGGGCACGACCTTGGGAGGACCATGCCGTTTGACGCGGTCCAGATCGAGGCCGGTCTCTGCCGCGCCGTGCAGAAAGAGCATGAGGGGAAGCGCGCGACGCTGATCTTCAGGCTCGTAGAGCAGGTGGGGGAGAAACCCCTTTACAAAAACTTTTCGTTGCGCCATCGTTTGTTGTACACCTGAGCGCTTCCCCTTACAAGGGTTTTCACGCTCTCATCCCTCTGCCGTCAGGCGTTGTCTCCTCACAACACGCCTCGAGTCGTAAACGCGGTGAGGTGAGCACAGGTCTCTCGCTGTGGTCCAACGCGGTGCGGGCACTCAACTGGCTCGGATCGCCAAGAGGGGTGCCCACACCCTCCCCGACATGGAGCGCGGCGTCTTTAACGAACAAAGCGGGAATGCCCCCTAACCAACTACACCTTAGCGCGGCGTTTCGGGGACCACGGGGACGCCGTCCCCTGCTGACCTCCATCAGGTCCTGCTAGACGCTCCGGGTGGTGCGGGGAGGACATTTTGTCCGCTTCTACCCGTGACCGCGCGGCGCTGTGGCACGACCTGTGCAAACATCATAGTTCGGTACTTAACGCGACCAGACCTTGCCTCCTCGACCATTCAGGCGAAGCAAGAAGACGTCGGTCTTGCCGTTGTTTATACCGTTAACCTTGCCGTCCGTAGCGCCGACCGCATAATCACTGCTCGAACGAGCCTCAACCGCAAAGGCCGACTCTCTCGTACCGGCGGCTGGTACACCTACCCCACATCGCCCACTGGGGTATACCGGCGCACACCGAGGTCGCCGTTTACGTTTCTTGTAACGTAGGCGTTCACCAACGTGTCGGCGTCCAGGTCGTGGGAGCCGGAGGAGGCGATGTCGCGCTCCCGCGCTAAGTCACCTTCGGTGCTGTGTTTCGAAAGCGCCGCATAGATGGCGTAGCTGACATCTGAGACGTGTCGGTGCAGCTCGAGGTCGTTGGAGCGCTGTTTTATGGTGTTTTCTTTGCTGCCAAGCTGAAGCTGTGGTTGGAACGTTGCGCGAGGCTTGGGCGTCCAGTTCAGTTTGCCCGCCTTGCCGATGACCTCGAGCCCCCTCACCTTCCTGCCGCTATGGATGAAGTCGAAGTGCTGAACGAGCAAGAAGCCGCCCTCTAACCACTTGTAACGGGTCGTTCCCTCGATCTCCGGACCGGAAACGTTCCAGGTGCCGACGAGACGGTCCAAGCTTTTGAGGTGCGGGTTCGGTGCGGTATGGTCGTGGGACATAACGGCTCCTTTTGAAATCGTGTGTTGACTTTGCATTGTCTTGACCACTGACGAGACGGTTTAGGCGGCTCGAGCCTCCACCTCCACGACGGCCGATTCGGTGGGCGGCTCGAGCACGGGCACTTCCTCCACGCGCGTCACCCGCCACAAGCGCCGCACCAGCAGGGCGCTCGCCACCGCCAGTCCGACCCCGTACCCGGCCCACACCCCCGGCGCGCCCCAACCGAAAGGGAACCCGAAGGCGTAGCCTAAGGGCAGCGAGACGAGCCAGTAGGCAAAGAGCGAGACGACAGTCGGGTAGCGGTTGTCGAAAAGCCCGCGCAAGACGCCCACGCCGACCGACTGCACACCGTCGAAAATCTGCGACAAGCCCCAGACCACGAAGAGCGTGGCGGCAATCCCGACGACCTCAGGGTCCGCCACGAACCGCCCCGCAACCCGTTCACCCCAGACGAGCAGAAGGACGGTGAAGAGGACGCTCCAGAGGCTCGCCAGCCCCATGCCGGTCAGGCCGATGTGCCGCGCACGTGAGCGCTCCCCGCCCCCAGAGGCCTGCGCGACCCGGATGCCGACCGCCGCGCTCATCCCGATGGGCACGATCCAGAGCACGCCGAGCACGCTGAAAACGATCTGATTGGCCGCCAGCGCCGCCGCGCCGAGTAAGCCGATTAGCCCTTTTAGCCCTGTCATAAGTGCTGTTGTGTAAGGTCGCTTGTGATGCTGTGCAAAGTCGTT
>CADCWP010000105.1 GCA_902806425.1 uncultured Truepera sp.
TTACACTTTTTCGTACCGTTTTTGATCCTGTTTTCAAGATGGGTTAAACAGAAGGGGCGCGCGCTCGTATGGGTCGCGGCATGGATGATCCTGATGCGGATGGTCGACATCTACTGGATCGTGGTGCCGACCTTTGAGCGCGGCGGATTTCCCTTTCGGCTTCTCGACGTAGCCGTCGTCCTGGCCCTCGGCGGTATCTGGCTGAGCTTCTTTTTCCGGCGGCTCAAGGCGACGTCCATCTTGCCCGCGCACGACCCGCGTATCGAGCCGGAGCTGACAGGAGCGGCTGCCCATGACTGACCGCGATCCGGGCAACAACCCCAGAGACGCCCAGAAAGAGGCCAAAGACCTTAAACCGAACCGCGAGGAGGCAGGTGGCGAGCGCGACAACCCCCTCGAGCACGAGTTCGAGGCGACGAACGAGCGCGACCTGGAGCCCCTGGAGCGTCAGAGTGATCCGCTGACCGACCCCGAAGACAACGCCGAGGTCGACCGCGTGGTTCCCGACCCCGCCGTTACGCGCTCGGCTGCCCTACGCCCGGTCACCGCTCGTCAACCCGAGGCGCGCCCCTACCTCATCTCCCCCGCAGGGCTGCGAAACCTTTTTATCGCCAGCTGCGTCGCCGGTGTGGCTCTCATCGTCGTGATCCTAACGCTCGCCTCGAGTAACGATCAGGCCCGCTACACCCCCGCGGACGAGACGCAGTATCAGCGCACGCTGCAAGAGGCTACGGAGACGATCAGCGCCACCGGCGTTAACGAAGGTGGCAGCACCGCCCGCATTCCCATCGAAGAGGCGATCAGCGTGGTTGCCGCGCAGGGGTTAGAGCCGGTCATCGACGCGCTCGCAACGCCGTCCGCTGAGGCCGCGGCGTCCCAACAGGACGCACGACCGCAGGTGGCACCCCGGACGCAGCCGGGTCGGCCAGTAGACCAAGTGAGCGCACAGCCTCAGCAAGGTGAAGCCGGAGGGACGCAGGCAGGTCAGCCTGGCGGCCAAGCGGGTGAGGGTGGTGCAGCGGGTGGTCAGGGCGCAGGGGCAGACTCAGTGCTTACCGCCGGACAGGCAGCTTTTGAGGCAAACTGTGCCTCGTGCCACCAAGCGACCGGGCAGGGGCTGCCCGGTGCCTTCCCTACCCTCGTTGGTCACGTGCCCGCGCTCTATAACGCCGACCGGAGCTACCTCATCAACCTGCTGCTTTACGGCTTGCAGGGGGAGATTCAGGTCGAGGGGCAACCGTATAACGGCGTCATGCCCGCGTGGCAGCAGCTTTCCGACGACGACATCGCGGGCATTCTCAACTACGTCTCGACGGCGTGGGGAAATGGCGCGCAGCTTCAGGGCTTCCAACCCTACGAAGCCGGTGAGATTGCCGGTGCCCGCGCTTCGGCCCTGAGCGCCGCCGAGGTCTACGCGCTGCGTCAAGAACTCGAGCTGAGCGGCGACCAGTAGAGAGACCCAACCTGTTCGACCTCGAGGTGAGCCTAAGCTCACCTTTTTTTGTGGCGTTTGTTTTGTGCCTCCGGTTTTCATGCCTCGTTCAGGGGCTGCGCAAGGTAAGCTGGGTTCACAGAGCGCAAAATCTACAAAGTGCCGAGGAGCCTTTATGAAACGGAGCTGGATCGTCCTGATGATGGTGATGTTTGCAGGGGCGGGCGCGCAGAGCGAAGTTCCGGAGGGAAGCGCCCGCCTCCACTACAGCCGCCCGGATGGGGCATTTGCAGGTTGGGCGTTGCACGTCTGGGAAGACACGTCGGAAAGCGTGACCTGGGAGACGGGCTTGGAGCCCACCGGCACCGACGACTTCGGCGTCTACTGGGACGTAGGGCTGACAGACGAGGCCGAGCTGCTCGGTTTTCTGGTCCATAAGGGCGACGAGAAAGACCCCGGACCGGACATGTTTCTGGACCTGACAGAGAGCCGTGAAGCCTGGGTGGTTTCAGGCGACGAGACCGTGTACACCTCTCCACCCGACCCGAATAGGGCGCAGGTTCCCGGCGACCTCACCAAAGCGCGGGCGCACTGGCTCGACGCCACGACGCTCGCCTGGGACGCGGAGCTGCCGGAGGGGGCGCAGGTCGTGCTCTACACCGCACTAGACGCGGGACTCGAGCTTACCGAAAGCGGGATAGAGCGGTCCGGCCCCACACCTATCGCCATGACCTCTTTTGAAGTAGCGCTGGAGGCCGACCCGGCAGGGCTTGACGAAGACCTCACGGCGAGGTTTCCACACCTTGCGGAGTACGCGGTCTATAAAACCGATCTGGACGCCGAATCGGCAGGCAACTTTTTGCGCGGCCAGCTCGTGCTCGCGGCTCTGGGCGCGGACGACGAGCTCCTAGGCGCGACCGGCGTCCAGATTCCGGGCGTGCTCGACGACCTCTACGCTGAGGCCGCCCGCGACGAACCGCTCGGTGTGGTTTGGAACGAGGGCACGCCGACGGTACGCGTCTGGGCACCCACAGCGCAGTCGGTCAAGCTCCACCTCTTCCCCGACGCGGCAGGTGAGGCGGAGGCGGTGCTCGAGACCACCTTCGACCCCGCTACGGGCATCTGGAGCGTTACGGGTACGCCCAACTGGGGCAGCAAGTACTACCTCTTTGAGGTGCAGGTCTACGCACCCACCACGCAGCAGCTCGAGACGAACCTCGTCACCGATCCGTACGCGCTCAGCCTGTCGACCAACAGCGCGCGTTCCCAGATCGTCAACCTGGACGACCCGGCGCTCAAACCGGAGGGTTGGGACACGCTCGCCAAACCACCCATCACCGCTCCCGAAGACATCAGCGTGTACGAGTTGCACGTCCGTGACTTCAGCGCAACCGACGAGACCGTACCCGAAGCCTTACGCGGCACCTACGCGGCGTTTTCGCAACGCTCGGACGGAACACGGCACCTGCGCGCCTTGGCCGACGCCGGGTTGACCCACCTGCACCTGCTGCCTGTCTTCGACATCGCCACCATCAATGAGGACAAGACGACTTGGAAGTTTCCAGAAGGTGACTTGACGCGCTACCCGCCCAACAGTTCTGAGCAGCAGGAGGCGGTCTCAGCCGTGCGCGACCAAGACCCCTTTAACTGGGGCTACGACCCGCTGCACTACACTGTCCCCGAAGGCTCGTACGCGACCGACCCGGAGGGCGCAGCGCGCACCGTAGAGTTTCGGCAGATGGTCAAGAGCCTGAACGAATCGCGGCTGCGCGTGGTGATGGACGTGGTGTACAACCACACGAACTCGAGCGGCCAGACCGAGCTGTCCGTACTCGACCGCATCGTGCCCGGTTACTACCACCGCCTGAACGCCGACGGCGTGGTCGAGACCTCGACGTGCTGCCAGAACACCGCTACGGAACACGCCATGATGGAGAAGCTGATGGTCGATTCTCTCGTGACGTGGGCACGCGACTACAAGGTCGACGGCTTTAGATTCGACCTCATGGGGCATCATCTGGTCCGCAATATGGAGGCCGTGCAGCGGGCGTTGCGAAGTCTCACCGTGGCGCGAGACGGCGTGGACGGCGCGAGCATCTACCTCTACGGCGAAGGCTGGGACTTTGGCGAGGTCGCGGGGAACGCTCGCGGCAAAAACGCCACCCAGCGCAACCTCGCGGGCACGGGCATCGGCACCTTTAACGACCGGCTGCGTGACGCGGCGCGGGGCGGCACGCCCTTTTCCGGGCCGCAGGAGCAGGGCTTTGTGACCGGCCTCTACACCGACCCGAACGGCTCGGCGCAGGGAACCGAAGACGAGCAGCGTCAGCGGCTTCTGCAAGCGAGTGACCAAATCCGCGTCGGGCTGGCCGGAAACCTGGCCGACTATACCTTCCAAAACGCGGTGGGCGAAACGGTGCGCGGAGCCGACGTGCTCTACGGCGAGGCTCCGGCAGGCTACACCCAAGACCCACAGGAGAACATCGTCTACGTCTCCGCGCACGACAACGAGACGCTCTTCGACGCTATCGCGCTGAAAGCGCCCCTAGGCACCTCGACGGCTGAGCGGGTGCGGATGCAAAACCTTGGGCTCTCGCTCGTGGCGCTGTCGCAGGGGGTGCCGTTTTTTCACGCGGGCAGCGATCTGTTGCGCTCGAAGTCCTTAGACCGCAATTCGTACAACTCCGGCGACCTGTTTAACCAGCTCGACTTCTCGTACCGAACAAACAATTGGGGCGTGGGATTGCCGCCGGAGAGCGAAAATGAAGAGAACTGGCCGCTTATGAGCCGTCTTCTCGGGACGCTTCCGGCCCCCTCTGCGACGGACATCCGCCGGAACGCGGAGCATATGCGGGAGATGCTGACGATTCGGGGAAGTTCCTCACTGTTTCGCCTACAAACCGCCGAAGACGTTCAGGAGATGCTGAGCTTTTACAACACCGGCCCGGGGGGGGTTCCCGGCGTCATCGTCATGCATATCGCGGACGAGGCGAATCTTGACTCGGAGCTTGAGAGCATCACTGTCGTCTTTAACGGCACGCCCGAGCTGCAAACGCTGACCGTGCCGGAGCTGGCGAACAAAACCACGCGGCTTCACCCGGTTCAGCAGGCAGGGGGCGACCCACTCGTCAAGTTTGCTAGGGCGAGGGCGGACGGCACGCTTCAGGTGCCGGGGCGCACGACGGCGGTCTTTGTCGAACCCCCGAGGTGACCTACGGCTCAGCGAGCCACACCTCGGCGTCTCGCGGTCGCCGAAAGCGGAGCACTCGAGCCTCCGGAAGGCTCTTGAGCATAGCAGGGTACGTTCGTCGCTTGAGCCTATACGAACGCAACCCGTGCCGGACGCCCGCTTGTGCCCTCTTAAACGTCATCCGGTTCCCCGACCAGGTAGGCCTACCGGAAAGCCACCAACCAAGATTGCGCCGGGCAAGCCGGGGCCAAACAACCCGCCGAGAATAGTCGAGCCAAACGATCACATCTGCCCGCGCCCATACGGTTTCATAGACATCTTCAAAGTTGCCGTCCAAGACCCATCGGGGCTGAGTGGTTAGCTCCACGATCTGCTTATGAACGTCGGCAAGCGGCACCTGCCGCCAGTTCTCCCCCCAATAGAGCGGGTCGGTCGGGATGTACGGCAAACCCAAACGCACGCCGACCCTTTCGGCAAGGGTTGATTTTCCTGATCCGGTGGTGCCGATGACGAGAGCTTTATGCATGGTGCTCCAAAAAAACCCGCCCGAGCAACTGTCTCGAGCGGGTTCACGTCCACTGCCGGGTTAAACGTCGAGCTCCGCCAAGTGCGCGTTCTCCTCGATGAAGCGGCGGCGCGGCGGCACCTCGGAGCCCATGAGCATCTCAAAGGTTTCTTTGGCGTCGAGTGCGTCCTCAACCCCGACACGCTTTAAGATGCGCGTCTCCGGGTTCATGGTAGTAATCCACAGCTCTTCGGGATTCATCTCACCGAGACCCTTAAAGCGCTGTGTTTCACTCTTGCGGCCCCTGTTCTGCGCCATCAGACGCTTCAGGTCACCGTCGTCGTAGACGTAGGTCATATCCTTTTCACGGCCAAAACGCACGCCGTAGAGCGGCGGCTGCGCCAAGTAGATGTAACCGGCGTCGATAAGGGGCCGCATGTAGTTGTAAAAGAAGGTCAGCAGCAGCGTCCGGATGTGCGAGCCGTCCACATCGGCGTCGGCCATGATGATGATGCGGTGGTAGCGGACCGACTCGAGGCTGAAGTGCGCGTTGTCACCCGTGCCTTCGATGCCCGCGCCGATAGCCGCGATCATCGCCCGAATCTCGGCATTTTTCAGCACCTTGCTGAGCTGAGCCTTTTCGACGTTCAAGACCTTGCCCCGGAGCGGCAGGATGGCCTGGAAGCGGCGTTCACGCCCGCCCTTGGCCGAACCCCCCGCCGAGTTCCCCTCGACGATGTAGAGCTCGCTGACCGATGGGTCCTCGGACTGGCAGTCGGCCAACTTGCCCGGCAGCTCGTCGTTGTCGATGGGGTTGGCGCGGCGCACCAAGTCGCGCGCTTTGCGGGCCGCCTCGCGCGCCCGCGCCGCGTTCACGGCTTTCTCGATAATGACCTTGGCGACTTTGGGGTTCTCTTCCAAAATCTCGTTTAGGCGCTCGTACACGACCGACTGCACCGCGCTCTGCGCCTCGGGGTTGAGGAGTTTGACCTTGGCCTGCGACTCGAACTGCGGGTCGCCGATCTTCACCGAGATGACGCAGCTGATACCCTCTAAAAAGTCGTCACCGGTCGGGACAGCGTCGCCCTTTTTGATCATATTCTTAGCACGGGCGTAGTTGTTTAAAACGCGGGTGTAGGCCGTTTTGAAGCCGGTCAGGTGGGTGCCACCGTCGCGGTTGGTAATCATGTTGGCGTAGGTCAGGATCGTCTGGTTGTACGAGCTCGTGTGAATAAAGCCAACCTCGACCTCGATCTCATCCGAGACGCCGGAGATCAAGATGGGTGGTTCGTAACTGAACTTGCTGCCTTCGGCCAAGTTGAGCGCGAACGCGGCGACCCCACCCTTTTCTTGAAAGACTTCTTGCTTGGGCTCGGGGCCACGGCGGTCTTCCAGCACGATCTTGACGCCCGCCGTTAAAAACGCCAGCTCGCGCAGGCGGCGGCGAATCCGGGTGTACTCGAACGCCTTGACCTCTTTGAAGATGTCGTGGTCGGGCAAGAAGGTGACGCGCGAACCGGTGTCGTCTTTGGCGACCTTGCCGATCTGGTGCACCGGCTCGGTGACCTCACCGTTCTCGAAGCGGACGCGGTGCTTTTTGCCGTCAGTCTTGACCTCGGCTTCCAAAAACACCGAG
>CADCWP010000106.1 GCA_902806425.1 uncultured Truepera sp.
GATTTCCCGGCCCCTGAGGACACCCTTACCGGACGGCGCTTAAACTCGCTCGCGTTTAACCTCACCACCGTCGACGTCTTTGAGGATATGGGGCCTTTCGAGATCGCGCCCGGAACGCAGTGGGACGACCCCACCGAGTTCGAGCACGGCATGTTCCCGCCGAAGTCTTTCTACGGACGCTACCAAGCGCGCGCCCAACAAAAGATGCCCAGAATGGGCGACATCTCGGTGCGCTCGGCGCTGACCATTCACCGCGGCACGGCGAACCGCTCGAACAAGCCGCGTCCGGTGCTCGTCTTGGGCGTCGACGCGCCCGGTGCCGACAACGCAGAGCGGCACGACCTTCAGATCACCAAAGCGTTTTATGAAACGCTGCCCGAGGGGGTTCGTCAGCACCTGACCTGTAGGCTGGTCGACACGCTCGAGCCCATTGTTCAGGGCCACACCATCGAGGGTCTGATGATGGGAGAGGCGTAAGCGAGCGTCAAGCCACAACACCGTCTTTTTGGCGCACGGGCGGTTATAGCAACTGCCCATGCTTATGTTGGATGTGGCGCAAAGTCAGTTTTTGGGCGTCAGGTTTGCGTCTCGAACGTAAGGGTAGTACTGTCTCGACGCTCCATAGAACGTATCTTGCTTATGAATTTTAGTCTCTAGAACCGTCGCTGCAAAAATATGGCGCTGAGGCATGAGGCGGCGGTCTGCTTACGGCCCGGTGTTTGTAGTGCCTTTACACCACCTGCACGGCTACTTTTCCGCGGACGTTGCCCGCCTCGAGGTAGCGGTGCGCCTCCCTAAGGTCGCCAAATGCAAAGGTGCGGTCGAGTGGCACCCGAAGCTTTTTCTGCTCGATCAGGCGGGCGAGAAAGGCCAGGTCATGACTCCGCTCCTTGGCTGGGACGAACGCGGGCCGGGGGCCGCGGCGAAACTGCGAGGCCGCCACATCGCGCGCCGTTCCCGGGCTTAAGCGGGTGCCGACCATCACGCCTTTGGCGCTCAGGACCCGCCGGACGTCGCTAAACTCGCGGTTTCCGGCAGCGTCCAGCACCACGTCCCACTGCTCACGCCGCTCGGTGAAATCCTCTTCCCGGTAATCGATGACCTCGTCGGCTCCCAGCTCGAGCACGAAGTCGCGCTTTGCGCCGCTACAGACGCCGACGACGTGGGCACCAAAAAGCTTGGCTAAAAGCACCCCGAACGCGCCGACCCCACCCGAAGCGCCGTTGACGAGCACCCGTCCTCCTGCTTGCAACCCCGCGTGTGTCCGGAGTGCCTGTAGCGCGGTCAGTCCGGCGATGGGGACGACTGCGGCCTCGGTAAAAGGCACGGTAGATGGTAGGTAAGCTACCCTCGCCTGTTTGACGAGCGCGTACTCGGCGTCCGCGCCGCCGCGGTGACCGATAGCGCCGTAGACCCGGTCGCCCGGAAGAAAAGCCGTGACCTTAGGGCCGCAGGCCGCCACCTCACCGGCGAGGTCGAAGCCGAGCGTGAGCGGCAGCCGCCCGAAGGTCAGCGGCTTGAGGTCGCCCCGGCGCATCCCTAGGTCGATGTGGTTGAGGCTGGTAGCGTGGACGCGCACGAGCAGCTCATCAAGCTTCGGGCTCGGCGTAGCGACCTCGTCTTGTTGCAAAACTTCCGGCCCGCCGAAACGGTGCAAACGGACGGCTTTCATGGATTGCCTCCTTAGGGACTAGGCTACGTCAAAGGGGCGCGTGAACTCTACGGAGGTCGCCACAGGTTGCACCAAAAACTACTGGTCAGCCGCACAGAATGACTCCAAGCCAGCTTTTAGGGTCAGCGTAAGAGGTGGCGGCTCGCTGTGGACGCCTCGGCTTTGCGAGGGTCTCGACGCTTGGTCTGGTGGTGGCCGGTCTTCTCGTGCGCCCTTTGGCATAGAATGGAGCGGTTGCCTGAGCGTCTCAGGCTTAGGGGAGTTTAATGGCCAATATCGTGGTGCAGAAGTACGGGGGCACCAGCGTCGGCGATCTCGAGCGCATCCGCAAGGTCGCGTCGCGCATCGCCCGAACTGTCGAACAGGGACACAAGGTTGCCGTCACCGTCTCGGCGATGGGCCGCACGACGGACGCGCTCGTGTCGCTCGCTAAAGAAGTCGGTGCCCGCCCCGACCGGCGCGAACTCGACATGCTGATGGCAACCGGTGAGCAGCAGTCGGTGGCGCTTCTAGCTCTGACGCTGCACAAGCTCGGGGTCAAGGCGCGCTCGTTTACCGGCCAGCAGGCGGGCTTTTTGACGGATGGTGTAAGCGGTGGCGCGCGTATCGTCGAGGTCAACCCGGAGGGTCTTTTAAGGGCGTTTGAGACCTATGACGTCGCTGTTATCGCCGGGTTTCAAGGGGTCGACGAGACGGGCATGATCACGACGCTCGGGCGCGGCGGGTCGGACACGACGGCGGTCGCGGTCGCGGCGGCGCTTCACGCCCACGAGTGCGAAATCTATACCGACACCGAAGGCGTCTACACCACCGACCCGCATCTGGTGCCGACCGCAACCAAGCTAGAGCGTATCGACTACGACGAGATGTTGGAGCTCGCCTCGCTCGGGGCCAAGGTGCTGCACCCACGCAGCGTCTGGTACGCGCGGCGCTACGGGGTGCGGATTCACGTGCGCTCGTCGTTTTCTTACAGTGCGGGGACTATCGTCAGCAAGTTGGAGGGCGTTGTGAAAACAGATAAACCGGTGACGGGGGTCGCGCTCGACCGCTCTCACGCCCGTATCGACCTTTTGGGTGTCCCGGACACGCCCGGTATGGCGGCGCAGATTTTCAGCGCGCTCGGCGCGGCGGGTGTGAACGTCGACACCATCATCCAGGGTGTGCCGGGAAACCAGAGTCGGCAGCAGATGGCCTTTACGGTTAACAAGGACATGGTTGAGGACGCGCTTGGGGCCGTCCGCCCGGTTTTAGCTCCCGTCGGCGGCAGCGCGCACGCCGATCCCGACATCGCTAAGCTCTCGGTTGTGGGAATCGCTGTCGGCTCGACGCCGGGGCTTGCGGGCCAGATGTTTAGGGCGGTCGCCGCAGCCGGGGCCAACATCGAGATGATTGCTACCAGCGAGGTACGCATCTCGGTCGTGATCGAGGCGTCTAGGGCGGTTGAGGCGCTGCGGGCGGTGCATCAGGCGTTCGGGCTCGAGGCGGCGCTTACAACAGGTGTGGACGCTGCGGGTGCCTAAGCTGTCGGCGCTTCACCAACCCTTGCCGGTCCCTGCACAGTTTGGGGGCTGACGGGGGTAGGATTGGGTTAGCTCAAACGGAGCAGCCCCGAGCACACGAACCTTCACCCGCCCTCGCCTTGTCGGCGAGCTAGCCTCAAGCTAAAGCCTTAAGTCAGCCTTGGACCTTATGAACCCATCCTCAAGCTTCCACCTCCCGGCTGTGACACGTCGGTCTCTCGACCGGCGGCGCAGGGGCACCCACAAAGTCTTCTGGGCGCTCCTCTTCGTGGTCTTCCCGCTGGCAACGATGCCCAAAGAGGTGTTGGCGCTCTTTCCCGGCGTTATCACGTTTCCGGAGGACGGCTTTGCCGAGGTATTGATCCCTAAACTCGCCGTGTTCGCGCTTTTATGGGGTCTTGGCGCGCGTCAGACCTTTCTGCTCTGGCGGCGTGACGGGCTCGGGGTGCTGAGCCGCGGCTCGCCGCTGCGCGGACCCTTGACCTGGCTTGGGCTCTTTATCGGCGCGTCGTTCGTCGTGAGTCTTCTTAACCCGGCACCGCTGGGGTTGTCGCTGCCGTTTATCGACCCCCGTTACGAGAGCATCCTATTCAGGCTTCTGGAGAATTCCTGGTACGCCCTGACGCTGCTTGCCGCGACCCTCACCGCGAGCCGCGTTCTGCGTCCGGCGTGGGCGCTGCATTTGCTGGCCTTGGGCGCGTGTCTAGCGGGGAGCTGGGCGCTGCTCGAGGCTTACGGCGTCGACCCCTTGCGGCTTATCGACCCGGACGCCCGTGTCGGGATCAACGTGCAGGCGACGATGGGGCATCAGAGTTACGTGGCGGCCTATCTCGCGGTGGTGCTGGTGTTCTGGGTGAGCTGGCGGCTCCTGGCGGCTCAGCTGCGCCTTTTAGACGGTCTTATCGTGGCGCTGCTGACGGCGTGTCTCGTCGCTAGCGGCGGGCGCGCGGGACTCCTGGCGGCGTCCATAACCCTCTCGGTGCTGGCCGCTGTGTGGCTGCGGCAACGGCAGCGGTCGCGCTATCTGCTGCTCCTCGGCGGCGTGATGCTGGTGGCGGGAGCCCTGCCGCTCCTGAGTTCACCGCACGCGCAGGCGCGCTTGGGCCGTTTGGGCACGGCGGTGCAGGGTGCGGACCCGGCGACGAGCCACCGCTTTATCTTCTGGCAGGTCGGGCTTAAGGCGATTACGCAGCGCCCGCTGACGGGCTACGGGATCGACGCCTTCGGCAACGCGGCCTGGTTTTTTGCGACTCCGGAACAGGCCCAGGAGATGCTGACCGAATTTTTACCGCCCGAAACGGCGGCGCGGGCCCTGCGTTTGGGCAACCTGGCGCTCTACCGCACCCCCGAGGCGGGGCTCGAGCTGCAACCCGTCAAACCGTACCGGGTCCACAACTATTTCTTGGACGTCGCTTTCGCCAGCGGCGTGCCGGTGCTGCTGCTCTTTGTGGCGTTTCTGGCGAGCACCTGCTGGACGCTTTTGCAGGCCCGTACGCCGCTCGCCCTAGCAACGCTGCTCGCGCTGCTCACCTACCTGATCTACGGCATGGTCTGGTTTGCAACCCCCAACGTCGACACGCTCGTGTGGGGACTTGTGGGCCTGGGTTTAGGAAGCGTTTGGGACGCCCGCGCGGGCGGTGGGGGTGGACAAAGCCCACCTAAAGCCCGGGTAGGCGCGCTAAGCTCGCCTTAAGCCGCCCCCTGTACACTGGGCGCAGGAGGTCACGATGACCAGGTTGCAGCGCGCCTTTAGCCTCGTTTTGCTCACCCTTTTTACGCTCTCCTTTACGTTCCCCGCCAAGGCGCAGATTTTGGGCGACGCCGCGCCCGCGCTCCTCAACACCGCCGCGCGGGTACCCCTCAGCCTCGAGTTCGGTGCTGAAAACCTCCTCACACGCCGCCTCGGGCTCCGGGTCGGGGGCGCACTCTACCCGCTGCCGCTGCTGCTCGACCGCGAACTAAACGTCGAGGGTTTCGCCGACCTGACCTATACCCTACGGGGGGGCGTGGGCAACGCGCTCGCCAACGCCAGCGCCTCACTCTACGTGGGGGCCGGGCCGCGCTACCGCCTCATCAACTCCGAGCTGTTTTTAGACGGCGACGCCCCCGGCGGCTATCTCGGGGCCGGGGGCGTCGCTGGAGCAGACTTTCGTCTCGGCGTGATCGGGTTTTCACTTCTAAGCGCCTTTGCCGAAGCCGGAGCCGATTATCTGTGGCCTGCGGGAGAGGGCGTCGAGGAGGGCCGCCTGAGCCCCCGTGTGCGCGTGGGGTTGTCGCTGCCGTTCGTAGGGTTTTAGGTGACGGAGTTACCTGCGCGCCGTCAGTCCATCCGAACCGCCGGACTCGAGCCGCTCAAAAACTCCACGTAGTTAGGTCCAGCCCGCTACAACGCCGGAGCGCTGCCACGTCTGCCCCAAGCTGCTCGGCGAGACCCTCGTGGAGGTCGGAGCTTAGTTTAGGGATGGGGACGGGTTTTCCGAACAGCCAGGGTAGGTGGCGCTCGGTCCAGTAAAACCCCTGCACGTTGTTTTTGACCATCCAGCTTTTAAGCGGGCTGCGCCGCCTTGTCGAGGCGCTAGGCGTCTTTGCCGAGGCCCGCTCGAAGCGACTGTCTTCATACGAAGGGTCAACGCCGACAAAGTAAAAGATGTCCCGAAGTGTTTCCAGCGGGTTTTTGTAAAGCTCTTCTAAAATTACCAGCTTGATCTGGGCCGGGTCGTAAAAGGGGAGGTACTGCTCGAGCTGATACATGTAGCGGCTGCACAGCAGGTATGGGTTGTTGTCGCGCTGCCGGAAGGCCGCCTCGAGGGTGCGGTTTTCTCGCCCCAGCGAATACGCGTGGAGATAGTGCGACACCATCCGCTCGATGGGGTCGCGCACGCAGAAGATCAGTTTGGCGTTCGGCACGACCATGTGCATCCGCTCCGGCACGCCCGAAAAGACCGGGTAACGCGTGTAGTTGGGCGACGCTTCGCCGACGACCTGTTTGGCTTCGGGAAAGTGCGCGCGGTACCACCCCAGCCCTTTCGACCAGTTTTGGTGGTGGACGAAAAAGTTCATCTCTTTGCGGCGCGACATGCTGATGCTCGGGTGGTAGCCCAGGTATTCGTGCAGGCTCGTCGTACCGCACTTCATCGCCCCGATGATGACGAGGTTGGGTAAAGCCCCTACAGCTTGAGCGGAGACGGCCTCAGTAGGCCGGGTGCCGGGGCGCACGGTCGGTGTTAGCGGGGGCAGCGGGGTGCGGTGCGTGGGCAGCTGCGTGCTGAGCCGCCCCTGCAAAGATGTGGGGGCAGAGCGCGGGGTATCGGGTCGTTTGGGTTCGGCCATAGCCACAGTTTGTCCGATTCGGCTTGCGGCGAGCTTGCGACCTTCTTTAGGGACGGGGCGGATTTAGCTCGCAAACTTGGCTAAGACCTGTACCAGGTTGCAGTAGCTCGACCGCGCCTCGAGCTGCTGTAAACGGCAAGCAGCATCTGGTCGGGAACACCCTCAGGCGGAAAGAGCTGTCGAACACATGGTTTTTGAGTCGTTACTCATCTGTACTTTATGCAAACCTGAGAA
>CADCWP010000107.1 GCA_902806425.1 uncultured Truepera sp.
CGGCCTCGGCACAGAACTCAGGGCCGTTATCAGAGCGGATGTGTTCGGGCGGACCCCGACTGACGAAGAGTTCGCCTAGCGTCTCGAGCACGTGGGTCGAGTTCAGCTTTCTATTGACGGTGATAGCTAGGCACTCCCGGGTGTACTCGTCAACAACTGTAAGCATCCGAAACGCTCGTCCGTCGGTGGTTCTATCGGTGACGAAGTCGTACGCCCAGACATGGTTGAGGTGTTCGGGTCGGAGGCGGATGCAGGAGCCATCGCCCAGCCATAGCCTGCCCCGCTTGGGTTGTCTGGACGGTACTTTGAGGCCTTCCTGACGCCATATCCGTTCGACCCGTTTGCTGTTCACCCGCCAGCCTGCTCGTTTGAGCAGGGCTGTGATCCTGCGGTAGCCGTAGCGTCCGTACTTGGTCGCCAGTTCGACAATCGCTGCTGTTAGCGCTGTTTCGTCTGACCTGACTTTAGGCACTCGCCGCTGCACCGACCGGTGCTGACCCAGCACGTTGCACGCTCTTCGTTCGGAAACCTTAAGCCGCTCTCTCACCGCCCCGACACATGACCTTCGTCGCTCGGGGCTCAGAAGTTTCCCTTGGCCGCTTCCTCCAGAATCAGTTTGTCTAAGGTCAGGTCGGCTACGGCTTTACGCAGCCAGGCATTCTCTCGTTCGACGTCCCGCAGCCGTTTGGCTTGCTCGACGCGCATCCCGCCGTATTCCTTGCGCCAGCGGTAGTAGGTCACCTCGCTGATCGCTAGCGCCCGGACTACCTCGGCCACGCTCGCGCCCTGGCTCAGGCGCACTTCAGCTTCTCTGAGTTTGCCGATGATCTCTTCAGGCTTATACGTCTTTTTGGGCATCTCTTTGCTCCCTTAAATCAGTCTGGCACTGTCATAGCGCCTGGACCTCTTCTAGGGAGTTAGGTCAACCTCTTCGCTCCAGCGCCTTAGCCAATGGTAGACGGCACTCTTCGCCGCATAGTCCTCGCCCTTGGGAATGTATCTGTACCTCACGCCCGTCTTAAGCCGATAACCATGCTGTTTAGAACTTGCCTGTCGTGCTTTCGAGGCCTACCCGTTTTCGGCTGCGGCGGTAGCAGCGAGCGATGACCTCCCACTGCTCGTCGCTTAGCTTTAGACCCCACTCAAAAGCCAGGGAAACGCTCCCAGCCAAGCAGTTCTTAGACTGCTTCAGGTATAAAGGCACACCTGCTCGACAAATTGACTGTCTCATACCGCCGTGTTACCCTAGCAGTACAGAAAAAGTGACCGGTAACCTACGGGTTGCGGAGAACCCTACAGAAGGGCACGCGCGTGTGACGGAAATCTTTTACGGCGGTGATTACAACCCCGAGCAGTGGCCCGAAACGGTCTGGCACGAGGACGTCAAGCTGATGCAGGAGGCAGGCGTCAACTTGGTGAGCGTCGCAATCTTTGCCTGGTCAAAGCTCGAGCCCGAGGAGGGTCGTTACGATTTTGGCTGGTTAGACCGTCTCTTGGACCTCCTGCATAGGCACGGCGTCGGCGTTTGCTTGGCAACCGCGACCGCCGCGCCGCCGCCGTGGTTAGCGCGCACCTACCCGCAGAGCCTGCCCGTCACGGCGCAGGGTGTCCGGCTCGGCGTCGGCTCACGTCAGCAGTACAGTCCCTCGAGTCCCGACTACAAGCGCCTCGCTGCCAAGCTCGTGCGCGAGATCGCCACACGTTACAAAGACCACCCGGCGCTCAAACTCTGGCACGTAAATAACGAGTATGGCTGCCACGTTTCCGAGTCGTTCGACGACAACTCGGCACAGGCGTTCCGGGTGTGGCTGAGAGAGCGCTACGGCACCGTGGAAGCTCTAAACGAAGCGTGGGGCACGTCGTTTTGGAGCCAAGCCTACGGGGCTTGGGACGAGGTAACACCGCCTGCCGCCGCCCCGACCTTTTTGAACCCAACACAGCAGCTCGACTGGCGCAGGTTTTGCAGCGACGCGCTATTGTCGCTGTACCGGATGGAGCGCGAGATTTTGCGCAACATTACCCCCGGCATTCCGGCCACGACCAACTTTATCGGCGTCCATAAACCGCTCGACGAATGGCGCTGGGCACAAGAACTCGACGTAGTCTCCAACGACGCCTACCCCGACCCCGGTGCATATGACGCCGGTATCTACGCCGCTTTTCAGAGCGACATGATGCGCTCTCTCAAGGCTGGCGCACCCTGGATTTTGATGGAGCAAGCGCCCAATCAGGTGCAGTGGCGTGCCCGCAACTCCCTCAAACCTCCCGGTGTGATGCGGCTCTGGAGCCTGCAAGCCGTAGCACGCGGCGCGCGCGGCGTGATGTTCTTTCAGTGGCGGCAGTCAAAGGCCGGAGCCGAAAAGTTTCATAGCGCAATGGTGCCGCACGCCGGAGCGGAGGGCCGCACCTGGCGCGAGGTCAGGGATTTGGGACAGGAACTCAGGCAGCTGGGCGAGGTTTTGAAGTCGCGCGTTCAGGCCGAAGCGGCCATCGTCTTCGACTGGGAGACGTGGTGGGCCCTAGAACTCGACGCCCGCCCGAGCGCCGATGTGCGCTACCTCGAGCAGGTCTACAGCTACTACGCGGCCCTCTGGCATCGCAACGTCACCGTAGATTTCGTGAAGCCGGACGCCGACCTGTCCCCCTACAAGCTGGTGCTGGTGCCGAACCTGTACCTCGTCAAGGATGAGGCGGCCGCCAACTTGGAACGCTACACCGAAGCGGGCGGCACGCTTGCACTGTCGTTTTTTAGCGGCATCGTCGACGAGAACGATCAGGTTCGGCTAGGCGGCTACCCGGCTCCGTTTCGCAAGCTGCTCGGCTTGAGCGTCGAGGAATTCGACGCGCTGCCCGTCGGGGTGACGCACACCGTTAGGGGCGAACAGGAGTTCTCCGCCGACCTCTGGGCCGACGTGATCGCCCTCGAGGGCGCTGAGCCGCTCGCCACCTTCACTGAAGGCTTTTACGCGAGGCGTCCAGCGGTCACGCAGCACAGCTTTGGGAAGGGGAAGAGCTTCTACCTCGGCACCAGATTGGACGGCGCGGGTATGGCGTGGCTTCTGGAAAAAGCGTGTCAAACGGCGGGCGTCGACACGACAACCAACCTTCCGGAAGGTGTTGAAGCGGTGCGGCGCGTGTCGGACGGTGCAGGTTATCTCACCCTACTCAACCACACCGACAAAAGCGTACAGGTCGAACTTTCCGAAGCAGCTACCGATCTAGCCCAGGGTGAGACGCAGGTCGGCGAACTTACGTTGCCCCCCTATGGCGTCACCTTTTTGCGACTGCAGCAGCCCGCTGCGGGAACCGCGCCCACCCCGGTAAAGGGGGCCAAGCTGGACTGACGCAGCCCGGACGAAGCAGCACCACCCGTTTAAGAAACTGTCGCTAAACACACCCTACTTAACTTAAAAGGAGTACACGATGAGAAGACCGCTTATCGCCAGCTTGTTCCTGCTCAGCAGCGTCGCCGCACCCCTCGCTGCCGCGCAGAACACCGACCTCTCCGGTGAGATTACCGTGACCGCTTGGGACGTCGCCGCCGAGGCGCTTCAGGGCGTCGTCGCCGGGTTTAACGAGGAGTATCCGAACGTTCAGGTCACCGTCGAGAACTTGGGCAACCAGCAGGTTTATGACCGTGGGCTCGCGGGCTGCGCGGCGGGCGGCGCGGACCTCCCTGACGTCTACGCCGTCGAGAACAACGAGGCCGAGGTCTTTTGGAACCGCTTTCCCGGCTGCTTCACCGATCTCACTACGCTGGGCGCGGGCGACCTCCGCGCCGAGTTCCCGGACTTCAAATGGACCGAACTGAGCTTGGGCGAGCAAATTTTTGCGATCCCCTGGGATTCCGGTCCGGTAGTGACCTTTTACCGCCGCGACCTGTACGAGCAGGCGGGCATCAGCCCGGACGACATCGAAACTTGGGACGACTTTATCGCGGCGGGTCAGACCCTCGATGAGGCCACGGGCGCGAAGATGCTCTGGTTCGACTTTACGGATGACGGTGTCTGGCGCGAGTTGGCCAACCAGAACGGCTGCTTTTACTTCGACGACGCGGGCGAGGCCATCACAGTCAACCAGCCGGGCTGCGTCTCGGCGATGGAAACGATGAAAAAGCTCTACGACTCCGGCGTCGCCGAGATCGTCGACTGGAACGGCGCGATTCAGGCGATTAAAAACAACACGTTGGCGGGCGCAGTCTTCGGCGGCTGGTACGTCGGGACGATTCAGAGCAGCGCGCCGGAGCAAGAGGGCAACTGGGGCGTCTACCCGATGCCCGCGTCCGAAGCGGGCGGCGTGCGCGCGGCCAACTTAGGCGGCTCGGCACTTGCCATTCCAGCCTCCTCGGACAACCCCGAAGCGGCGATGGCGTTTATCACCTACGCCCTAGCGAGCACGCAGGGTCAGGTCGGGATGTTGGAAAACTTCGGCCTGGTGCCCTCGTACCTCCCGGCGTTAGACGACCCCTACGTCCAGGAAGGCGTCGCCTACTGGGGTGACCAACCCATATGGCAGGACATCTTGGCGACTTTGGGCGAGATTCCGCAGGCTCGCGGTACCCAGTACTTCCAAGAGGCGCGGCAGATCGTCACCAACACCCTGTCGCAGTACCTCACCGAAGGCGCGTATGACAGCGCGCAGGCCGCGATGGACGACGCCGCGCAGCAGATCGCCGGGGCGACCGGGTTGCCCGTAGCAGGACAGTAAGGGCCTAAGGCTCGAGGTCGGCACCTGGAGATGGGGTGCCGACTTTTCGTTTTACCCAAGCACGTTTCTAGAATTCATGGGGTAGCGGCCTATTACCCTTGGAGGTCAGATGCAGCGCAACCGGCTCATCCCCTACACCTTTTTAGTTCCTTATCTTGCGATCTTTTTAATCTTCTGGGCGTGGCCGATTCTGTACTCGGTCTATCTGTCGTTTTTAGACACGCGCGGCTTTCCTTGGGCTCTGGAACCCGGCGTCAACTGGGGCCGCATCTGGAGCGACCCGTTTTTCAGGCAAGCCTTACGGAATACGCTCATCTTGTTGGCAGTGCAGGTTCCGGTGATGCTGCTGCTGGCGACCGGCCTGGCAGTAGGGCTGAACTCGCCCTTACTAAAACTCAAGGGGTTTTACCGTTTCGCCTTTTTCGCACCTGTCGTCGTCGGTTCGGTCGCGTACTCGGCGGTCTTTCGGCTGCTTTTTAACACCCAAAACGGGGCCGTGAACGCTGCCTTAGCGGGGCTCGGGCTGCCGCGCGTGGACTGGCTTAACACGCCCGTAGCGGCCTTTGTCCTTATCGTCCTGACCGTCACCTGGCGCTGGACGGGCTATAACGCCATCATCATCCTGGCGGGATTGCAAAACATTCCCTTGGAACTCTACGAAGCCGCGAAAATCGACGGCGCGAACCCCTGGCAACAGTTCTGGGGCATCACCCTGCCGCTGCTGCGGCCCATCCTGCTGTTCGCGCTCGTGTTGTCAGTTATCGGGACGCTGCAACTTTTCACCGAACCGTTTCTCATCACCGGCGGCGGCCCCGGTAACGCCACCCTGACGCTCGGGGTGTACTTGTACCAGCAGGGCTTTCGCTCGTTTAACTTCGGCTACGCCTCGGCTATCGGCTACGCGATTGCGCTCTTGGCGGTTCTTTTCTCAGCGCTGCAACTCCGCTTTTTCGGTCAGGACCCGTCGTGAGACGCGCTAATCTGGTGGGCCGCTTCTGGCTGCACCTGCTTCTGACGCCGCTCGCGCTGTTGTGGCTCGCGCCCCTATGGCTGATGTTCGTCTTTTCGACGGTGCTCGAGCCTCAAATTTTCAGCACGCCCGTCCCGCTTTTGCCGGGTGGTGAGTTCATGGCGAACTTCCGCGACCTCCAGGCCGACACCGATTTCGTCCGCACCCTGCTAAACAGCGTTGTTATCTCCGGCGTCTACACGCTGCTGTCGCTGCTGCTAACCAGCATGGCCGGATACGCTTTCGCCCGCTTTCAGTTCTTTGGCCGGAGGGCCATCTTCACGCTGGTGATCGCCACCCTGACGATCCCGTATTTCGTCGTGGTAATCCCGCAATACATCTTGGTCGCGCGCGAGTTCACCCTGACGAATTCGTACTTAGGCGTCGTCTTGCCCTTGCTGGCAAACTCGCTCGGCATCTTTTTTATGCGGCAGAATTTCCTGTCGCTGCCGCAGAGCCTGTTAGACGCGGCGCGTGTCGACGGCGCGGGCGAGTACCGCATCTTCTTCCAGATCGCGCTGCCGCTCGTCGGTTCGGCGATGGCAGCCTTGGGCATCATTCTCTTTTTGGCGGCGTGGAACGACTACCTGTGGCCGCTGCTGATCCTGACACAAAAGGAGATGTACACCGCGCCTGTAGCGCTCGGGACGCTCATCGGGCTGACCCGCGTGTCGTGGGGCGGGATTATGGTCGGGGCGGTTTTGATGACCGTGCCGTTTTTGCTTCTGTTCTTGTTTTTGCAGCGGTACTTCGTCGCGGGGATTACGGCAGGGGCGGTTAAGGACTGAGTTTCGTGTGTCAGAGGCGGCGCGTAACGCTAGACGCCCAAAAGACAGCCCCCGGTGATCTGCCGGGGGTTTTACAACGTCTAACTATCTAGTCTAACTATCTAGGGTTTTGTTCTTCTACAATTCTTGCCGCTTCGTTGCTAATGTCGCTTTCAATCTGCTTCTTTAGCCCCGAG
>CADCWP010000108.1 GCA_902806425.1 uncultured Truepera sp.
GACATACACCTTGGGGTTCTCATTCAGAAACCCTCTGATTTTGCGCCACTGATCGTTGCGTAACTTGACCTCTGTCATGCCCTTTTCTAGCAACGTTAAGCATGAAATTGTCAACAGAACCTAGTCAAGCGCGGCGGCGTGATTCAGGTTCTGGACAATCAGGAGACGCGCAAGCGCGAAGGTGTCTTCTATACCCCTGAGTACATCGTGCAGCACATTATCCGCCGCGTTTTGGAGCCGCAGGTCGCGCCGCAGCTGGAGCGTGTTCTCGCGCAACTTGAAGCGGGCGAGTATGGGGCCGCGTTCACTTCGGCCAGCACCATCCTGAACGTGCGGGTCGTTGACCCCGCTGCGGTTCCGGGTCGTTTCTGCTGGGAGCTTTTGAGTACCTGACGGACGCTTTGGAGCGCTACAACCGCGCGGCTCAGGTGGCGTATCAAAACAGCTGGACCGCCAACGGCAGCGGCGACCTCTTCTCAGAGTCTGCACCCACCACGCCCCCCAAGCAGATTTCATACCCTCACGAGCGCGTGCTGGTCGGCTGCATCTACGGCGTCGACCTCGATCCGCAGGCAGTCGGTTTAGCCAAGCTGTCGCTCTGGACGCAGCTGTTGCGCGCCCATCCGGGGCAATATGGCAAAAGGGGCGCGCCGCACGCTCAGCTTCCAGCGCTGACCCTCAACATCCGCAGCGGCAACAGCCTGATCGACGCGGCCAGCCCAGTACCGGACGCCCTGACGGTACACGCGGACACGCTTACAACAGCCGCGCAGCTTGCTAGAGACGCCAAGAATGTAGACCTTGCCGCCAAAGCTAGGGCCGAGCTGCTCGAGGCTCTGAACGAAACCACCGAGCAGCTCAACCGTTCCCTTTTGCCCGCGCTGTTGCCTTTTTCGCGGACGACGAAACCTTGCGCGAGGCCATCATGTTCGCGGGCACAGCCGACGCCGCCGACCATGCGACCGTGCGCGCCGTCCGGGACTGTTTGATAACGGGTAAAAAGGCCAGAACTCTTAAAGATGTGAGTGACGACACCTTGCGTGAGGTGCTGGGGACACTTCAAGCGGATGAAGCGGCTTTGGAGCACGCCCGCCACAAGCGACCCTTTAACTGGGCGGTTGAGTTTCCGGACATCTTCGACCCCGCTCTGCCCGCTGAAGAACGCGGCTTTACCGCTGTCGTCGGCAACCCACCGTACTTCAGCGTAGACGTGACCTTTGGACGCGGCGCACCCGAACTCGACTGGCTCCGCGCGGTCTACCCCAAGATTTACGCCGACAAGACCGATATCTTGTTCTACTTCTTCGCTCGAGGCTACCGCATCTTGCGTGACGGTGGCGAGCTGGGCTACATCGTCTCGAGAAGCTTTTTGCAGGGTGACAAATCGAGAAACTTGCGGAGCTTTCTGTCCAAAAACACCGCGCTCATCGGCCTGCTCGACTTTTTAGGACACAAGGTTTTCAAGGCGGGTATCGCCACCGCCATTTTGCACCTGCGCAGAGAGGTCGCGCCCGCCAACCATCAGCTTTTGCTCGACTACGTGCTGGACTTCGACGCCGTGCGGACGCAGTTACGCAAGCACGAACCGCTTGCGACCGGGGTCGTCCGGGTGCCGGTCTTGCAAGCCGAACTGAGCGAAAACCGCTGGGTGCTGTCGCCCTACCGCGAGATATTTAGAACAATTGACGCTGCGGGTACAAAGCTGCGCGAGTTTGCTAGGTTGGGACAAGGAATGCAGACAGGCGAAAATGATGTGTTTGTGGTAAACCAAGAAGAAGTAAAGCGTCTAAACATCCCCTTAGAGTGTCTTAAGCTGAGGGCTTCCAACGAAAATCTACGCCGGTTTGGTATGACTAGCCATGATGACTATGTGCTTTGGGTAGAGCAGACCGAGTTCTCTGACCTGCCCGATTCAGTACAATCGTATCTTCAAACGCACCGTAACCTGCTCGAAGGACGTGCGGCGTACCAACGTGGCAATTGCGAGTGGTACCAATTTACTTGGCCACTCCATGAAGACATTCATTTTGCCGCAAAGATCATGTTGCCTTATCGCGCACATGAAAATGTTTGCGCTGTAGATACGTCAGGTGAGTGGCTTGGTTTGACTAACACCCCCCATGTCTTCTGCCGAGACTCTGACGTTGATGTATACGCACTTTGCGCGCTCCTAAACTCCCAAGTGCTCAACTTTCGCTACCGCGCGTTGGGTGGCCTCGGCAAACTCACCGGCAAGGGGATGTTCGAGTATTTTGAAAATCAGGTGGGCGATTTGCCTAACGCCGCGCTCTCGCCCGAAGACGAAGCGCGCCTTAGTGAATTGGGGCGGGCGGCGCACGCGCTCTTCCGGCGGCTTATTGCAAGGAGTTGTCTGGACAAATGCAGCAACAGGTCAGTTTTTGGCACCTTCACGACCCGGCGGGCGACTACGGGCCGTTTGTCTCCTACAGCAGCCCCAACCCAAACCGCGTCGGGCACCTTCTGGGTCTGCGCGCGGAGGCGACCGACACGGGGTACGCGCTTCACGGCGAGGTCTGTGAAGATGACAACTGGCGTGAAGGGGAGAGGACGTGGGAGCTGCTGGCCGAGGTGGAGGTCTCGCACGAAGCGCTCCGGCGTGTTCTCCTCTACCGCGCACACTACCTGACCGAGTTCGATGACGCCTTCCGGCGCAGGCAGCGCCTGACGCAAGGAAACGGTGAGCGGGTGCTGGCGGCGGCGCTGCGCGAACTCAGCGCGCCTCTGTTCAATGAGGACGTGACACGCAACCTGCGTATCCTCGACAATCTGGACAAAAAGGGTCATGCACGCCGCCACAGGAGAGCTGCTGAATCAGGTGATGCTGGCTTCAGGCCGCGTTGAGGTGGAAATCGACGCCATCGCTCATCGGGTGTACGGAGTCGAGGCACACCGGGACGAGATTGAGGCGGCTCTCAAGGTGGTGCTTTAACCTAATCTGCTGGCTCCACAGGTTCCGGCTCGAGAGCGGGCTCGAGCTTTGTGACCAGCAGCTTGTCGACCCGGCTGCCGTCCATGTCCATCACCTCAAAACACCAGCCGCCCCAGTCGAACTTTTCCGACGCCGATGGGATGCGGTCTAAGTGCGAGATGATAAACCCGCCCAGCGTACGGAAATCACTTTCATCTTCGCGTGGCAGCACCTTGAGGTCTAAAAGCTCTTTAAGGTCGTCGATCTCAAGTAAACCGTCGAGCAGGTACGAGCCGTCTTCACGCTGGGTAACGTAAGGGGAAACGAGTTCATGGGGTTCGGGAAGGTCGCCGACAAGCCCCTCGAGCACGTCGTTCAGGGTGACCAGGCCCTCGACGTTGCCGTATTCGTTGACGACCACTGCGACGTGGGTGCCGCTCTCACGGTACTGCTCGAGCAGCTTCAGGACCGGCAAAGTTTCAGGGACGAAAAGCGGCTTTTTGGTGACGGTCTCCAGGTTCAGGTTCTCACCGTCCATGCACTCTTTAAGCAGGTCACGGGTATGCACCATCCCAACGATGTGGTCCAGATCGTCCCGGCATACCAGAATGCGGCTGTACGAGTACCCCTCGAGGTGCGCTTTTAAGGTGGTCACGTCGCTATCGACCTCAAGCCAGCCGATGTCGCGCCGCGGCGTCATGATCGACGACACGTGCTGGTCGCCCAACCAGAAAAGGTTCTCGACGATGGCCTGCTCGCTCGGCTCGAACACGCCTGCGTCCGTACCCTGCTGCAAAAGCGAGTTGATCTCATCTTCGCTGATCGAGGGCTCATCACTCTTGCGGGCTCCGATAAGCCGTAGAAGCCCCTCGGTCGAGAAGGTGAGCAGCTTGACCAGCGGCGTCGCCACCACCGACATCCGGCTCATGAGACCCGCGACCGACATAGCGATGCCCTCGGGATCGTTGAGGGCTACCCTTTTGGGAACCAACTCGCCGACGACCAGCGATAGGTAGGTGATGAGCACGATCAGCACGCCGAAGCTGACCGGATAGCTGACCGAAGCGGGCAACCCGAGGCGGTCTAGGCCTAAGCTCAAAGGTCCGGCTAGGGACGCGGCACCGAACGCGCCCGAGCCGACGCCTACGAGCGTGATACCAACTTGAACGGTCGACAAAAAACGGTTCGGGTCTTCCGCCAGCGTCAGCGCGTTGGCGGCGCGGCGATTTCCGTCCTCGGCGAGTTTTTGCAGCTTGGGTTTGCGGGCCGACACCACGGCCATCTCACTCATGGAAAAAAGTCCGTTGACCAACACTAAAAAAAGAATGATCAGAACGTTTAGCACGCACGTCCCCAAAAGCTGGAGGTCAGTTGTAGGGGGCTTAAGCGGGAACTAGGGGGCTCTGCTTCGTTTACGTCACTCATCTCCGTTCAGTGTAGCACCCTCAGCCTCCCTGGAACCGTATGCAGACGTCTTGACGTAATGCGCCCAGAGCCCGGCGGTCCAGCCGTAGCGTTCGGCTACTTCCCTGGCGCGGCCTGGGCTGAGCTCGAAGCCTTGCGTGTAGACCCTTGAAACAGCCGTCAACATCCCCGTGTCCGTCCACGGCACCCGCTCGGTTCGGCCTAGGCCGCGCAGCATGATAAAGTCCACCGACCACGCCCCTAAACCCTTGATGCTGGAGAGCCAGCGCGCGACCTCGCCGTAGGGGGCAGTGCGCAAAAACGTCTCGTCGGCGGTGGCGAAGGCGCGAACCAGATGTAACAAGCGTTCGGTTTTACGGGTGTTGTTGGTGGCCTCTAAAATGCGCGCCTCCGGGTTCCCCAGCATCCCCTTCGCTTCGGGAAAGGCGGTATAGACCCTGCCCCCATGTTCCAAACGCCCGCCGAAGTGCTCACCAAGCCGAGCCATCGTCTTGTGGGCGAAGCCGTTTGGGGTGCGCTGCTGAACAAGCGCCCAGCACGCCGCCTCGAAGGGTGTCAAGACTTTAAGCATGTGGTAGCCGTAAAGGTCTTTGACGACGCGCTCAAAAACGGGGTCGGCGCGTGCGTAGAGTGGGGTGAGGTCGTCATCTAACCCCAAGTAGAAGCGCACCCGGTCGGTTGTAGCAGCGACTAGCGCGTCATCGAGCCTTTCGGCGTGCAGGGTTAGAGAAAGCGCCTCTTCGGTCTCCTCGACCTCGAACAGCACCGGTACGCCCAGCACGCTTACAATCCGCCTGAGCGTACCCTCCTGCACCTGCTCGCGCGCCGGTACGCGTTCGTAGTCGCGGGCGTAGAAGGCGCGGATAAACCCAAGTGTTTGCCTAAACGAAAAGGGAGGGGTGGCGCTCAGCGTGAGGCGGTGCTGCTCCATCTTTATAGTCAACCTTTTGCAAGGGTTTACGAAAAGCCTCTATCTTACAGGTGTGGCGCCCCGACCTTTACCTGTGAAAACGTCTGTAGCAGCGCGCCGTGCAGGCACGGCTAGGCCGATAGGTGGGCCGGTCAGCAACCAGGCGCGTGTAAGACGTTCCAGAGGTTTTTTGAACTAAACCGGCGCTATCGGCAGGATGTTACAAGCCGCTCGGAGCTCGAGCGGGTAAACTCGGCCCATGAGCGTTTTACTGGTAGGATTCGCCGAAGACCATTTTAACGACGCGCAAAAAGAGGCCATCCGTGAGGCGGCGGGTGGCTTTGAACTGTTTTACAGCCTCGACAAGGCTGACATCGAGGTACGGCTTGATGAGATCGAGGTGGCGGTGGGTGGCTTTCCCAGAGACCTGCTGCTTAAAGCCCCCGACCTGCGGTGGTTTCAGCAGTGGGGTGCGGGGGCGGACTGGCTTATGGAGCACCCCGAGATTGCGGAAAAGGACTTTACGCTGACCAACGTTTCGGGGATTCACGCGGTTCCCATCAGTGAACACATTCTGGCGTACCTGCTCGCTTTTGCGCGCGGCTTTCCTAAAGCGCTGCGTGACCAGGGGGCGAACATCTGGCGTAAGGAGCCCCAACCTTACTTCGAGCTTGCCGGAAAGACCATGCTGCTACTGGGCACGGGCGCTATCGGCGCGCGCACGGCGGGGCTGGCCCAGGCCTTCGGGATGCGCGTCGTCGGTGTGCGGCGCAACCCGGATAAAGAAGTCGAGCATATCGGCGAGATGGTGGCGCTAACCGATCTGCCCCAAGTTCTACCCGGCGCGGATTTCGTGGTGCTGACGCTGCCGCTGACCAAAGACACGTACCATCTCATCGGCGAGGCCGAACTGAGGGCGCTTAAGGGCACCGCGATTTTAGTCAATATCGGGCGAGGCGGGCTGGTTGATGAACCCGCACTGGTTCGCGCCCTGCAAGAAGGTTGGCTGGCCGGAGTGGGACTAGATGTATTCGAGACCGAACCGTTACCCGAGAACTCACCGCTGTGGGGCATGGACAATGTGATCATCACGCCCCATACTTCGGGCGATACGCCGCACTACGACGAGCGCGCCTTGGAGGTATTCTTGGAGAATCTGCGGCGCTACCAAAGTAATGAGCCGCTCACCCACGTTGTGGACAAGCGGCTCGGCTACTAGAGGGGCTAGTTGCCCTCGTTGCCCCCAGTTACGGGATCGGACGCGAGAACCTTGCCT
>CADCWP010000109.1 GCA_902806425.1 uncultured Truepera sp.
ACGGATAGATTCAGCTTTATCGTCTTGAGCCTCCTCTATGAAGCGCCAGAGTTCAGTAGATTGCCAAGTTCCTTCTATTGCATCAGCCATTATTTCGGGATTATACCGTCTGCCAGGTAGATTACTGTAGAGCACCAATAGTTACCGACAATAATTTAAGCATTTCTTAGGTTTGTAACAAACCTTGGTGTTAGCTCTACATCTACTTGATGGCGTAAATTGCCAAACGCTTATACAACGGCACACTCTCCTCTAACAGCGGTCTCAAGTGCTCAGGAAACGACGACGTCCTATGTTCATGAGGAACAAAGCCGGTGGACCTGTGGACGTTTTCGTACCAGTGTTTCGCCCACACGCCGTCCTCCGGTTTCGGGCCTTGCGGCCATGAGAGCATGGCGGGCTCGAAGGTGATCTCCAGACGGCGACACACCCCACGCAAAACGGCTTCAGGATTTTGCGAAAGCGTCTTCGCCTCGATAACGATAGGCGTCCCCCCCGATCTCAGCACCATCTCCAAAATCTCGACCTGTTCTCCCAACCCGGTGTCGCGCAGGGTCGGCTCGGACAGCTGTCGGGCGAGCGACGGCAACATCTCTTCAGGGTCACGGATCAGCAGCACGTTCTGAAGCTGGGCTAAAAAACTGCGCTCGAGACTGACAAGATGATGCGCCATGTTCTTGAACATCACAACAGGCTTTGTGTAGGTGCCCAGGAGAATCTCCCGTACAGCCCTCCCCCCATCCGTTTCCATCTGCGCCAGCACCTCCGCCTTGCCGGGATGCGGCGCGTCTGTGAACGTCAGATAGTGCCCGTAGAGCGGCTCATCGACGACCATCGTGTCGGACCGCCCACGAAACGCGTACATCAGCGCGGTCGAGACGTTGCGCGGCCCCGACCAGACCGACACGCGCTTGGTTGGCTTCACAAGCGTCACGCGGTCGCCTTGACGACAGCTTCTTTATAGAACGCTGCCAACCGCTCGGTCACAGGATGGGTGCCCGTACCGATGTCACGCCCATCTACGGCGCTGACCGGGGTGAGGCTACCGAATGTGCCGGTGACAAACGCCTCCTCGGCGCTGTACACGTCGGTCAGCGAAAAGGGTTTTTCGAAGGTGGGAATACCCTCGGCGCGAGCAAGCTCGAGCACCAGCCGCCGCGTAATGCCGTTTAGACAGTACTGCCCGGTCGAGGTCCAGACCTCGCCGCGCCGGACGATAAAAAAATTCGTCGCGTTGCAGGTCGCCACGAAGCCCTCCGGATCGAGCATCAGCGCCTCGTCCGCGCCCGCGTAGAGCGCCTGCACGAGCGCAATGACCTCGTGCAGTTTGCTGTGGCAGTTGAGCTTTTGGTCGAGCGTGTCCGGTGGCGGACGCCGAACTGTACTGGTAAAAAGCCGCACGCCCGCTTTGGTCACCTCCGGGTCGGCGCGTTTGTGTTCGGCGATGATGACGACCGTGGACCCGCCGACGACCAAGCGCGGGTCCTGCGAGGGCGTCTTTTTAGTTCCGCGCGTGACCATCAGGCGCATATGAACGTCGGTGTGCATGTTATTTCGGCGGGCGGTTTCGTAAAGGGCAGCTTCTAGCTCAGCTTTGGTCTTGCCGATGTCTAAGCCGATGGCCTTGGCCCCTTCAAAAAGTCGGGTTAAGTGCAGGTCCAAAAAAGCAAACCTGCCGTTATGGAGCCGTACGCCCTCCCAAACACCGTCACCTACCAAAAAACCGCTGTCGAAGACCGACACTTTGGCCTCATGACGGGGGAAAAAGTCGCTGTTGATGTAGATGAGAATCGAATCGTTGCGCGGGTCGGGGAGGGATGCGTGGGTGCCTCGCATGGCCTACACGTTAAGCCGCGCGTAGCTCTAAGTCCAGCCGTGCGTTGGACTCCTTAAGCGCGTTTAAGGCGTATTAAACGAACGCCATCGAAGTGAGGAGCACTAAACCTGTCCCAAGCAACATCCCCAGAATGACCCAAGTCACCCCGGGTATTCGGTTGTAGCCTCCAAAATAGAGGTTCAAAATACCGATCAGCGCTACTGGAACCGACACGAATAACGTGATGACTGCTGGCAGCAAAGCTATTTTCGTCCACGGAGCGAGATAAGCAAGACTCAACACGGTAAGAAACCAAGCCGCGAAGACGTGCACCACAGCAACCAAAAGCTGCCTCAGACGTGAGGGTAGCTTGAGCATTAGGGCCATACTAAACGCCTTTCCTCTGAGGAACAAGCTGCCTGTTAAAGCGCCTACGCCGCGACAAACCTTCCCAGTTCCCGGCTCAGTTTCTCGAGCGACGCCCTTTGCACGTACATCATATGCCCCGCCTCATAGGTGCTCGTACTCAGCCGCTCCCGCTGCTCAGGCGTCAGCCCGAGGTGCGCCAGGGTGTACTCAGTCGCAAAGTACGGCGTCGCCAGGTCATAAAAGCCACTCGCCACGTGCACCCGCAGGTGCAGGTTCCGCGTCATCGCGCCGCGGAGCGTCTCCCCGACCTCGGCGTAGCGGTTCTCAAAATCCTTGTAGCTCCAGGTCTCGTACAAGTTGGCGATGATCTCGTAGCTCAGGTCGCTCTCGAACCCTAGCTCGCGGCGCACGTAGTCGTTGAAGGTGGCGGTGTACGGCCCCTGAATCGTCGCGTACGACGGGTCGTAGGAGAAGGTCTCCCCCACCGCGTCGCGGTCGCCGCCGGTAAAACGGCTGTCCAAGCGGCCCACGGTGCGCTTCTCGCCCCGAAGCAGCTCTTTGACGAAGCGCATGATGTCGACGCGCAGGTCTGTACCCTCAACGTAGGTCTCACTCAAGCCGGTGTAGCGGGCGAGCTTGGTTCGGATTCGGGCGCGCTCGTTTGCAGCCAAAAGGTCGCCTCGCATGAGCGCGTGGGTGTAGTCGCCCAAGGCAAACGCTTCGGCTTCTTGTAGAACTTCCTCCAGCGGTTTTTCTTGCAATGCGCCCTCGAGTTTGTGGTGATACCACGCGGTTGCCGTAAAGCTCGGCAAGATCAAGATATGCGGCAGGTCGTTGCCGGGTTGCGCGAGCAGCGTCCCGAAATCGAGCACCGACGACACCAACATGAGACCGTTTAGGTACAGCCCGTGCCGTTCTTGCAAATAGCCTGAGAGCCCTGCCGCCCGCGTCGTCCCGTACGACTCGCCGATGACGAACTTCGGGCTGAGCCAGCGCCCGTAACGCGTGGTGTAGAGCCGGATAAAGTCGCCGACGGACTCGAGGTCCCGCTTAAAGCCGTGAAACTCACCCGCTTTTTCACCCGTCACGGCGCGGCTGTAGCCGGTCGATACCGGGTCGATAAAAACCAAGTCGCTCACGTTCAGGAGCGAAAACTCGTTGTCCACGAGCCGATACGGCGGCGGGGTCGGGTTGCCGGTGTCGTCGAACAACACGCGCTTCGGCCCTAGAAGCCCTAGATGCAGCCACACCGACGACGAGCCGGGGCCGCCATTAAACGAAAACGTCACCGGACGCGTCCCCAGCTCCGCACCATCCAACGTGTAGGCAACGAAAAAGACTGTGGCTTTGGGCTTTTCGCCCTCCGCGGCACCGTCTTTCTGGCCCTCTTCCCGAAACACGAGCGTGCCGGTGGTGACGGTGTAGCGGAGTTCTTCCCCGCCGATGGTAGCGGTGTGGTGGGTAACGGAAAGTGTGTCTTGCGGCGTGGGCGCGGGGGGCGGTGCGTCGGTCATAGCTGACTATAAAACGCACGTCGTAGCTTGGCGTAAACTCAGACTTGTGTTTGTCATCCGTGAAGTGCGCCCAGCCGACGCCGAAGAGATTGTCGCTCTGCTAAACCCTATTATCGAGGCCGGGTGTTACACCACCTTCGTCTCACCTTTTACGGTGCCTGACGAGCAAGAGTTTATCCGAACCTTCCCGGCTCGAGGCAGCTTTTTGGGTGCCTTTCACGCGCATAGTAAACAGCTGCGCGGCTTTCAGGTCGTGACGCCGGTAGCGAGCTATACCTCAGCGTTAGACCATGTGGGCGAGATCGGCACCTATGTGAGCTTGGAGCATCAGCGCCAGGGGATTGCGAGGCACCTCTATAAAGCAACGTTTGAACGGGCCAAGGCCAAAGGCTTTGAGAAGTTGCTGGCGTGGGTACGCGCAGACAATGAGGCAGGGCTTCGCAGCTACCGCAAGTACGGCTTTGAAGAGGTCGGCGTCGCCAAACGGCACGCCAAGATCGGGGAGCGCTACTTAGATGAAGTTATCCTCGAGCGGTGGCTTTAGAAGCTTTTGAGCATGAATGAAGATGTTCGGGCTGGATCACCACGGCCCCTGGCTGACCTCTCCCGCTACGGAGGCGAACCAGGGGTGTACGCTGACCCTGAAAATTTGTTGTATTACGGCGGGATCAGCGGCAAAAATCAGCCGCGCTTTAGCTGGGCTGGGGGATGTAGTAATCGCCAAGGCACCCTCATCGTCCTTGAACGGACCACCGAGCACAAGGACACGGCTGCTCTGCAAAGCCTCCATATAGGCAAAGTGCGCCTCTAAAGGTTGCTCAAGAATTGTTTTTCCAACCAGCCATTTAGGCCCCCTGGCGTAAATCCCGACAAAATATGAAACCATAACCGAGTTTAAGCCGAACGGCAACGTGAGCGGTTCAGGTGCTAGATTGAATGGCAGATACCACCCCGCGCGCTCATAAGCCGCCACGGAGGTCGAGATGAACGTTATTCGCTACCTGAGTGACGAGGGAACCCCGCTCCAAGCCCTCCCCTTTTCGCACGACGACCTGCTGCGCGGCTACCGCGAGCTGCGCCGCGCCCGCTTCTGGGACGAGCGCGCCGAGGTGTTGCAGCGTCAGGGCAAGCTCAGCGTCTACCCGCCCTATCGGGGCCAGGAGGCCGCGCAGGTCGGGATGATGCTCGCCTTTAACGAAGACGACTGGCTCGTGCCCTCGTACCGCGAAAGTGCCGCCGCCCTGACGCACGGGCTGCCGCTCGAGACCCTCATCCTCTACTGGCGAGCGCACCCGGCGGGTTGGCGTTTTCCCGACGACGTGAACATCTTGCCCTTTTACATCCCCATCGCCACGCAGCTGCCGCAGGCGGTCGGGCTGGCGCACGGCCTCACATTGCAAGGCGAAGGGCGCGTTGTCGCAACCTTCGTCGGTGACGGCGGAACTAGCGAAGGCGACTTTCACGAGGCACTCAACTTCGCCTCGGTCTACAGCGCGCCGGTCGTCTTTATGGTGCAAAATAACGGCTGGGCGATAAGCGTGCCGACAACGAAGCAGATGAAAACCAAACAGATTGCTTCACGCGCCGCCGGTTACGAAATGCCGGGGGTGAGCGTCGACGGCAACGACCTCGTCGCGGTGTGGAGTGCTGCCAGGGAGGCGGTAGCGCGCTCTCGAGCCGGGGGCGGCCCTACCCTCATCGAAGCGATGACCTACCGGATGGCCCCGCACACCACCTCGGACGACCCAAGCCGCTACCGCACCGAGGACGAGGCGAGCGCGTGGATAGGGCGTGACCCCGTCCGGCGGATGCAGACGGCGCTCAATCACCTGGGGTTATGGGACGAGGGCGACGAAGCGAGGCTTGTAGAAACCCTCAAATGTGAGGTAGACGAGGCTGTGCAGGCCGCCGACGCAACGCCCGACCCGGAGCCGCGAGAAATTGTCGAACACGTCTTCGAGACCATGACGCCCGACCAACAGCGGGCCTGGGAGGTGCTGCGTGACGGGGCTTAAGGACGCGGGGCTTAGGGACGCTGAGCTTAACGCTGCGACGGCGCAACTGACGATGGTCGGGGCCATCAACCAGGCACTCTCGCAGGCCCTAGCGGCGGACGAGCGCGTGCTTCTGTTCGGCGAGGACGTGGGCAAGATGGGGGGCGTTTTCCGGGCGTCCGACGGGCTTCAGGAAAGGTTTGGGGAAAAGCGGGTCTTCGACACCCCTTTAGCCGAGTCGGGTATCGTCGGGCACGGCATCGGGCTGGCGTTCGCAGGTTTTAGGCCGGTCGCCGAAATCCAGTTCGCCGGATTTTTGTACCCGGCGCTCGACCAAATCCTGTCGCACCTAGGGCGCTACCGGCACCGCACGCGGGGGCGTTACAGCGTCCCGATGGTGGTCCGCGCGCCCTACGGCGGCGGCGTCCACACGCCTGAACAGCACGCCGACTCGCCCGAAGCGATCCTCACCCACACGCCGGGGGTCAAGGTCGTGATCCCGTCGAACCCGGAACGCGCCAAGGGGCTGCTGTTGGCCGCTATCGAGGACCCCGACCCGGTGTTTTACCTAGAGGCCATCAAGCTCTACCGCTCGAGCCGCGCCGCCGTCCCTGCGGGCTACTACACGCACCCGCTCGGTCAGGCCCGAGTGATGCGCGAAGGGGACGCTGCGTCGCTTATCTGCTACGGCGGCATGGTCGAAGTGTGTGAAAAGGCGGCGGAGGTAGCCGAAAAAGAAGGGGTGAGGCTCGAGGTCATCGACTTAGAGACGCTCACTCCGCTCGACACCGCAACGATCTTAACGTCGGTGCAGAAGACCGGACGGGCGGTCGTCGTCTA
>CADCWP010000110.1 GCA_902806425.1 uncultured Truepera sp.
TCTGTCCCTATACCGCTTCCAGAAAGAGCCGTTCAAGATGAAATCGGCAACCTCGTTCTCCAGGCAAACGAACTCCGAGATTTAGCTTGGCGCAAAGAGCAAGATGCTATAGGTCAGATTGAAAATCTTGTGCAAGGGAAGGGCGATCAACTTTTTGACTAATGGGGCTCTATTCCGTAGTGCCCTGCGCTAAATCTGCCCTTTCAAAGCCGTATAATCCCTTTTTGTGAACGTCACCCCCACCACGCTCCAAAAGCTCGACTTCCCTCGCGTCCAAGAGGCATTGGCCGAACGCGCCGCCTCATCCCTGGGTGTGGAGCGGGCGCTCGCCGTCTCGCCGGAGCTAAGCCGCTTTGAGACGGAGCGGGCGTGGACGCGCACCGCCGAAGCGCTCTCAGGCTCCGACTTGTCGCTCGGCGGCGTCCGCGACATCCGGCCTTTCTTGGAACGGGTGCGCGACGGGCGGGTGTTGGAAGGGCTGGAGCTGCTCGAGATCGCCTACACGATGGACGCCTCCGGCACCATCAAGCGCAGCATCTTGGCGTCCGAGCGTCCGGCCTTGTCCGAGTTGGCGCGGCAGCTCGGCTCGTTCGACGGGGCGCTCAGGATGGTGCGTGAACAGCTCGACCCGGACGGGCGCGTCCGCGACGACGCCACGCCCAAACTCCGCGAGATTCGCCGCCGCCTGAACCCGCTCCGGGGCCGCATCCGTGAGCGCTTGCAGGAGCTTTTGGGCCGCTACGCCGAGTTTGTGCAGGACAACATCATCACCCTACGGCGTGACCGCTACGTGATCCCGGTGCGGGCCTCCTCGCAGTCGCGGGTGCCGGGCATCGTCCTGGACACCTCGGACTCGGGCGCGACGGTCTTCGTAGAGCCGCAGAGCGTCGTACCGATGAACAACGAGTTGGCGCTTTTAGAGTTTGAAGAGCGCGACGAGGTGCGGCGCATCCTGATTGCGCTCGGGCAGCGGTTGGCGTTCGAGCCGGGACTTGACGAGACGTTGGAGACGCTCGCCGAACTCGATTTGGTGGCCGCGAGTGCGCGGCTGGCGCGGGACTGGGGGCTCACCCAGCCAACGTTTAGCAAAAACGGTTCTGTAAAGCTGACGCGCGCCCGTCACCCGCTGATCGCCGGTTGCGTGCCGAATACCGTCGCTTTGGACGACGAGCACCGCCTGCTGATTGTCACCGGACCCAACGCCGGGGGCAAGACGGTGCTGTTAAAAACGCTCGGGCTGGCGGCGGTAATGGCGCACAGCGGAATGTTCGTAGCGGCCTCCGAAGCCAAGCTGCCGCCCTTTAAGGCGCTCCTGACCGACATCGGCGACGAGCAGAGCATCGAGGCAAGCCTGTCAACGTATGCGGGGCACCTGAAGAACTTAAAGGCGATCTCGGAACAGGCCGCGCCGGACGTATTGGTGCTGGTCGACGAACTCGGGTCCGGCACCGACCCGGACGAAGGCGCAGCCCTTTCACGGGCCATCTTGGAGGGCATCCTCTCTAGCGGTGCGCGCGGCCTTATCAACACGCACCTGGCTCCTCTCAAAGTCTTTGCGTCGGAGACGACGGGGGTGCAAAACGCCGCCATGAGTTTCGACGTCGCCAATCTCGCGCCACGTTTTGAACTCGTCGTCGGGCAACCGGGCCGGAGCTACGCACTCGCTATCGCCGAACGGCTGGGGCTCGCCGATGAGCTGCTCGTACGGGCGCAGGAGATTTTGGGGCCGGAGGGGGCGGCGCTCGAGTCCCTCCTTCAGACCCTCGAGCGTCAGCGTGAAGAGCTGAGCCGGGGTCAGGTACAGTTGGCTAACGAACGCGACCAGGCCGCCCGCGAAGCCGCCCTACTGCGCGAACAGATCGACCGGCTCCGCACCCGCGAGGGTGAGGTCTTAGCCGCCGCCGCCGAACGCGCGGACGAGCTGCTGCAAGACACCCTGCAACGCGCCAAGGAACTTAAACGCACCGCTACCCGCGATCCGGTCGGGCGCTCACAGGCACTCGGCGAACTGCAAAGGCTGCGTCAAAACGTCAAGACGAAGGTGCCCGCCGCGCAGAAGATTCCGCTGCCCTCCGAGCGCAAGAAACCGGCGCTCGAGCCCGGTGCGGTCGTTATGGTCGAGGCGTACGGCGCAAAGGGGCCTATCACCGAGGTGCGCGGCGACGACGTGGTGGTGCAGCTGGGGCTCCTCAAGGTCACGGTGCCTAAAAGCGGCGTCAAATTCCAGGGACAGCCGAAGGTCAAAAAACAAGCGGGTTACACCGCCCCCACCCGCTTCGACGATGAACTCAACATCCGCGCCGAACGGGTAGAACCGGCCCTAGAAAAGCTGCGCGACTTCGTGACCGAGGCGCACGCGCTGAAAGCGCCCCGCATCCGCATCCTGCACGGTAAGGGTACCGGCACGCTGCGCGACGCGGTACGAAACTATCTCAAGAATGAAAAGCGCGTCGAACGCTTTGAAGACGCAGTGCCCTACGAGGGTGGTCACGGCGTTACGGTCGCGTATTTACGAGGCTAGAAGCTAAAGCCAAGGGCCGGGACGAGGGAAAACCGGGGGGTGCAGCTCAACATAACCGGCGCACAGGCGCTTAGACCGACCAGCCGACGCCGAGAGAGCGCTCACTGGCCCGCTAACGGGGCCGCTACGCTGGTGTCGTTCGTCAACCCAAAGGTCTCCAACACCTTTTGCGGTACCCGCGTCGGGCGACCGTTGTCGACCCGAATCCAGACCCACTCGGTCTCGACCACGGCCAAGAGCACCCCGTCCAAACGCGCCAACCCCGTCGTCCGGCCCGCCCTGGCCCCCCGGAACGCCTCGACCCGCGTCGTCACCCTCACCCCGTCCCCCAGCACGGCGCTCTGGTGATAGGTGATCGTGTGCCGCCGCACCACCGGCACCACCCCGAGCGCCTTGTAGACGCCCAGGCTTAAACCCAGCGCGTCCGAGTGTGCCCGCGCCACGTCCTCGGCGTAGCGCAGGTAGACCGTGTTGTTGACGTGACCTAGTTCGTCGATCTCGTCCGCTTGAACCCGGATGGCGTATGAAAAGGTGTCTCTACCGCTGTCCACGACCCGATTTTACCTTGGCTGAAGCGGGTGAAGGTGGCAGAACGTAAAACTTGGCATACTAGGGCCATGACGCCAGATCAGGTGCGGGTCACAGCACAGCTTGAACCCACCCACGAGAAAAACGATAGTGGCCGGACGAACAGCCTGATTCACCTCTACCGGGGCGAACTCGGGCGCATGACCCTCTACCGGGTTCGGCTCGACACGACGACGAATTGGGCGGTGGTGACAACTGCCGGGATCGTCACCTTCGCGCTCGGCAACCCGGAGGTGTCGCACGTCGTCTTTTTATTCGCCATGATTTTGACGCTGTTTTTCTTAAACCTCGAGGCGAGGCGTTTTCGCATCTACGAGACCGCGCACCGGCGGGTGCGGCTTTTAGAGCGCGGCTTTTACGCCGAAGTCCTGGGAGGCGCGGCGGAACCGGGTTGGAAGGCGGCTTTGCTGACGAACCTCGAGCGGCCTGAAAGCCCGGTGTCGCGGCTCGGCGCGCTCGGCTGGCGGCTCCGGCGCACCTACTTGTGGGTCTACACGGCGCTCTTGTTGGCGTGGTGGGGCAAGCTGACGGTGATGAACCAAACCCGTGGTGATACCCATGGTGCCTTGGCAGAAGCGGCCATCGGCCTCGTTCCCGGTTTCACGGTGGCGCTTCTGGTGGGAGGGTTTTATCTGCTGCTGGTCGGGATCGCCGTCGTCGGCAGCGTTACCTATCCGCAGGAGGCCGACTAAGGCCCTCTTGCAAAACGTTCTGAGTGCGAGCAATCATTCTCGCCGCCACGGCGCGCCCCCTCCTCCCCGACGCCCCCTGGAGCCTCATCCAGCCCCTGCTTCCCCCGAGCCGCCCAAACCCAAAGGCGGACGCCCCTGCGTCTCCGACGGCAGGACAGTCAAGCGGCTAGGTCTTCGGCGCAGAGACCTAGAGGCCCGCCGCTCGCCCTACTGCTTGACCTCGCTAAGTCGCTCCTCCAGTCGGTCCCAGGTTTCGGTGATGCCCTGCAACATGCCCATGTTCATGACGGTCTTGAGGGACTCGGCGGACACGTACTCCGAACGGCTGACGAGCTTCGTCTTGCCGCCCAAATCGGTGAACGCAAGTGTGCCCTCGGTCGCGGGCAGCGCGTCGTTCACATTGCCTTCAGCGTCCGTAAAGTAATCGGTATAGACGATCTTCTCCGGCTCGACGATATCCTTGTAGACCTGTTTGCCCCAGGATTCCATGCCGTAGAACTCGCCTTGAGTCTCGTCGACGCACTTCATGCAGTAGTGCCATACGCCGCCTGGCCGGAAATCGACGGTGCATACCGGCAGCTCCCAGCCTCTCGGACCCCACCAGCGCCTGAGATGTTCCGGTTCCTTGAACATCTTGAACACGAGCTCGCGCGGCGCATCGAAAATACGCTCGAGCACGAGTACCTTGTCATTCTCTACGCTCGAAACCGTTTTGTCGTTGGGCATCTGTGGTTCTCCTCGTTAGTCTCTGTGATCTTGCGGGTCATCGTGGCTCTGAAGTTCTCTTAGGTAGTCGTCCAGATTGTCGAATCGTTCTCGCATGATGCGCTCAAAGGAATGTAGCCAAGCATCGAGCGCATGGAACGGCTCGGGTCGGAGCCGACAGATTCGGCGGTTGGCATCGGCTTGTACTTCTACAATCCCCGTGTCGCTGAGAACCTTGAGGTGCTTCGAGGTTTGGGGCTGGCGGAGCCCGACCCGGTCCGCGATTTCGCCCACGGTCAGGGGGCCGTCGCGCAAGAGCTCAACGATCCGCATACGATTGGGTTCGGCTAGCGCGCTCAGCGCCGTTTTGTGCATTCCTGAGCTTTTCCCTGTCATGTGGTTCACCCCGTCATCTGGACCGTCCTCCCATGTACCTAATATACTTTTCAAAGAATATTCTTGTCAAGGCATACTATCTGATACTGGTGTTGTGGTCATCAGAGTTCTACTAGGCAGGTATTGAAAGCACTCTAAGCACCCCGGCGCGGTAGGATAGCGGATGGCCGACCTGAAGTCCAACACCACGCCCACTATCGTGGGCCGACCTGAACAGCAGTACGTCATCGACGCGCTCGGAGGCGAATCGTGGCGGCTGTTTCGGATCATGGGCGAGTTTGTGCAGGGTATAGAGGAGATGAACGGCGTTACCAAGGCCGTTACTCTCTTCGGCTCGGCGCGCCTTAAAGATGATCACCCTTACTACGCGCAGGCGGAGACGCTCGCGCGGCTTTTGGCCGAAGGCGGCTACACGGTCATTACCGGCGGCGGTCCTGGCGTCATGGAGGCGGGCAACAAGGGCGCGTTCGAGGCGGGCGGGCGGAGCATCGGCCTCAACATCGACCTGCCTTTCGAGCAGGACCCCAACCCGTATCAGACCGACGAGGTGAGGTTTCGCTACTTTTTCGTCCGCAAGGTGATGCTGGTCAAGTACTCGTCGGCGTTCGTGGTGTTTCCCGGCGGCTTCGGCACCCTCGACGAGCTGTTCGAGGCGCTAACGCTCGTTCAAACCAAAAAGATTTTGCCGTTCCCGGTCTATCTGGTAGGCCGGAGCTACTGGCAGGGCCTTTTGGACTGGCTTCGGGGCACGCTCCTGGCGCACGGCATGGTCAGCGAGCGCGACTTGGAGCTGTTTAAAGTCGTTGACGAGACCGACTCGATTCCGGCGGAGATCGACGCCTACTACAGCAGCAGTTCGCATGGCGGCTTCGAGGTGCCGAGCCCGGTAGACGGCTCCTAAAGCTCGGCTTCTCCGGCGTCGGCTGGCAGCCTTTAGCAAGCAAGTTTAAAGTTTGATGAGGACCCCGCCGCGCCTTACTTACCGACAGACGAGCTGGGCATGTTTACAGTGGGCACTATCAGGGTATGAAGGGCACTATGTCTCACATGTACCACGCCTCCAACCTGTTGCTGAAAGCTACTAGGAGCGAATAGAGCCGTGCTCAACGCCTGAGAGTAGCTCGAGCAGCAGCACCCGCAGCGCCGTGACCGAGCCGACTTCGTAGGTTGGCGGCACCGCGTCGTGCGGCCTCGCCTCGCGCACCTGACCGGGGAGCCGGAGGCGGACGCTTCGCCACCCGAGTTGGGCAGGCGCGTGAAAGTCTTTGTCCGGGTTGTCGCCGACGTAGACGAGCCGCTCAGCCGGTAGCCCAAACGCCTCGGCTACGGTCTGAAAGGCCCTGACGTGCGGTTTCCAGAAGTCCTGACCCCAAGCGTCGGTGAGGACGACCGGCTCGGCGTAACAGGCGACGCCGAGCGCCTCGGCTTTGGCCACCTGACTAATCAGCGGCCCGTCCGAAATCACCGCCAGCGGCACGCCTTCAGCCCGAAGCTCGCGTAGCAACGCCTCTACCCCCGGCAGATACGCGATGCTCGGCGCGTGTTTGCGGTAACACCCCACCAGCTCACGGACGCCACGCCGCTCGGCGACCGTTGGAAAACGGGTCAATAGATCGTTAAACGCCGAGCCGCGCACACCGGCTAAAAAGTCATGCCAGAGAAAGGTAAATGCGTCTTCGGCGGAAACGTCCGCACCTCGCACGGCGTACTCGGCAACCGCCCGGAAACCGCTCCGGACGTAGTCGCGCTCGAGGTAGAGCGTGTCGTCTAGGTCGAAAGCGACGCCCAAGACGGGTTTCACCAGAGCGGCTCGGTCGTAAAATACTCGACGTTGTAACGGGTCATGTAGAGCCCTTTTTGATATTTGCCCACACGGGGTTCGACGCGCTCGCCGTGCAGCAGGGCGAGCAGCCACTCGGGGTAGTGCCCGCCGGCGGCGTAGGCAAGCGGAAAGCCGCCACCGAAGCGCGGGTTGACCTCGATGAGAACGGGGCCGCGCGCGGTTAAAAAAGCCTGCAAGGTGATGGGACCGCTTGCGCCCAACTCCGCCGCTACCTTGAGCAGCCCCCCCAGCCAATCTTTGAGGTCTTCGTCAGAGATCGTCACGCCCTGAATCGACTCACCGGCGAGTGTCCGGATGCGGACGCGGGGAACGTAGTGCAGCAGCGTCCCCTGAAGGTCTAAAAGTGCGTCGATGGTAATTTCCGGCCCCTCCAGCTCCTCCTGCACGATGGCGTTGGGGACGCGGGCCAAAATACCCGCGAGCGTCTCCGGCGAGGCGTGGTGGGTGTCGCGGCTGGCGCTGCCGTTACGCGGTTTGATAAACAGCTTTGAGGGCAACTCGGCTCCGGCAACCTCATCGGCCTTCCAGCTCCGCGGCACGGCGACGCCGCGCGCCGCGAACGCCTCGTGGGTAAGCCACTTGTCCCCGCTCAGCTCGACAAAAGTCAGTCCCGAGACGAGCGCCGTACAACCCAAATCGGCAAACGCCTGAACGTTAGCCGCCAAAACTGCGAGTTCCGGGTCAATCGTCGGGACAATAAGACCGATGTCGTGTTCACGCACGAGCGCCAGCAGGTGCGGCACGTAGCCCTCAGCGCCGACGCTCGGGAGCTGAAACGCCCGGTCCGCTAGGTAGAGCGCCGGGGCGAGACCGCTCGCGTCACCGGCCAGCACCAGCCCACCGCGCGCCCGCGCGGCGCGGGCAAACGCCTGGACCAAAGACACCCGCCGCCCGGCACTTGTAATAAGGACGTTCATTGGCACACTCGCATCGTCACCGCTCGGGCAGCCTGACGGGGACGGTCCGGAAGACGCCGCGCGCTCCCCTACGCCCCTTGACCGGTTGTCTCACCACACGCCGCCTCACTGCGGGCATCATAACACCCACCCACACCCCTCAAGCTCACAGCGTATCCGACAACACCTCCCCAAATGCGCGCACGGACGCCGCCGTAGAAAAGTTCTGGGCCCGCCGCGGGCCACCCTCCCGCAACCGCCGCTGTAACGCCTCATCACCCAAAAGCCGGTAGAGGCCGTCGGCGAGGGCGGCGGCGTCCTCGTTCGGCACCAGGATTCCGGCCCGTCCGTAGTCGAGCACCTCAGCCGGACCACTCGGACAGTCGGTCGAGACGACCGGTGTACCGACGGCCAAGGCTTCGGCGATCACCCGGCAAAAGCCCTCGAAACGCGAACTCGAGACAAACACCGTCGCCCCGCGCAGCCACGGGTACGGGTTGGCCTGAAAGCCGGTGAAGACGACCCCGTCAGCGACCCCTAAGGACGTCGCCAACGCCCGCAACGTCTCCCGCTCGTGGCCTTCGCCGACGATGACGAGCGGGTGCGTCAGCCCACGTTCGCGGAGCCGCGCGTAGGCGCGCAAGAGGACGTCAAAGCCTTTTTGCGGCTCGAGCCTCCCCACCGCCACCAGGTAGGGTTCCGCCGGGGCACCCTCCGGCAGCGGCTCCTCGGCGCGCCGAACAACCTTGTCGAGCTCGAGCGGGATGTAGACCGTCCGGACGCGCCCGCGCAGGGAGGGGACGAGCGCCTCGACGCTCGCCTGGATGCCGCTTGAAATCGCCACAACCCGCGTTAGACCAGGGTAGAGGCGTTTGGTCAACGTGGCGTAGCGGCGCGGCAGGGTCCTAAGCAGCTCTGGCAGCGAGTTGCGAACAAATCCCACCGACGGTTTGCCGGTCAGCTTGCCGAGAGCGACGGCTAAAAAGGTGGGGGTCATCTCGAGGCCGCCCACAAGAACGTCCGCCCGCCGGACGACGTGCCAAAGCCGCGCTACGAGCTGCGGCGCGCGCGACCTCAGGCGTTCACCGGGCCTGAGCCCGTAGGTGACCGGGGTGCCTTCAAGCAGTTCGGGCCACGCCTCACCGGGCGTGAACACAAAAAGCTCCGGCGTGAACCCCTCCCGGTCGAGGTATTTGATCGTGGTCAGGGTGCTCAGGACTGCACCGTTTCTGTAGAGGCCCATGAGGATAAAGAGAACCCGTTTGGCCGCACTGTCCTTGGCTACAGTATCTTTAACCACACCATTTTTAACCACGTTGTCCCCGAAACCGCCCTTTGACGTCCTGCCAGAGCGCAAAAGGCTTCGAGGCGAGCGCCTTTTTCTCGCGGTTCACACCTTGCAGCGTGCGGAAGCTCCGGAGCGCCAGCTTAGCGACCGGTCCCGAAAGGGCGACCGAGCCCTCGAGCCACGAAAATCCCCACGACAGGTCCTTATAAAAAAGTGTAGGAACGGTCCGGTTGTCAGCTTTGTTGTCCGCACGCCCCCCGGAACGCTGCCTCCGCACCCTCGAGAGCACGTCGCGGGCGATGGTGAAGAGGTCACCGGGGGAGAGAGGGCGCGCGAGCTGCGCGGCGCGCAGCTCGTTGGGGTCGTCGCTGATAGGCGCCCAGGCGAGGGCGCGCGCTTCGCTCCGGGTCGGCTGCGCGATCAGCATTCCCGTCACCAACCGGGCACAGGCGCGCAGTTCGGGCTCACAGTCTCGAACCGGACTCTTCGCCAGCTCCTCGGCGAAGCGTGACACGAGTTCGTGAACGGTCCGCAAGAACACCTCGCGTTTGGGGTGCACAGGCAGCGCCGAGAGCACGGGCTCCAGCCCCTCCCCTACCCGGGCGTACCCCCGCGTGCTGCCGTGGTCGGCCATCGTAAAAACCTGGTCGATCAAGCCCTTGTTCTCGAATAGCGTGCGAATCTGCGCGCCGCTGTCGTTTTCAGCCTCCTCGAGCAGGTACGCCCGCCCCTGACCGTAGGCGCGCGACGAAAAGCGTGTTTTGGACACACCCAGGTAGTAGCCGAGCGTGTGCGGTTGCCCCGCCGACGCCAAGACCTTGTGCAGCGACCCCTGCGTCCGGAGCGTCCAACCGACGTCGACGAGCGCCCAGCGCGCGTCCTTTAGCAGGCCCTCCTGCTCAAAATAGGCGAGCGCCACCTCGCGGGCGCGCTCGGCCTCGGCCAAGATGAGCGGCGCGACCTCGGGGTCTTCGATAAACCTCCAGAAGCGCTCCACCGCCTCGCCCTCCAACTGCGTCTCCCAGGCAGATTTAGGGAATCCGTGTCGCAAGAGGGGGATTTCCAGCGCTTCGGGTGTGAGGTTCACCCGCTTTAGGTTATGCCGCGGCGCGGACGACTGCCCGGTCATCAGCACGAACTCCAACTCGTCCCGGTCCACGGCGAACGCCGACGGCGCGTACCACGCCTGACGTGAGCCGTACAGGTAGCGCAGCTCGGGCGCGTCGACACCGGTCCCTAAGGCCTCGGCAACCTTGTGCAGCACCTGCCCGTCGCGGGCGACAAAGTAGAGCCTTTTGAGACCACGCGCCTGAGCATCTCTCAGCACCCAGAGCACAAAGCCGGTTAGCAGCGGCGCGACGACGCTTGCGGCAACCTCCGCACTCCCCTGCATCTCGCTCTCCCCGTCGAAACTGAGCCGGGTCGCCCGGGCGATTCCGGCGAGCTGTGAGGTCGCCCACGGCGTTGTGCTCGGCACATTCAGCATGGCCCTTTCAAAGCGGTTGAGCTGCGTGACCGTGACGATCTCAGCCCCTACCCCGGCCTTGCGCGCCCCCAAGATGTCGCTCTCGACGCCGTCGCCGCAGTGCCGCAGCTCTTTGGCCGGAATGCCCTCCTCCTCGAGCACGTGCTTGAAGAGACCCCCGGCGCGTTTGGTCAGGTTCAGCTCGCTCGAAACGTAGAGTGTTCCTTCGGGCACGCTGTACCCACAGCTAAGAAGCATCTCGCGCACCGCCGACTCCGGCAGATACATGTCGGAGATGAACACCACGCGTTCGCCCGCCCTTTGCAGCGCCTCGATCCGGGTGCGGATAGGGACGACCGGGCGCATGGCGGCGACCTCGAAGCACACCTCGGCGTCCCGCATCTCCTGCGCGGAGAAGCCCCAGGCCGAGAGATCGCCCAACTCGGCGTAGATGTCGGTGAGCGTAATTTCACCCCTGGGCGTCGCCTTATGCGCCCGCTTTTCCGCTAGGGCGCGCGCCAGGGCCAACTCGCTCACCTCCTCGCGCCCATAGGGTCGTCCGCTTTTGGCGAGCAGCTGCTCGGCTACAAGGTAAAATACGTCGGTCGGCCTGGCACAAGTTCTGACGATGCAGGTGTCGAAAACGTCGAACGAATAGATCATCTCATCCTTTGCCGCGTGGCGGCACCCTAGTTATGTCGTCGCTTGCACGCCCCGCCCAGCGGAGCAATTTCAGGCCCTGAGCATAACAAACCCCCGGTAGCGGGTCGTACACAAACAACCTTCGCTCCCCCTGTGATCCGCCCGGCACGACTACCTGTCACGTCTATAGGGGCGACGGTCTATAATCGTGCATGACCCTTAAAAAACACCCGAAAAATTCCGCAAGGCGGTCCCTGCTTGCGCTACTCGTCTTGACCCCGCTGGCCTTCGCCCAAACCGAGGACTTGGGGGGCCGCACACTCATTGTCGGCTCGGACACGACCTACCCACCCTTTGAATCGGTCAACCAGCAGGGTGAGATCGTCGGCTTCGACGTCGACGTCGTCAACGCCATCTGCGAGCGCGTGAACTGCACCCCGCAGTTCCAGACGACCGCCTGGGACGGCATCTTCCCAGCTTTGGCAAACGGCGAGTTCGATATGGTCGCCTCGGGCGTGTCGATCACTCCCGAGCGCGACGAGATCGTCGACTTTACCGAGCCCTACCATGAGGTCACGCAGGCCGTCGCGGTGCGGGTCGAGGACGAGGACCTGACCTTGGAGGACTTTACCGGCGGCGATCTGATCTTGGGCGCACAGACGGGTACCACCAACGCCGCGACCGCCGAGCAGCTCGTCGGCCGCGACCGCGTGCGGCTCTACGATACCTTTAATACGGCAGTGCAGGCGCTTCTTAACGGAGACGTGGACGGCGTTGACATCGACGACACTTCGGCTGACGCCTTCGCCGAGCAGTATGCCGGGGAGATCGTCGTCAACATCCGCGAGATTGAGTCGGGCGACGAACTCGGCCTTGTAGTGCAGGAGGGCGACGCGCTCGTTGACGCGCTCAACGCGGGTTTAGCCGAGATCAAGGCCGACGGCACCTTGGACGCGCTCGTCGAAAAATGGTTGGTCGTTCAAGAGTAGTGAGGACGCCTGCCTACAGCCCGGTTCAGCCGGGCTTTTTCAGTTTAGAACTGTCCCCTCGAGCTGACGGCGGGCGCGGGTGACTAGAGCGTGAAGCGTGACCCGGCACCCGCACAGGGCGTCAGTTTGGGGCCGAGCACATTCGTCCTGCTGAGCGCACTGCCGTTTGTTATCTATCTGTTTGTCAGCGCGCCCGACTACCGGCGGGCGCTCGACTATATCCTTCCCGGCCTCGGCGTCACGGCGCTGGTGACGCTGCTCGCCTATCTGTCGGCGCTCGTGCTAGGGCTGGGGCTGGCCGGGCTATTGCTGCTGAAATGCGGGCGTTGGACGAACGCGCGGTTCGGGGCTCTGGCGCTTTTGGCGGCGGCGGCGAGCGGGTTTTTCTTCTCCCGTCCCGCGGTCGACTACACTCTAGTGGGCAACGCAGACGGACGAGTAGCTATTTTAGAGGGCACCCCCTCCCGCGTCTCGGGACAGATTCAGTCGGGCGCGTACGGCGGTGAAGGCATGTCGGTGCGGTCGTTTTCTTCAGCGGAGGACGCTCTGGCGGGGCTGGGGGATGGCACGGTAAGCGCCGCGTTCATTCCTACCGCACAAGCACCCAGCGGTGCCCCGGTTCTCTGGCAGACCGCCTTTCTACCCTCATCGGCGCGCAATCCGGCGCTTTTGACGGCGGTGACGGCAATACTTTTACTACTGCTGAGCGTGGCAGGTTTTTGGAGCTTTGAGCACCCTTTACGCATCTTTGCCGAACTCTATATCGACATGATCCGCGGCATCCCGATGCTGGTCATTATCCTCTACGTCGGCTTCCCCCTTCAGGGCGCGCTCCGCGACGCGACCGGCGGGGCGCTCGACATGCCCATCTTGATGCGCGGGGTGGTCGCCATCGCCCTCGGCTACGCCGCCTACTTGGCCGAAATCTTCCGCGCAGGCATCGAAGCGGTGCCGCACGGTCAGCGGGAAGCAGCGCGTACACTTGGGCTTTCGGGGCCGCAGACGGCGCGCTTTGTGGTGCTGCCGCAGGCCCTCAGGATCGTCACGCCGCCCCTCGGCAACGAGTTTATCGCCATGCTTAAGGACTCGTCGCTGCTGTCGGTTTTGGGTGTGCGCGAACTGACGCAGCTGGCGAGAGAGTATCAGGCGGCAAACTTTCAGGTGTTTCCGCCGTTTAACACGGTGGCGCTCCTCTACATCGCGCTGACACTGGTCGCGTCCAGTTTGCTCAAGTGGCTCGAGCGCCGGACAAAACACGGCAAGTGACCTGATGGAGGGTCATCACACGACCCACCCCCAGCGCTCCCTGTGGAAAGGCCGTTTCAACGTCTGCGATTTGGGGAGTCACTCGTCTGGCAGAACAGCTGACAGCCAAACCTGAAGTGATTTTAAGGGCGCTTTCTTATTCTTATCTGAAGAAGCAGTATGGCGGCGTTGAACCATACTTGGAAGCGTGTGGGTTGAGTCAACAAGTACAGCAGAGCCTGTGCGAGCGTTTGCTAGAACCAGCACAACCAACTGCTATATCTGAGCAAAAAGTTTGTACTTTTGTTGGGTTAAGTACTCTACTTTACCACCTTAAGCAATGTGCTGTTTCCATTGCTGTGCATCGTTACGACACTTTTTGGAAGGTGGCAGCTATGCAAAGGTACTTCCTTCCACTAAGCGTCTTGTTTCTTCTTGTACTCACGAGTTGTGGGCAGCAAGCCACGAACAACGACGCTGTTTCTCTTACGCCCCAAGCGCTTACTTGCGGAGAGATTAATCCCGCATATGCTCATAAATCAGCGTTCGCGAAGCCGCCATACTCTGAAATTGCTGCTAAAGCTTCCGCAAACTGTGTCCACTCAGATAACAATCCGACCACGCTCAGCGTCTGGGTTACCATTGATGAAAAAGTCGGTACTTCGCACAGGGTAGCGGCTAGACAGCTACCTATCAGAATTGGTTTTACAAGATACGGTCAGTACGTTAAATTGACCCAAGATACACTCAGGGTGTTTATGCGTTGCCGTAACGGGACTTTCCGCACAACGCTGAACTTTTCAGGTTCAGACCCCATACAGGTTGCACCTCGCCATAGCGGCACTTGGGTTTCTATTTCGCGTTGCGGTCTCCCGAATTAAACATTGGGTTTAATGAGCTTATACGAGCGACTTAAACAGTCATAGAACTGTCCAGCTCGCTCGTATAGGCATAAAGTTGAGAAGCGTATGATGGCAAAGCCCTTCAAAATTCCTGAAACAGCTGAGGCAACTGAGGCGAGTGCGTGGCTAAGCACACCGCCAGGCGACTATCGTAATTCTTGTACGCTTACTGACCATTTCCCCCAACCCTTCGCTGCCTATGCTCGTGTATTTCACCCGGCAAAGAAAGAGGATGCTTCCGGTAGGCGACCCGTCCGTTGGGGAACCGTCGCCGAAGCGAATAATACAGAAGTCCATCGCCTGATGCAGTGGCCGAATATTGCCAAGGTTGGTTACCGGGCGCTATACCCTACCACTGCCGATGCGTCCTGGAGTTGGATTCCTTCGGCAGGTACTTTACCATCTGGCTTGGCAGCAATTCTCGCCACCACCCTCCGCCAGTTTACGACCACGCCCGAGAGCTGCTGGTTTGCCGTTTGGGATGGTCACGGTTTCAGCTATCATCCCTGGATGCAAGCGGCTCCTTCCGTAGACATTAATGGGCAGCCTTATAGGCTGTTTACCGGCCCTATCGAGGTCGCTACAGCGTCTTTTCATGACAATCCACACCTACTGCAATCAGCCAACATGTGGTGGCCGAGTGACCGCGCTTGGCTCGTGGCCACTCACATCGATCTGAATAGCACCTATGTTGGCGGAAGTGGGGACGCTATTGAAGCGATACTCAACGAGAGTCGGCTCGAAACGTTTCGAGCGGTCATCGATGATGTTGACACGTTGGAAGGCGACCTGATCAATCCCGCTGTTTAAGGACACCAGTCTCGTTGCCGCGACCAGCTTGAACAGTGCTCTGGCTGAGCAAGCTCTGGTCAGCACCGACAGTGTAAACAAGAATGCCTTTTTGTTTTTTCTTGAGACCACCCTGCTACCGACCCTTGCCAAGGGCAGTGTTGTGGTGATGGATAACTGGACGGTACCTCACGGTGAGGAGGTTAGAGGGCTTGCCCTAGCTTATGGCTGTGAACTCTTGTACCTGCCCACCTACTCACCTGAGCTTAACCCCATCGAAAACCTGTTTGCCAAGATCAAAGTGTTTGTCAAAAGCTTCCGCCCCAACTCAATAGACAAACTCATCCAAGCTTTCTATGAGACGGTCAAATCAGTCACCCTTGAAAACGTCCTCAACTCATTCCAGCATTGCGGCTATCAGGTGGGGCAGTAATTCGTGGAAGTGCTAGTAGAAGTGCCAGCACAATAAAAAGACCAGGCGAAAAACCCGGTCTCTCTGCTAAGCAGCTCTGTCTTAATCTAGAAAGTCCCTCAGCTTGCGCGTCCGCGACTCGTGGTACTTGAGCTTGCGGAGCGCCTTGTTCTCAATCTGGCGGATGCGCTCTCTCGTGACCCCGAAGTGTGCGCCGACCTCTTCAAGCGTATGTTCGCGTCCGTCGACCAAACCCTTGCGGAACTTGAGCACCATCGACTCGCGCTCGGTAAGTTTGTCGAGGGCTTTTTCAAGCTCTTCCGAAAGCAGCGTTTTCGACGCCTGGTCGACCGGCGATTCCACGTTGTCGTCAGGAATAAAATCGCCGTAGAACGAGTCTTTTTCATCGCCGATGGGCGTCTCTAATGACACCGGCTCCTGCGAGACCTTAAAGACCTCTTCGACCTTTTCGGCGTTCCAACCCGGCCCCATCGCGTCGGCGACCTCTTCGTACGAAGGCTCACGCGAAAGTTCTTGCTGAAGCTGCCGCGCCGTGCGGGTAAGTTTGTTGATGGTTTCGACCATATGCACCGGGATGCGGATGGTGCGGGCCTGGTCGGCGATAGCCCGGTTGATGGCCTGACGAATCCACCAAGTCGCGTAGGTGGAGAACTTGTAGCGGCGGCGGTACTCAAACTTCTCCACCGCCCGAATCAGGCCCTGATTGCCCTCCTGAATAAGGTCGAGAAACGACAACCCGCGCCCAGTGTACTTTTTGGCTATCGAGACGACGAGGCGCAAGTTGGCCTCGATAAGGTGCTGCCGCGCCATCTCGCCGTCTTCGACGATGCGTTTTAAACCACGCTGGCTGCGTTCGGGCAGTCCTTCGCCCTCTTCAGCCAAACGCTTCTCGGCTGCTTCCCCCTCTTCGATGCGGCGGGCGAGCGAAATCTCTTCCTCGAGCGTCAACAGACTTACGCGCCCGATCTCGTGCAGATACTGCCGCACCGGGTCGTTGGTAGACAGGCGGCTCCCGGCCATCGCCTCGGCGCGGGCCTCCATCTCCTCGCGGTCGCGGGTCAGCTCGTCTTCGCTTTCCTCTAGGTCGTCAAGGTCACCGACCTCGTCAAAACCGTCGTCGATGACCTCGTCTTCGGTAAGGTCGGCAATCTCGAGCCCCTGCGCCTCGACGACCTTCATCAGGTCGTCAAAACTCACCTCCGACTGACCTTCCGGCAGGTTTTCGTTGTGCAAGTTGAGCGCCGTCGTCATCTCCTCGGTGTTGAGCGACCCCTCGCGTTTGCCCGCCTCTAAAAGCCGCTGAATGGGCGGCGCGTCCAGCCACACCGGGCCGGGGACCGCCGCGTCCACGCCGCTGCCCTTTGCACGCGCGGGCTTTTTGGCTTTGGGCTTGATCTTGACGTTCGCTTCAGTCATCCTGCCTCCTTAGAGACGCAGAGAAAAAACCGCGATTGAAACCACAGGTCGCGGCGCAGTCCGTTTCAGGGGTGGGGGTGCAGAGTCTGTCAAAGTAAAATAGATGGCGTGGCCCATAGCTCAGGCGCACTTTTCTGCGCTAAGAAAAAAGTATATCACACCCGCGGCGTCGGCCCCCAAGCTTTAGCGGGCTTTACACGGCCATCACGCTTCTCACCGCCTCCGGCTGATAGATTGAGGCCGTGTTACGGCCCGCTCTCCTCGCGCTCAGCGCAACCGTCGCCTTACTGGTGACGCTTTCTCTGCTCCCGCAGCGCGAGCGAACGGTACCGGGGGGCACCATCGCCTTAAGGGGCGCGCAGGTCACGCTCTACCCACAAGCCGACCCGGAAGCCGTCTGGAACTTTGCTGCCGAGCGCGTCGACTACGAGCCGGACACCGGTGAGAGCGTCTTATACGCTATCGCCGACGCCGAGCGCACCGTTGGCGGCGAGACCGACTTCACCTTGGCATCGGAGCAAATCACCATCGACGCGCAGGAAAACCTTCGTGGTCAGCGTATCCAAGCACATCTTCTTGAAGCGAATTGGGACTTGGACATGCAGGGTGTGGGTGACAGACAGGTCCTGATCGACCAAGTGCAGGGGCGTTTTGAGGTACCGCTGCTCGACTACCGCGGCGACGGCATCGGCGAAAGCCGCGACCAGAATGTCAGCATGACCTTCGACCTCAAAGGCTTTTCTGCGGGTGGTCCCGACACTGTCGGGTACAACCGCTTTATTGACGCCTCAGATCAACCCTAAGGAGAACCATGTCCATGCGCCCCACCTTTCCCGCCGCACTTCTACTTTTTGGCGGGCTCGCAGTTTTCGCCCAGAACGCCGCCCCACCACCCACCCCAACCGAGCCTGCCGCCCCACAGCAGGCGGGAGGGCAAGGAGACGCGCCGGGCGAGCGCATCATCACCATCACCTACGACGGCGGTACCCGTAACAGCCCCGATCTGCGTTACGGTCCCTACGTCTACGAGCACCCGAGGCCGGACGGCATTAGGGCGAACGTGTCCAACCTCGACATCTTCGCCCAGCGCGGCGAACTGCGCGCCCCGGACGAGGTTTTGATCGCCGAGGCCGAGGGTGAACGCGAGGCGAGCTTTACGGGCGGGGTACGGGTTGAACGCGGACGGCTCACCGCCACCGGCCCTGGGCTCGAGTACAGCGAAGCCACCGGGCGCGGCGTGATGCCGCAAAAACCGGCCATCGTGGTCGAACCCGCCGAAGAGGGCGGCGATGTGGTCAACATTGAAACCGATGAGGTGACCTTCGACGTCGATACCGACACCAGCGTCAGCCGTGGCAACGTCACCCTCACAAGCGGCAACCAGGACGCGCAGGCGCAGGAACTTACGTTCGAGGAGGCGCGCGACTTGGCGGTGCTCTCGAGTGGCGGTGAGCAGGTCACCGTACGCCGCCGCAACGACGACGGCACCTTCTTAACCATCACCGCCGACGGGGTGCGGGTGCTGACCGGCCAGGATACGCTGCTAGGTCGTGGAAACGTCACCATCGTAGACGGCGACATCACTACAACCGGCGACACCATCTTTTACGACGACGAAACCTCCCGCGCCGAGGTTATCGGCAACCCGGCGGTCTCGGTCGACACGGCGTTCGGCTCGCGGATTACCGGCGGACGTATCGAGCAGCGCACCGACACAGATTTGGTGCGGCAGCTAAGCGACCCGACGCCGAGCTTCGACGCCGCGGCGTTTAACTTAACCGGCGAAGCGGCCGCGCCGTAAGCGCTCGGAGAGTAGGGTGAGACAGCCTTGGCTCGTCACTTTGGGGTTGCTAGGGGCTGTTTCAGCGCAACCGGAGGCGGATGTCAACCTGCCGTCTTTTGAACTCCGGCGCGGCGAACGCCCTATCACCGTGCAGCAGACCGCTTCGGACGCGGAGGGCGGCATCGCCATCACACGCGGTGGTTCTGAGTGCCGTCAGAACGAGAACCTCTCATTTTTTTATGCGCCCGACCCCAAACGTATTGAGACTAAAGTAGGTAATACTACAATTCGCTCGAACGCCGTTCTACGAACCCAGCCTAAAGAGGGGGGTGCGGAGGCGCAGGATCGGGCCGTGCTGGACTTTTTCGGCGGCGCGCTGGAGCTAAACGAGGAGACCGGCTGTCCGCAAAACGTCGAGCGTGACAAGGGGCAAAAAGTCACCATCCTCGAGGGCCGCACCACCGTTAACGGCGCTTCGCTCCTCTACAAGAACGCAACCGGCGTCGGCGACATGATCGGGCCGGTCGCACTCGAACGCCGCGCCTCAGGAGACTCGCCAGCGCTCACGGCCTCCTCGAGCCACCTCTCATTTAACATCGACAGAGACGTTCAGACGCTGCGCGGAAACGTCACAGTCGAGTCGGAGGGGCGCGCCAGCGAAGCGGACGTTTTGGAGCTCGACGAAGAGGCCGGGTTCGCCATCTTGCGCGGCAATCCGGCGCGCAGCCGCGACGACGAGGGTGAGGTCGCGGGGCAGATCATCGAGTACGACCTGGACACCAACGATGTGGTCGTGCGAGGAGAGATCGAGGCGACCTTTGAGATCGAGGTCGAGGGTGAAGACGCGGCAGCCCCCAGCTTCGGCGGTTCGGATGAAGCCTTAGAAACCGACCCTGACGACGAATCCGACCTAGAGAACGAATCCCCTGATTTTGAAGACTAGCGTGCTCGACGCGGCACAAGGTTCAGGAGGTGCGAACTCGAGCGTGCCGGGTTCGGCGAGTCACCGGAAGGTTTTAGGCTTTGGGCAGGTGCAAGATCAGCAGTCCCTCACGCAGATGGGCGCTGCTCGTCTCGTAGTGAACGTCTCCGGGCAGCTCCAGAGAGCGCTGAAAGTGACCGCTGGGGCGCTCGCGCACCACGAATGTCTGGTCGCCCCGGTTCATCTCACGCAACCCCGCCACCGTCAGCACCCGCCCGTGCAGCGCGATCTCGAGGTCATCTTGCGCGACCCCCGGCAGATCGACGATAAGCCGGTACGCCTCGCCGATATCGAGCAGGTCAAGCTTCAGCTCGAGGCTCTGCGGCGCGACCCCGTCGGCAAGCTCACTGACCCGGTCGCGCAAGATGAGCAGCCTTTGCAGGTCTTGCCGAGTATCGCCTTGTTTATCCAACTCCATAAAAAAAGTCTAGCACGCACCCGTCTCGTACCCTCCGGCGTTTGCACATATGCTTGAGCTGCCTATCTGAGCCCTGTGACCAGACGCATGTACAGCGTTATTCCGGTGCTCGCTGGGGCAACCGCGAGCGGCAAAAGCGCGCTCGCGCTCTCCCTCGCCGAAGACGTCCCACTCGAGGTCGTCTCCGCCGACGCCATGATGGTCTACCGCGAGATGGACATCGGTACGGCCAAACCGTCCCCCGAGGCGCGGGCACGGGTGCCGCATCACCTCATCGACGTCATCACGCCCGACGAACGCTTCAGCGTCGCCCGCTACGTCGCCCTAGCCGAAGAAGCCATCGCCGAGACCCTAGCACGGGGGAAGCTGCCGCTGGTCGTCGGCGGCACCGGCTTTTATATCCGCGCTCTGACAGAGGGCCTGCCGACGACGCCTGAAGCCGACGCAGTGGTGCAGGGGCCGCTATGGCGGCGCTTTGAAGCGGAGGGAATCGGGGGTCTCGAGAGCGACCTCGCCGCGCTGAGCACGGAGGACGCCGCGCGCGCGCAGCGCAATCCGAGGCGCGTGATCCGGTCGTTAGAGGTCTGGCTGCAAACGGGCCGCTCACCGACGACGTTTCCGATGACCAGGCCACGCTACCGCTACAGCAAACGGCGGCTCGAGGTGAATCCCGATTTTTTGGAACATGCCGTTGCGGAGCGCACCGCCCAGATGTTCGCGGACGGTCTGGTAGGGGAGGTCGAAAGGCTTGTGCAGCGCTATCCCGGAGCCAGCACCGCCCTCCAAGCCATCGGCTACAAAGAGGTGAGGGAGGCTCTCGCGGGCCGCGTCACGCTGCGCGCCGCCCAGGAGGCCGTTAGGGCGGCGACGCTGCGTTACGCCAAGCGGCAGCGCACCTGGTTCCAAAAAGAGCCGCGGATGGAGCCGCTGGTGGCCGCCGAGGCCGCGCGTTGGCTCAGGAGCCTGGGGTAAGATGTGCAGCTTACTGAGAAACCGGCAAACCACATCTGTTAAAGTGGCGTTGGCGGCCTAGTCGTCCGGTCGGGGTTGAGGACACCAGTTGAGGGCACCACGAGCGTAGGTCAAGCGGATAGGAACGGTATGCAACAAGACATCAGTGTAGGTCTAGGGGACATCTTCAAGTTTATCTGGCGCGGGCTTTTGCTGGCACTGCTTCTGGGGGCTATTGGGGCGAGCGCGGGCTACTTTTTGAGCAGCTCACGTTCGCCCATCTACCGCGCCGAGGCTACCGTTCTGATCAACAACGGGGACATTGACCCGGAAACCTACGTCGTAGCGCCGCCCATAGGTGCGGACCCCTACACGACGGTCGTAGATAGTAGGGAGGTTTTGGGAGCAGCCCTCACCCTCGTGGGCGCGGAGCCCAGCCTCGAGCGCATAGGGTCCCTCAGCGACAACCTCACCGTCGTTCCTGCGGAGAGTTCACTTTTTCGTGACAGCGCCCAGCTCAGTTTGCAGTATGAAGGGGCGCAACCGAGAGCCGTGGCAGATACTGTAAACGCTGTCGCCAACGCGCTCGTAGATTGGGACCGTCAGCGCGCCGAAGACGCTTTAATTGCCACTGTCGACCAGCTCGACCGCAACATCGCCTCAGCCGAGGAGAGACTTGCGGCGGTCGCTGAGGGTAGCACCGAAGAACTTCAGCTGCAAAACCAGCTCGCCGCGCAGCAGCAGACGCGCGGCGAGGTTGCGGCCGACCTCGGTACCGCACGCAGCCGCTTAGAGGTTCTCAGCCCCGCCTTCCCCCCCGGTAGCCCGATAGCGCCCAAGCCGCTCCTAAACGCCGTGATCGCGGGTGCCCTCGGTTTCTTGTTGGGCTACGGCATCCTGCTAGTTCGCAACATGCTGGACACCCGCTTGCGCAACGTCGAAGACCTCGAGTCCATCAGCGGCCTACCGATCTTGGCCGAGTTTTCCCGGCCCGCCAAAAAGACGCGCCGCCTCTCCCGCGAAGGCTCGGGCTACCTGCGTACCAACCTGCTGCTCGCCACCCAAAACGTACATCCCAAAGTGGTCTTGGTGACGAGCCCCGGCAACGGCGAGGGCAAGTCGAGCGTGGCGCTGAGTCTGGCCGAAAGCTTTACCCGCGCAAACTACCGCACGCTGCTCGTCGACGCCGACCTGCGGCAACCGGTGATCGCCCGCGAATACAACCTGGACGACAAACGGCACATGCCGCTCCGGACGCACCTGGAGAATCCCCACGGCAGCTACGAGGCGGCGCACGTCGGGGTCAACTTAGCGCAAACCTTAGACATCATCCCGACCTTTCGCGCCGCACCCTCGCCGACCGAACTCCTGAGCCTCGGGTTCCCGGACTGTCTAGCGAGCTGGGAAAAGGACTACGACGTGATCGTCATCGACTCCGCGCCGCTTTTAGACGTAGCCGACACCCTCACCATCGCGCCCCTATGCACCGGTACCGTGTTGGTCGCCAGCTTGGAGGAGACGGACCCCGAGCAGGTAGCCGAAGCCGTCGAACGGTTGCAGCGGAGCGGCGTGCGCATCTTCGGGATCGCCGCGACCTTTGTGGGCCGTAGCAGCAAGCGCTCGAGCTACCGCTACGGCCCCGACACCGTCGACCTGCTGGACGAACGCGAGCCCATTCCCGGCAAACTGCCTGCGTCGTCCTCTCAGGTCAGAGGGACCCGGCCGCGCTAAGAGGACGACGTTAGCGGGACGTTTCGAGCGCACGGCGAGGTCAGCCGTGCGCTCTCTGTTCGGCCGTCGCGCGTACTAGCGGCGGGAGACGACCCCGTAGTGCTCGAAAAACCGCTGCGTTTGGGGGTTCTTGAGGAGTGGCCCGTGAACCTGCAACCCCAGATTGATGTTGTGGTTGCCCTCGATGATGACGACCCCTCCATCGGTGACGACCACGTCCCAACCGACGTAGACGAGAAAACGGTAGGCGTCGACAACGCGGGTTACCGCACCCTTGACCTCAGCCCAGTTCGGCACCGTGACGCCTTGTATGGGTACCCGCGTTTCGGGATGCGCGTCCAGCCAGCGCAATACGCCTCCGGTGAAGGTCGGAAACCGCACCGCGCGCCCGAGCCGACCCGAGTCCAAATCGACGCCGACGCTTACCCCGCCCGTTTGAAAGTTGTCGGTGGGGCCGGTGCTCGAGCCGCCGAAGCGGTGCATCGCCGCCGGGACGAACACCTCATCGGTGACCGGGTCGCGCATGGTGATGATGCGGATCGTATTGGTCGCGCCTGGGAATATCGCCTCGGCGTAAGGGGCCTGCTGCACGCGTTCGACGATCAGATACCCGTCTAACGCCTCAATCGTCCGCGCGACCTCTTCACGGGATACAGGGTGTCCACTCAGCACGGGCCCAGCATCAACCTTGAGGCTTAGGACGCCCCTACCTTTGTTACCCTGCGACGGCTTCAGGATCACGGCGCGCGCTGCGGAAACCTCCAAAAGTGCATCTACGCCCGTTAGCGCCGCCTCAGCGATTGGATAGACCCGGCCCCGTTCGACAATGCCCAACACCTCCGGCACCCGCGCGTAGGGCGCGAGGGTGGGCGCGAAGAGCAGTTTGTCTTTAAGAATGCGGCCGAACGCGCCGTTGATGCGCCTCGCCCTAACGACCTCGAGGTCGGACACGTAGTCGCGCGGGTCGTTATGCGCGAGACCAAAAAGCTCGTACGACGCGCCCTTGAATCCGGCGCGCCAAAGCTTAGCCTTGGTCGCCAGAGGGATGTTCGCGCCTGCGCTCAGCTCCGACGCCAGTGCGCGCCACACCACTTCGGCGGTCCGGTTTAAGCTTGCCATCCGCGCCTCACGTGTGAATGAGCAGCAAGCGGCTGAACTTAGACGACATCACCCCGGGTTCGGTGCGGAGCCAGCTCGGTTCGGGCGCTTCGCCCTTAGTCCAGGCGATAAGCGCCGCGGGCAGGTTCGCACCGGCAACGTGTGAAAACGGGTAGCCGCCCCCGAAGCGGGGGTTTAGCTCGAGCACCCACGCCCCTTCAGCGCCCAAAAACACGTCGCAGTCGAGGTTCCCGATGTGCCCCAAGCTGCGGCCCAGCGCCTCACCGAGCGCCCTCAGGGGCTCGCTCGAAACCGTGATCGCGCTGTCGGTCTCACCGGCGCGCATCCCCAGCTTCTGCTTGACAAACGTCGTCACGTAACGCCCCGAGAGGTCGTTGACGATGTCGAGGCCGTATTCATCACCGACGATAAACTCTTGGATCAGAATAGCGCGCGCCTGATCTTGCTCGCTCACGCCTGCCAGCGCCGTACGGTTCAGGCGACGCTGCGACAGCTCGTAGCTGAGCATTAGCTCTTCGGCGTCTTGCGGAAACTCGAGCCCGATAGACGCCGAGCCCCAACGCGGTTTAATCACCAGCGGGAAGCTTATCTCACCGCGCCCCAGGGCGGCTTGGGCCTCACCCAAAGACAGGTAGGTCTTGGGCGTCAAAATGCCCTGCGACGTTAGAAACCGCTGCGTCTCCCACTTGTCGAAACAGCGGCTGATAACTTCGGGAGACGACACGACGACCTGCGTACCGAGCTCGGCGAAGCGCGCTTTAGCCGCCGCCAAGTAGGGCAGCTCGAGGTCGTTTAGGGGAACTAAAAGCCGTATCTGTTCCTGCTGGCAAAACTCTAAAAGCGCGTCCAGGTAATGCTTGTGACCGATAGGCGGCACCAAAAAGACGCCATCGGCCTCTTGCAGCGCGGGCGCGTTCGACTTTGCGTCAGCCGCGAATACCTTGCCTTGGCCGCGCAGCGCCTCCTGGAAGTATTCGACGAGGTAGTTGCGCCGTCCCGCACTCGTCAAAAGTGCGTTGACCGTATCCTGCTGACTACCTGTCATGTTGATCGCTCATAACGCCTGCTTTTACCATACCCTGACGCGCCCGAATAAAGCCACCATGGTCTTGGGGAACGTCCAAAACGTCGCTGCGCCGCACGACCTTAAGCAGCGTTTGCAAGAAAATAGCTACGTCGAGACCGAAACTCATCCGCTCGACGTAACTGGCGTCGAGTTCTAAGCGCTCAGGCCACGGCAACGTGTTGCGCCCGCTGATCTGGGCTAAGCCGGTGATACCAGGGCGCACCTCATGGCGGCGCATCTCGCGCTGCGTGTAGTAGGGCAAGTAGGTCACGAGCAGCGGCCTCGGTCCGATAAACGACATGTCGCCCCGCACCACGTTGATAAGTTGCGGCAGCTCGTCTAGGCTCGTCTTGCGTAAAAAGAGTCCAAAAGGGGTTATCCGCTCCGGCGCGGGCAGGGGTTTTCCTTCAACGTCCGTAGTGTTACGCATCGTTCTAAATTTAAGTACCGTAAACGGATGACCGTTTAGGCCAGGACGCTCCTGACGAAAAAAGATGGGTCGCCCCATCGTACGGTATACACCCGCAGCGACAAGGACCATCACCGGCCACAGCAAAAACAGTGCTACCAGCGCAGCAGTAAGGTCTGTGGCGTGCTTTATCCGTGGGTAGTGCGTATGTCCCCCAGCTTATGGTTAGTTTTGCTCCGGGTTTGTAACAGCGTAGCTTCCCGGCTCAACAGCTCGAGCTTACCCTACTTTGGGTTGTGGATGCGGAAGGGGTCTCACTAAAAGGCCCATAACGCCTAAGCAAAGGTCTTGATTAGCTCGATGTCGGCAACGCCCCGAACAAACCCTAACCGTTCGTTTATACGGAGCATAGCCCCGTTGCTCGAGGCGTTTCGGGTCGTGATCTCTTCTACACCCATGGCTTGTGCGTAGGCTACCGTGTGAAGTTTGCATAACAGCGCGAGACCCTGCCGCCTGAAGGTGCGCCGCACAGCGGTAAGCCCGGTTTGCAGCTGTTCTGGCCGAGAGGTCTTTTTAAGCTCGCTGACCGCGGCCAGCGTACGCCCTTTGTGTGCGATAAAGCTGCCCTCCGGCAGCAGCAGCGGCGACGAGCGGCGGTGTTCTACAAATTGCTCGAAACTCCAAGGCGTGTAGGGTTGGGTGCGCGGCAAGTCGGCTACGAGTTCCTGATAAAAGGTATAAAGGTCGTGCAGGCGCGCTTCGTCGGCCTCGAGGGCGGCGACGCTCGTTACCACGAAGCCACTACAGTCGGCGTCAGCCAAAACCTCCGTAAAGGTCTCAGAACCAAACTGTTTAAGGTCGAGCGTTGAAAACCAACTCCGCTGCGTTTCGGCAAACCCACGCCGCTCCAAAAACCTCAGCTGCCCCCTACAGGTTTCCAACACGTTGGTTCTAAGAGCTTGCGGGCGGTGTAGAGCAAGCGAAGCCGTCAGGTGATCGTAGAGGAGGGTGCCTAGCCCTCGGCCCTGAGCGTCGGGAACGACCGCTAACGCCACATCGTATTTATCCGGGTGATACCACGAAGGATGCTGGGTGTACTCGCACCAGCCGGAGATCGTCCCGACTTCTTCAGCGACCCAACGCGCGCACCTATAGGGAAGTTTCTGGCGTCCGTCCAGATAACGAAACTCGGCCTCGCTGCGCGGCGCGTCCGGGTATACCTGTGCGTAGGCGCGCGCCAGGTCCGGGTAGTCGGCTTCGGCAAAGGGTCTGATCTCCATGAAAATCACTCTACCCCGCAGCCGGTAATTATCAGACGTCACAGCCTTAGGGACCTCTAGAGGCTAAACTTAAGGGCATACCGCGCCGACAGGCGGCGCGCAGCGAAAGGGTCCGACGATGTTAGCGCCTCACCACCCACAGCGCCACCTCTTTGCGGAAACGGTACGCCGCGCAGCTGTGCGCCTGTTTGCTGGATACGATACAGTAGACCCATCCCAAACCGGGTTAAACCTGATGGGGAGAACTAGTGGAGCTTGACACCAAATCGACGTGGGGGGAAACGAACGGGCTCAGCCGCACCTTTAAGATGCTGCTCGACGCGCTCGGTTGGCTTGTTGCTACCCCTTTAGCTTTTCTTATCCGCTACGACTGGACGCTTCCGGCAGGCTCTTGGAGCGCCATTTTAACCGCAACCCTAGGGCTTTTCGTGCTCAAGGCGGGGGCGGCTCGAGTGTTCAGCCTCTACCGCAGAAGCTGGTCGCGGGTGGCCTTCCGTGACCTCGGCGACCTACTGCGGGCCGTCGCAGGGGTGACGGTCATCGGCAGCGCACTGCTGCTGTGGCTCGGGCCGGTGACCGGTATACCCCGACCTATCGCCCTTTTAGACGGTCTTATCACGATGTTTATTATGTCGGGGATGCGTGCTACGGCCCGTTACCGCCACGAAACGCAGTTGGGGCAACCGAGCGGCGGCGCTCAGCGCAAGGCGGTGCTGGTAGTCGGGGCCGGTGAGGCCGGAACGCTGGTCGTGCGCGAGATGCTCCGGCACCCCGAGATGGGCCTCCGACCCGTCGGCTTTTTGGATGACGACCCGAAAAAGGTCGGTTACCGCATCGCTACGGTACCTGTTTTGGGAACAACCGAAGACATCAGCCGGGTTGTGCAGCGTTACAAGGTCGACGAGGTGCTTATCGCCCTGCCGTCATCGGACGGGCGGGTCGTCCGTGAGATCGTAGGCCGCATCGAGGGGGCCAAAACCGGCCTTAAGTACCGCATCATGCCGGGTGTGTACGAGCTCTTAAGCGGTCAGGTCGGAATCAGCCGCATCCGCGAGGTACAGATCGAGGACTTGCTCCGCCGCCCACCGGTCGAACTCGATACGGCGGCGATTTCTAACTACATCGCCGATCAGGTCGTGATGATTACCGGGGCGGGCGGCTCCATCGGCTCTGAGCTGGTACGGCAGATCTGCCGTTTTAGGCCCAAAGAACTTATTCTTTTCGGGCGCGGCGAAAACAGCATCTACACGCTAGAACGCGAACTCGACCGCGACTGGCCGGACGTTCCCTATCACAGCGTCATCGCCGGGGTGCAGAACATCGTGCGGCTCGACTACGTGTTTAAGCGGTATAAACCGCAGGTCGTCTTTCACGCCGCGGCGCACAAGCACGTACCGCTCATGGAGCTGAACCCGGAAGAGGCGGTTTTCAACAACATCATCGGCTCGCGCAACCTGGTGACGCTCGCCCTAAAGTACGGCGTATCGCACTTTGTAAACATCTCGACCGACAAGGCCGTCAACCCGACCTCGGTGATGGGGGCGTCCAAACGCATGGTCGAGCGCATCGTGCAGAGCGCGGCGTTGCGGGCACGGCGCGATCAGGTCTTCGTCTCGGTGCGCTTCGGCAACGTTCTCGGCAGCCGGGGCAGCGTGATTCCGGTTTTTAAGCGGCAGATTCAGGCTGGTGGCCCGGTGATGGTCACGCATCCCGACATGACACGCTACTTTATGACCATACCCGAAGCGTCGCAGCTCGTCATGCAGGCCGCCGGTCAGGGAAGTAACGGCGAGATCTATATCCTCGACATGGGCGAGCCGGTCCGCATCGTCGACCTCGCCAAAGACCTCATCAAGCTTTCGGGCTTCGAGCCGGAGGTAGATATTCCCATCGCGTTCTCGGGTATCAGGCCGGGTGAGAAGTTGTACGAAGAGTTGATGACAAACGAAGAAAAAGGTGGCTCGACCGCACACGAAAAGATTTTCGTCGCCAAGCCGTCCCTTTTAGAGATCGAGTCGCTCGACCGCACGGTGCAGACGCTGCAAGAGGCGGCGCTCAGGTCCGACCACGCGACGATTCGGCGGCAGCTCAAGGCGTATATCAGTGGGGCGATGATCGACGACGTTGCGGCCTGACAGTTTAGATAACGTTTATCAAGTAGGGCTCGAGTTTAAACGCTCGAGCCTTTCTACGTCTATTCGTCTACCGTTTAGCGACGCTGACTGTGATTTTCTACGCCTGTAGCAGGTACCATCTGGTCACAGACAGACTCTCCTTTAACAAGCTGCCTACGGCCCCGTTTTTGTGATGAGACCTGTAGCGACCAAATGGTTGAGCGCTATATTCTCTACACCCAAGCTCTCTGTGCCCACCCTGACTAGCTGTGACCCTTAACCGGATGGGGCTCATAAGGTTTTTCCAACTCAGCTAACTCGTCCGCCGACAAAGCCAGCTCAGTCGCCTTTACCGCGTCCTCTAAGTGCTTCATCTTAGTCGCTCCAATGATCGGCGCGGTGATCGTAGCTTGATGAAGAAGCCACGCCAGCGCCACCTGCGCGGGCGCGTCTCCCCTTTTTTCAGCGAGCGAGACAACAGCCTCCGCCACGCCGTCGTCGCTCGGCTGGTCATACCAGTCTTTCGCCATTGCGTCCGATTTGCCCCGCGTGGTTCCGTCCCGTTCACTCGGCCTGCGGGTCAGGTAGCCGCGCGCCAGCGGGCTCCAGGGGATGACGCCGACGCCTTCACTCTCGCATAGCGGCAGCATCTCCCGCTCCTCCTCACGGTAGATGAGGTTGTAGTGGTTTTGCATACTGACAAACCTGTGAAACCCGTTTAGGTCGGCTTTGTAAAGCATCTGCGCGAACTGATACGCGAACATGCTGCTCGCGCCCAGGTAGCGCACACGGCCCGAGCGCACGAGTTCGTCAAGCGCCGCTAGGGTCTCTTCAATGGGCGTTTCGGGATCGAAGCGGTGAATCTGGTAGAGGTCGATATAGTCGGTGCCGAGGCGTTTAAGCGAAGCGTCACAGGCTTCTAAGATGTGTTTGCGTGAATGACCGCGCTGATTGGGTCCGTCGCCCATTGGGCTAAAAACTTTTGTAGCGATCACCACCTCATCACGCTCCGCAAAGTCTTTTAAAGCCCGCCCCGTGACCTCTTCGCTGACGCCTTGCGAGTACATATCGGCGGTGTCGAAGAAGTTGAGGCCGAGTTCCACAGCCCGTCGTATAAAGGGGCGACTCTCGTCCTCGTCCAAAACCCAGTCACGCCACGCGGACGTGCCGTACGACATCATCCCGAGGCAGATACGCGAAACCTTGAGGCCGGTGTTGCCTAAGTTGACGTAGTCCATATCCGGGAGCCTATCATCTCCTACCGAGCCTCCCCTGCCTGCCACAGCACGCGCTCAGCAAGTTCCCGCTGCCGGAGCGTGACGCGCAGGGTTACCTCGAAGATGTCAGGAACCAGGTCTAAAACCGTCACTTCGGCGATCTTGTTGCTCGCTGAATAGGTGTAGTCGCGCAGCGGCACAAAGGTGAAGCGGCCCCGTCTGGCCGGAGGGTAACGTTGACTCGCGTATCCGGAGTTGATGTGCGAGAGTTCAGTCTTATCGACGTGCCGCTCCAACAGGGCGCGTGTGTCGACCTCGAACACCGCCTGTTCGCTGCGCCCGTAGGCCCTCAACATCTTCTCCAGCCGCTCGCGCGTCGGCCAGAAAAAGACGCGTCCGTTAAGCACGCGGTACCACGCCTCGGGCGTGAGGTCGTCCAAACACCCAGCCAGCGCCGCTTGGTCGAGCGGGTGCTGGTCGCGGACAAAAACCGGGCCATCGGGGTTTGGAAGCGCCACAGTGGTGGGACGGTGCGATGACTCGAGGGCGTCTCGCCGCTCGCCGGAAACGCCGCACCGGTCGAGAAGAGCGCTTGTACTCAGGAGGCCATGGCGCTCTATGCTGGTCCAGTTGCGCGCGTCGGCCATGTGGTAGACGACGGGGTGGAGGGTGATGAGGCGTTCGGGTTCCATCAGTAGTATGGTGTGTTCCAGGAAATGCTGTGCAGCGTAACCTTTGGGTAGATGCAGGGGACCTCGAGGCCGGGGGTTAAGTTGACGTATTGCATACGCTACTATAGGCCGTGCTTCGAAACGCGCCCGCCCCGAAATCGACCCCTTGTAGCCCGCGCCCTACAGAGGCGTCAACAGCTCCCAACCGTGTCTAGAAACGCTGTGACGCACTACACGACACTCTTTTTACTGTTTGATGGAGGATGGCTTTTGCTCAAGCGTTCCTCTGACAAACGCCTCCTGCCAGACCGCTACACGGGCTTGGGCGGGCGCGTCGAAGCAGACGAACTTGGTGACCTCAGGCGCTCAGTGTTGCGCGAGCTTTTTGAGGAGACGGGGCTGGGTGAAAGCGACCTCAAGCACCTCACGCTGCGCCGGATGCTTATTCACAACCGCCCCGGCGAACCGCTGACAGTGCTGTTTTACTACACCGCCGAGCTGAAACGCTACGCGCGGCCGAGCTGCACCGAAGGCACGCTGCACTGGGCACAGCCGGAACATTTCGCGGACCTAGACATAGTCGAAACAACCACGCACGCACTCTTTGAACTCGTCAAGGATGTAAAGAGAGAACCGGCCGCCGCAGCCTCGGTGCGGCTAGGTGCGGCCCACTATGGAGGGGGCGGTTTGGAGCGCGTCGTGTGGGCTGAGTAAAGCTTGCTATACTCAGCCATGACGACGACCGCCCCCCGCAAGATGAATACAAGCGCGCGCGACGACACGCTCTTCGCGCTCGTCGATAGAGAGTTCGCGCGCCAACGCGACGGTTTAGAACTGATTGCCTCGGAAAACTTCACCTCCAAAGCGGTGATGGAGGCGGTCGGCAGCGTCCTGACCAACAAGTACGCCGAGGGCTACCCCGGCAAACGCTACTACGGCGGCTGTGAAGTGGTCGATGAAGTCGAGCGGCTCGCCATCGCGCGCGCTAAGAAACTCTTCGGCGCGGCGTGGGCGAACGTACAGCCGCACTCGGGGAGCAGCGCCAACTTGGCAGTCTACTACGCACTGCTGGAACCCGGCGACACCGTGTTAGGTATGGACCTAGCACACGGCGGACACCTGACGCACGGCTCCC
>CADCWP010000111.1 GCA_902806425.1 uncultured Truepera sp.
CATCTGCGGATGCGCATGACACTGCGGCACGATACAGAGAAACGGCACCGAACGGGCGACCACACGGGCACGCAACCGGCGTGTTTAGGTTTTTAAAGTTTGGAACCAAGCAGGCCGCAGCTTCGCGCCGTAACCGCGCCGCGCAGTGCCATTGCGGCAGCAGGTGTAGGAGCGAGGCGCAGAGCGTCATTTCTAACGTTTTCGGCTTCAGTTACAGCGATTGTGTTTGTAAATGCTCGAGTAGCCTCTGGACTCGAGCGTGACGCGCAGATAATACCGAGAGTTGTTTTTCGTCAACTCAGATCAGAAATCTTGGCCTGTGCCGCAGGTATAATGTTGAGGTCCACGATAGCTACTATCTAAGTGAACACGGAGCCTCACAACCTCAAAGTTTTAGACAATCAGTATAGGCTTTAAGGATGGTTAAACGCGTCGTTATCATCGGTGGGGGGCTCGCAGGCCTCAGCACCGCCTTTTTTTTGCAGCAGGTACGCCCCGACTTGCACCTGAGCATTCTGGAAAAAGAGCATGAGACGGGCGGCAAGGTGCGCTCGACTCTGAGAGGTGGGTACACCGTCGATTGGGCTGCCAACGGTTTTTTGCCGAGCGTGCCAGACACGCTGGAGTTAGCACGGGCGCTGGGGCTCGAGCTGCAAGAGGCCGCCGAAGTCGCCAAGCACCGCTTTCTCTACCGAGACGGTGCGCTGCACAAGCTGCCCGCCTCACCCCCAGCGTTTCTGGCGTCGAACCTGCTGCTGCCCTCGGAAAAGCTGCGCGCCGCTGCGGAACCGCTGCTCGGGCGCGCTCACGACGGTGAAGAATCTGTATACGACTTCGTGGCACGGCACTTCGGGCAGGGGGTCGCGGAGGCGTTCGCGGGGCCGTTTGTTCTCGGCATTACCGCCGGAGACGCGAAAAAGCTCAGTCTCGACGCGCTCTTTCCACGATTTCGGGCACTCGAGCAGGCTCACGGCAGCTTAGTACGTGCCCTCATTAAGCAGCGCGCGGTTAAGAAGAACGCCAACCCCGACCGACCCAAACGCCTGACGAGTTTTCACGGCGGGAGCGGGCGGCTGGTTAGAGCGCTGGAGGAGGCGTTTAGAGGGCGGCTCGAGCGGGGCGTGAGTGTGGAGGCGGTTAGACCGCTGGCTCGAGGTTTTGAGATGACGCGGCGGAACGGCGAACCTTTGCGCGCTGACGCTGTGGTCTTGGCAACCCCGTCATTCGTCGCCGCTCAGCTTGTCAAGCCCTTCTCACCAGTGGCGGCTGAAGCGCTCTCCGAAATCCGCTACGCCGACGTACAGGTCTTCGGTCTGGGCTATGGGCGCGTAGACGTGCCCAACGCGCTGGACGGCTTCGGCTTTTTGGTTCCGAGGGGTGAGGGCGTACGGGTGCTGGGCGTGCTTTACAGCTCGTCCATCTTCCCCGACCAAGCTCCGGACGGGCGGGTGCTGCTGCGGGTCATCGCCGGGGGCAGCGTCGACCCCGAGTTCGCGGCGCTGACGCCTGAGGAGGCGCTCCGGGCCGTGCGGCGAGACCTGCGCGTAACGATGGGTATCGTCGCGGAGCCGGAGCTTGTAGAGCACGTTCCGTGGCCACAGGGCATTCCGCAGTACGAGTTAGGCCATCTAGCCAGAGTCGCGCGCGCTGAAACCGCCCTCGCCGGGCATCCGGTTTTGCTGACCGGCAACGCCTACCGGGGTGTTGGCGTCAACGACACGGTGAGGGACGCGCGAAGAACTGCCGAGGCGCTTAGCGAACGGCTGGGGGCTTATGAGTAAGGGTTCTTCAAGCTAGGATGTAGTTGAATAGATAGAACGTTCTCCCCTGAAGTTAGAGGTTAAAAACGACATGAAGGCAACTTTGACAACCATTCTTGACGACCTGAGAGGCCTCTACACGATAGCTGACCGCCTCGAGCGTTTTGATGCGTATGTCTCGCTCAGCTCCGGGAAGGCTCGTGGTGGCGGTAGAACTCGTGGTGAACCGCTCCCGCTCGGAACGTTTAGCCCGATGGGTGAACGGCAAGCCGGTTATCTCGACCGCCTCATCGCTATAGGGGCCGAAGAGGTAGCCCAAGCTACCGCCGACGAGGTCACCCACAATTTCGCTACCTTAGCCGACAGATTCAGACTCATGCTGGTTGTAGCCGATGTGCCACGAAACGGATGGACCGAGAGACATCTGACGGACGCGGATTGGCGCTTTACCCTTAAAAACGACACCTTACCCAAAGGCGAGACTATGGGGGGTTTTGACAGGTGGGTGAGCGTTCTCCTTTGGACAGACGTAGAGGTCAGCAAAACCTATATAAGTAGAGAGGTTAGGGCCGCACTCTACCGGGCGCTACACTACAGCTACCTCGCCCCTCCACGTACATTGGCGGACATGATGCGGCAAGAGGGCCGGGTACTGGCCTACGCTGGCTATACCCCCGAATTAGATGGGGAAGAACTCGAATACAGCCGGGAGGTCATAAGACCTTATTTGCAAAGCACCGATTTTCCGGTGTGCTTCGCAGCTTTGTATGGTGACGCCGCCGCCCGGCAGGTGGGCTACAAAGAGTTGGGATTTACAGCCTCTGCGGGCTTCCAGGTAGCCCTGCGTGATACGTTATCTGAAGAGACCCGGGCAAGTTTAGTCTTGCAAATACAGGCAGCTGGCAGACACGAGGTCGATCAGCCCTCAGCATAAACGGCACCCCTGAAAAGGGACATTTCTGGAGGCGCTACGCAGCTACCGGAGCAGATATTTAGCGGCGCGGTCCTGGCCGGTGGGCGTTCGAGCCGCTTCGGTCGGGACAAAGCGCTCTACAGTTACGCAGGCAAACCGCTCGCCGCGTGGGCGCTGGAAAGCCTGCGCGACGCTGACGAACAGTTCATGGTCTCGAGCTGCCCCTACGACTTCGGGGTGCCCGTCCATCCGGACCTCTACCCGGGCAGCAGCTTGGGCGGGCTGCACGCCGCTCTAACGCACGCCGCACACGACTGGGTGGCCGTGGCCGCGTGTGATATGCCGTTTTTAACCCGAGACTACTGGAGAAACCTACTGGGCCACCTTGAAAACGCGCAGGCGGTCGTAGTGGCGGGGCCGGGGGGACGGCTCGAGCCCCTCGCCGCCTTTTACCATAAGAGCCTGCGCCCGCTCGCCGAAAAACAGTTGAGAGAGGATCATCGAAGACTTCAGACCTTTGTCCGAAGGGCTCGTGCTCACGTCGTGCCGTGGGAGCAACTCGGCGTAGACGCAAGAACGTTCGCCAACGTAAACCGCCTGCTCGACCTGCCGTGAGTCACATCAGATAATCCGCGACGCACGTCAGACCTCTAGGTAACGTCGCTGCGGGTAAAGCTCCAGAACAAGATCACCCCGAAAAGAAGTGCGTAGACCGCCATGACAAGCGCCGCACGATCTAGATCGACGGTCAAAAGGTTGCTCAGCGGACCCAAATCGTCACTTGAGAGCTGCGCGCCGAAAAGGTCGGCGATGACCGAAATCGGTTCTCTCGAGGGCGCGTAGAGGTTCGTCGTAAAAAAGTACCGGGGCAACTCCTGCACGGTGTTGCGAAGCTGAAGCGCCTCCAAAAGCGCGTTAAAGCGGTTGAGTCGGTCGAAGCCGACGACGGTGCGGTAAAAGGTGTAGCCGCCCTCGAGCACCGCGGGCAGGAAAAAGATGCTGATAATCCCTAAAGGCAGACTCCGAAAAAGCCAGATCAACAAAAACGCGAAGAGCGTCGCGCTGAGGCCAAACGCCCACTGCAAAGCGTAGAGCCCAACCAACTCACCCCAGCCTGCGCCGAAAGTCGTGGGTAAAAAGAGCGTGCCGAGACCTCCGAAAACAATACTGGCGACCAGACTTCCGGCCAACAGCACACCCAAAAACAGCATCAGCGCCGTTATCTTTCCCGACAGCACCGCCCCCCGGTTCGGCTGCGCGGTGAGGACGGTTTTCCACATGTTCTGGGTGCGCTCCTCACCTATAAGCAGCGCCGCGGTCAACGCCACGATGATGATCAGCAAACTTGGCGACAGGTTGCCTAAGATCAGCAGGCTGTTGCGAGCGATAGCGATGGGCGACGCGACCTGCTGGACGACCTCGGTAACGTTGATCCCTTCATCGGCAAAGGTTCCGGCGACGCGCGTCTGCAAAATCCAACCGACGACGAGTAAAAGTGTGGGCAAAAGAATCCAGAGCAGCCCGGCAATAACGTAGCTGCGGCGTTTATGGCGCAGTTTAAAGACTTCGGCGCGCACCGTGTTGAGGTAGCCGTTCATAGGGCTATGTTACGACGCCTCGCCCTATCATGACGGGCGGCTGTCCTGCCGCACAAGCCGCAGGTAGGCGCTTTCCAAACTCTCTTCCTTGCGCCGCGCCTCCCTCACTTTGACGTCATCACCCGCGAGCCGTGAGAGCAGCGCGTCGGCCTCCCCCTGCGGCACCTGCACGCTGAGCCCGGTTTCCGCCGCCGTCACCTCGTACCCGTAGCCCGTGAGCGCGTTGTGCAGGGCGGTCTCATCGGTCGCCGTCAGCTCGTAGGTGATCTCGGTTGCGCTCAGCTGCCGCGTCAGCTGGTGGAGCGGCCCGTCAAAGAGCAAGCGACCCTTTTCAATGACCAGCACCCGCTCGACGAGTTTTTCAATCTCCGCCAAGATGTGGCTCGAGATAAGAACCGTCACCCCTTGCTGCGCGACCAACCGCAGGTTCTCCCGAATCTCAGCGATACCCACCGGGTCGAGCCCGTTCGTCGGCTCGTCTAGGAGCAAAACTTTCGGTCGCCAGAGAAGTGCCCGCGCCAGCCCTAACCGCTGCCGCATCCCCTGCGAATACGCCGAGAGCTTTTTGTCGGCCGCCGCTTCCATCCGCACAAACGCCAACACCTCACGGATGCGCGCCTCGCCCACACCGCCGTGAAGGAGGGTCGTGTAGCGCAGGTTGTCATAGCCCGACAGGTACGGATAAAAGGAGGGCTCCTCGATCATGGTACCGACCTGTAAAAGCCCCGGCCCCGGCACCCCTGCACCCAAGATGCGGGCCTCACCGCTCGAGGGCCGGATCAGCCCCGCCAGCATCCGCAGTGTGGTGGTCTTCCCCGCCCCGTTCGGCCCCAAAAAGCCGACGACCTCGCCCGCCCCGACCGTGAAGGAAACGTTGTCGACAGCGTAGGAGCGGCGGTAGCGTTTGCTGAGTTGGGTCACTGAGATGGCGGACACCCGGTTAGTCTAGCACCGGTCAGTTTGGCACCGGTTGGTTTAAGCGCCCTACTGATCTAGCACCCGATCAACCCAGCTCGGCTACCACTCCGGCTTGGCGTCTCTGAGCATCAGCTCGCCGATGACGGTCTCCGGCGACCTGCCGCGGAAGACAACGTCGTAGACAGCTCCGGAGATGGGCAGCTCGAGCCCCCGCTCTGCCGCGTACCGCGCTACCGCCCGCACCGTCGGGATGCCTTCGGCGGTCAGGTGTGCGGCCGTAAGCGCCGCCAAGGTTTCCCCGCGCACCAGCCGCACCCCCGCCTGATGGTTGCGCGAGCCCGTGCTAGCGCAGGTTGCCATCAGGTCACCGAGCCCCGAGAGTCCGTAAAATGTCCGGGCGTCGCCGCCGAGAAGCGTTCCCAGGCGCACCATCTCGGCGAGCCCCCGCGTCACGAGGGCTGCTTTCGCGTTGTCGCCGAGCCCGAGGCCGTCGCACATGCCCGCGGCCAAGGCGATGACGTTTTTAAGCGCACCGCCAAGCTCGAGCCCCACGAGATCGCTGCCGGTATACACCCGAAACGCGGGCTGATTAAGCCACGCCTGGACCCGCCGCGCCAAGGTTTCGTCACGCGAGGCGACGGTCGCCGACGCGGGCAACCCGCGCGCGATCTCACCCGCCAAGTTCGGTCCTGAAAGTGCGCCTAGAGCCGCGTCCGGCTGGTACTCGGCCATCACCTGCGTGGGACGCTTGAAAGTCGCGGGCTCGAGCCCTTTACCGCAACTTATCAGCGCGGGTAGCCCCGGCAGCTCGGCGAGCACCCCGCGCAGGCCGCGACCCGGCACCGCCATAAACGCGGCTTCGGCACCGGAGACAGCGCCCAAATTGGCGGTAACCGCGACGCGTTCAGAAAGCTGACCGGGTACGTAGGCGGCGTTTTCGCGCGTCTGTACTAGCTTCGCCGCCAACTCCGGCCTTCTAACCCAGAGCGTCACCTCAACCGCCGGATTCTGCGCCAGAAGCTGCGCCAGCACCGTTCCCCAAGCACCCGCGCCGATGACGGCGACAGCACTAAGGGCGGCGGACACGCGCCCAGCTTAACAGAGTGTGCTCAGGAGAGATGCTATAATCCCCCTTCGTGTGCGTTACAGACGCGCCGGAGGAACTATGCCTGTCTACCGCTACCGTAACCTGACTACCAACGAAACGTTCGACCTCGAGCAGCGCATCACCGAG
>CADCWP010000112.1 GCA_902806425.1 uncultured Truepera sp.
CGGGAGTTGGGGCATCGACTAACGCCAGGTCCTACACCAGTTTTGCTTTCACAGTGCACCAGCGCGGGGTCCAAGTATTTTTCAGCTGCTCGGTTGCTACCTCGAAACCCGCGACTTACACCTCAAACCCCGACGCCTGGTGGATCTAAAGACAAGATCTTCAAAAGTAAGTCATGCTAACGGCTGATCTGCTTCAACGTTACAGTGGGGAAGAGATCGACTCAACCCAGTGAGCTGTGGACAAAACCACTAGGGCGGGCAGACGTGATCATCTGCGTCGCCCCTATTGACCCCGCCCCTATGCCGCGGTTACGACGTAGGAACGGAGCGCTGTCGGCGACCGTGTTAGCGTCGCCTTTATGCAGGCTGGAGCTTTCTCGAGATGACACCGTATGGGCGAGCGCTTTACACCACCGAGGCGTGTCCGTGAACCCGCAGCTCTTCCTATTTAGCGGCCTATTGGTAGTGTACATGGGCTTCACCTCCGTCAACCCCGTCTTCGCGCCCTTAGCCCGCGAGCTGAACATCAGTGAGGTTCAGGCGGGCTTTCTTATCAGCATCTCGGCTTTCGCCTTTACGATTTTCAGCTCGCCGTGGGGGCGGCGGAGTGAGGTGTGGGGTCGCAAACCCGTTTTTGTGTTGGGCTTGCTGGGGTTCGGGCTTGGTTTCGCGCTGTTCGGCGTAGTAGCGCAGTTCGGCCTCGCCGGGTGGTTCTCGGTGCCGGTGCTGGTCGCCTTGCTCGCCCTGGCCCGGTTTTCCGTGGGGGCACTTACCGCAGCAGCTCCGGTCGCCGCGCAGGCGTACATCGCCGACACGACCAGCGGCCCCGAGCGGAGCGCGGGCATCGCCCTGCTCGGGGCCGCGAACGGTTTAGGACTTATCGCTGGCCCTGTGTTGTCGGCCGCCCTGGTCGGCTTCGGGCTGCTCGTGCCCTACTACGTCACGGCGGCTATCGCCTTTCTGGCTGCCCTCGTTATCTGGTGGGGACTCCCTACAGGTAGGCGCTCGAGCACCGCTAAGACGAGGGCGTCGGCACCTGCCATCGGTATCCGGGACGGGCGCGTGTGGCCGTTTTTGCTCGTCGGTTTCCTGACCCTTATCGCGCTGGTTACGGCGCAGGTAACAGCAGGCTTCTACTTCCAGGACAGGTTAGGCCTCACCGCCGAGGGAGCCGCTCAAGCCGTCGGCTTCGCCCTGTTCGCTTCAGGCGTCGCTATCGTAGTTACCCAGGCCGGTATTATCCGCGTCCTAAAGCCCAGCCCGGTATGGCTCCTCCGGCTCGGGCTACCGCTGACGCTGGCGAGCTTTGTCGTGATGGCGCTCGCCTCGAGTCTGACGTTACTGATCGTCGCTCACACGCTGCTCGGTTTCGGCGTGGGCTTCATTCTCCCCGGCTACATCTCGGGGGCGAGCCTGGCGGTCGGCGAACACGAGCAGGGCGCGGTGGCGGGGCTTGTCGGCGTGGCGCAGGGTTTCGGTTCGGTGCTGGGTCCGCTTCTGGGCACGACGCTCTATACTTTCGGCATCACGCTGCCCTACGTCGTGGTTGCAACGTTACTGCTCGCCGCGACAGCTTTTGTCTGGTCGCGGCGGATGGTTGTGTCGCCGTTACTTAGGAACGACGCGTCGAGGTGAAGGGCTCACCGATAACGCCTCTAGCTACCAGCTTCACTGTCACTTCTTACTGCGCCCCAGCACGAACGCTTGCTCGTCCACTTGGTATGAGTAAGCAAAGAACATTAAAGACCACCCATCTGGCTGATAGTGGGGTCCTTTGCCGAAAACCTTCTGAAGAGTAGCGGCGATGTTCTACATAACTTTTCTGGAACGCTTCCTGTAGCGTGTTGCCAGGTTGCGAAGCCAGTACCCCTCCAGGTGGGACGAACGCCGCTCTGCTCTTTCTCTACGCTTGCCGGTCAAGGCAAGGTGTTGCCCGCCGCACGGAGGATGGCGTACCACTCTTCACGCGTCAGGTCGATCTCGCTGGCCTTACAGCAGTCCCTCAGACGATCTATATTCATCGTGCCGGTGACGGGCTGCATCTTAGCCGGATGGCGCAGAAGCCAGGCGATGGCAATCGTTGTGTTGCTGACGCCGTAGCGTTCGGCCACCTCGTCGATCTTCGCGTTGAGTTCCGGGAACTTGTCGCTACCGAGAAACACGCCTTCAAAAAAACCGTACTGGAAGGGCGACCAGGGCTGGATGGTGATGTCGTGCTCGCGGCAGTAGTCGAGAATGTAGCCGTCACGGTCGACGGCCGCGTCGTTCTCCATGTTTACGTTGAAGCCGCTCGTGATCATGGTGGCGTTCGTGATGCTTAGCTGGAGCTGGTTCGCCACGAGGGGCTGGCGCACGTATTTCTTCAGCAGGCTTATCTGCCGCGGGTGCTGATTGCTCACGCCGAAGTGGCGCACCTTGCCCGCGCGTTGGAGCTCGTCAAAGGCGTCCGCCACCTCTTCAGGCTCTATGAGGGTGTCCGGGCGGTGCAGCAGCAGCACGTCGAGGTACTCGGTGCGCAGGCGCTCGAGAATGCCGTCGACGGACGCCAGGATGTGCTCGCGGGAAAAGTCGAACATGCCCGGTCGGATCCCGCATTTGGATTGTAGGATGACCCCCTCACGGACCCCGCTGTTCATACCGATGGCGTCTGCAAAGATCTCCTCGCAGGCACCGTCGCCGTAGATGTCGGCGTGATCGAAGAAGTTGGCACCTTCCTCGAGCGCCGCGTGGACGAACTTCTCCGCTTCAGTTTTTTCTAGGGCGTTGATGCGCATACACCCCACCGCGACGACCGGTACTTCGAGGCTGCTGGTGCCGAGTTTCATTGTCCGCATGGATGACGTTCTCCTTTGCACTCGCGCCGTAGAGAACCCCTTGCAGGCTCCCTGAACCGACCGAGCGATATAACGAGTCGGTGCTAGGCTGAGCGCCTCTTTGCACCACCGCTCGAGTTTCGCTCCCCAGGATACCGTGCTGTTTGCCTCTCAGATGCCCACCCGCTATGCTGCCAGCACGAATGCCGCATAATGGTAGCGCGTCAGTCTACGGACCTTTCGCTGCACTCTGATGGAGTCTCACCAGTCCGAAAGGGTTTTAGGTGCGTGTGACAGTAAGAATATACTTAGGGCTATAGCGACGACAAATCCAGCTGTGGCACCTAGTTAGGTAAGGCCTTAATAACTGCTTCAGCAGCACCGCCCACACCCTTTTAAGAAGACCGGCTACGCTATAAACCTCGCGTGCTAGGGGATAGGCGCTGAGACAGACGAAAATGGGGGTATGTCAAGTACGCCCCATTTCCAAGATCAGTCTACGCTAAGCGAGCTATTCACGGTTGTCTATGTACTGGTCGACGACTACCTCAAGAGTTCGGTACGAGCAGGACGCTTCAGCTTACCGCTGGCGGATAATCAGAAAGGCAGCTACGCCGAGCTGATGACAATTGCCCTGGTCGGTGAGCTGAAAAGCCAAGACCACGTCGGTGACTGGTTCGACTTGGTAAAAGTTGAATACGCCGCGCTCTTTCCGGTCTTGCCGCACAGGACGCGCTACTACCGTATTTTGAAGCAGCTCGAGCGCATCTTTGGCGATTTCGCTTTGCATTTCGCGGTTTCCGACACGCTCCACGTGATCGACTCGAAGCCACTTCCTATCTATAAAGGGGTACGTTGGAAACGACCCCGAGCTATGACCGAAGCTACCTCTGGGCGAGGTGGACTGGGTTGGTTCTACGGCTTCAAGCTTCACGCCGTAATCAGCCAGCAAGGGGTTGTCTGTCGCTTTGCCATCGTTGCCGCCCACGAGCACGACGTTACGGTCGCCAGATGCTTGCTCAGCGACACAACTGCCACAGTTATCGGAGATAAAGGCTACGCTGGCTGCCAAGTCTATGCCCAGCCCAAAGATAACGAACTCTACCCTAGAGTCTGGACACCTACGCTAGGGCGGCTACGCAAATCTATCGAGTCGGTGTTCTCATTACTTTTGCGTTCCAGACACCTCTTGAGCAGCCAGCTCAACTCGTTTTGGTCTGTCAGAGCCAGTATTTGTCGCAAAATCGCTGCTCATAACCTGGCCTGGTTCCTGATCCACTAATTCCCTAGCACTCGAGGTTATATATGTGCGCCTTTGGAAGAGATTGCTCCTCACAACAATAGTTTGCGTCAGCTCACGCACTGGCCAGAGTGCAAATCTAGCTACCGGCACATAGGCTGAGCACCTTTCGGTAAGCTGCAACCGTCCACCGAATGGACCCCCGCAGGTAGGCTTAGCCGGTGTTAGAAGCTCTATGGTAAAAACAGACCGATCAGGCGCTGAAGGGGCAGAGTCGGAAGCTCCAGAACTGCGTACTCCGGAACTGCGTGACGACGTAGTGCCGAGAATCATCATCGTTGGGGGCGGCTTTTGCGGGGCGGTGTTGGCCGCCGAGTTGCTGCGCGCCGCCCGGTGTCCACTACAGGTCGTGGTGCTCGAGCCCGACCATCCACTCGCTCGCGGCGTCGCCTACAGCACGCGTGACCCGGAGCACCTGCTCAACGTTCCGGCCGCGAGCATGAGCGCGCGTGCCGACGACCCGGATCACTTTGTGCGGTGGCTGGAACGTCACGCCCGCCGGTTTGACCTTCACGCCGAGCAGCTCGGTACGGGGCTCCACACGGTGTACGCGCCGCGCTACCTCTATGGTCAGTACCTACAGGACGCCTTGGAGGAGGCTGCCGAGCAGGTCCAGCCCGGGGTGACGCTGGTGTCTGTTAGCGCTGAGGCGCTCGCAGTGAGCGTGGCGGCTCGGGGCCTCAGCGTCCGGCTCTCGGACCGACACCTGAACGCCGAAGCCGTGGTGCTGGCGGTCGGCAACCTTCCACCCAGGGCGCTACCGAGTGCCGTGGACGTAGGGCGTGGGCAGGTCCAGACCGACCCGTGGAGCGACGCCGCGCTGGGGGATTTAGGGCCGGACGACGCGCTCCTCATCGTCGGTATCGGCTTGAGCACCGTGGACTTGGTTGTGAGCCTGCACGCGCGTGGTCATAGGGGCCGTATCTACGCACTTTCACGGCGAGGTGTCCTCCCTCAACCACATCTGCCGCCCGCCACGGGCGAAAACGGCGTAGTCACCCTAGCGACCGAGCTGACGAGGCGGCCCGCGGCGGGGCTGCCGGAACTTGTGCGCCGTGTACGCCGCGCTGTGGGCGCGCATCCGGGTCCGTGGCAAGAGGTCGTCGACAGTTTAAGGGCCACGACGCCCGCGCTCTGGCGGGGGCTGTCACTCCGGGACAAGCGCCGCTACCTGGTGCATCTGCGCCCCTACTGGGACGCTCACCGCTCGCGCGTCGCGCCGCAGGTCGCGGGCGTGATCGCGGACTGCCAAACGTCGGGGCAACTCGTGGTTCTCGCGGGCCGACTCGTGGGCCTAACGCCAGACGGGAATGAGCTCGAGGCAGTTTGCAAGCTACGGGGCGGAGGCGTACGCACCTTGCGGGTCGTCCGGGTCGTCAACGCGACCGGGCCGGAGACCGATCTCACGCGCACCACGCACCCTTTATTGAGCGCACTTCTGCACGCTGGCTGGATTCGCCCCGAGGTCACCGGCTTGGGGTTAGAGGTCGATCCTACCGGTCGGGTGAAGGGGACACAGACGCGCCCCCTCTACGCGCTCGGCGCGCTTCGTCGGAACGAAAGCTACGAAGGTATCGCCGTACCCGAACTGCGTGCTCAGGCCCACGAACTCGCCTCGACACTGCTCGCCGAGCTTGCGAACCCTGAGTGACCGCTGCGTCCAGTTTAGCCAGCGTCGCAAGACGGTCAAGCTCAGTCTCATCCGAGCGGTCCGGGTCACAGGGAACTCCCTTGGCGTAAAGCGTCGCTAGGGGGTAAATTCAAGATTTCTCCGGACCGTCGATTCAGCGCGTTTTAAGCCGGGTTAAAAGGTGTTTCAAGAGGTCCGCGAATCGTTACTCATAGCTCCGCGTCCCGCAGTCGCCGTGAAGTCAGCGCCTCCCCAAAACACACGATACGTCGGCGCGTTGAGGCGCGGTTGGAATCAGGGTCAAGCTGGCCGCGCAGCGATCATAGTTTGGGCGACGGAATATCAGATTGTGCACTGCGCTGTTTCAGCTCTCCAGAGCTTCCACTAGGCTGGGCTTGTTTGGGGGTATATATGACAAGGTTAACCACGCTGCTTTTTTTAGCCGCCCTCGGCCTCGCTTCGGCCCAGCCGAGCAGCGCCGTCCCGGGCTCGAGTCCCGCGCAGCTCGGCGCGTCCGCCGAACTCACCGACGCTGAAGGCAACGTCATCGGCGACGTGAACTTTACCGAGCCCGCCGCGGACGACGAGCAGTTCGTCACCATTCAGCTCGGCCTCAGCCCGGACGCGGAACTCGAGCCCGGCGAGTACGGCTTCCACGTGCATCAGGTAGGCCGGTGCG
>CADCWP010000113.1 GCA_902806425.1 uncultured Truepera sp.
CTTGGGGTTGAGGAGCATCGTCACCAGCCCTTGGCGGAACGCCCGCGCGCCGCCCGCGCGCCCTAGCGAAGTCACCACGACACCCACCTGCTCTTGCTGCAACAACGTCTTGACGCCTAGAAAGATGAGGTAGGCCGCCCCCGCGTATTTAACTGTGCTGAACGCCAGTGCCGATGATGCTAGGAGGGCGGACAGGCCGAGAACCGCGGCGAGCGTATGTACAAGTGAACCGGTGCAGATGCCGAGCACCGAGGCGAACCCCTCAGCGCGACCGTAACCCACTGCTCGGGTCAGCACGAAGACAAAGTTGGGACCAGGGCTAGCGGCGAACAGCAGGGCGGTCAGGGAAAACGCGAGTAAGGCAGCAGGTTCGAGCATGGCTCCTCCACGTCGAGTGTACTGGTAACGTGGCCTTGCCCCGGGGTCAAGCTCGTTGACAAGGTGCATTAGCAGTCGGCTATAAAGTGTGTTAGCTCAGGAAAGTTGCGGCTCTGGCTGCTTTCTAGGCAGCCTACCCGCCAGGCAAAGCAGGGTGAGCCAAGCGAATACCACAAACGTCGCCAGGAGCTGCGGAGAGGTCGTCACGAGGCCGCGGGCGCTCAGCACGAAGTTCACCCCCGCGTGCGCCAAGACGACTAGCAGCACGCTCCGTACGGCCAGTTTTACAACAAGTTTGGGTGGCTAAAACGCGGGATTAGGGTGGGTGCGCTCAAGGCTTTGAGGCCAGCCTCTTCACCGCGAGCGGATACTCACCAGCGTTAGGTACCAGCGTGCGTTCGGTCTAGAAGCGACTGATCAAGAATTCTGAAGCTTAAGCCTTTGACGCTGCAACCAGCGCAGCACCGCGAAGACGAGCAGCAGCGACACCAACAACACCGTGCCAAAGATTGCCATTCCCAGCGGCTGCACGAAGCGCGGCGCCTCCGGCCCGAGCTCCGCCTCAAAAGTTTCAGTGGCACGGAGCGTCGTGGTAGCGACAGGATCAAGGACGAGCCAGCGGAAGGCGTAGAAGAGCTCAAGCCCTACCCCATGACGCAGGGACAAGCCCCACTGCCACGCTTTCGGCACGGTGATCTCAAACTGGTAGTAGCCGGGTTCACGCGGCGGGACCGCGCCCCGAAGCGTCACCCCTCCGCCGTTCTCGATCAGGTAGTAGAACAGCTCGCCACGCCCGGTAATGGCCGGATCGGTGTGGATTTCGACGATGCTGGGGTTGCCTTCGCCGCGCTGGCGCACGGTGATCTCGACGTTGCCACCCTCGCGCTGAGCCCAAACGGGCATCGTTAGGAGCAGCACAAGGGTGGCAAGGAGCCTCACGTGCGAGCCTCTGGTTTGGGCGCCAGTGCCTTTGCCGCGAGGCTTCCCAGAACACCCAAGACGCAGGCAAGCAGCAGCCCCAGGGGTACCCCGACGAGGAGGGCGCCACGATGCCAGCTCATCAGCCCGACCGTGCCAACGAGAAACCAGTTCGTCAGCAGGCTCGTCGCGCCCACCGCTAGGCCTACCGCCCAAGCCGGGAGGCGGGAAACGAGCAGGTCAGCGGCTAACCCGGCGAGGATAAACACCGGAATGAGTGGTCGTGTGTCGCCCGCGAGGTCCAAAGCCGATGTTCCCATTAGAAAGACCGCCAGTAGCAGGCGCAGCGCGCCGAACCCAAGGGCGGTGAGCGTCGCCGCCCAAGGGAGCGGCCTCAGGCGGGCCATCAAGACCAGGGTGAACGCGGGCAGTCCGGTTAGTAGGAGCGGGTGCCAGAAGGTCGGGAAGACCTGGATGTAGAACTCGAACTCGGCCATCAAAACGGCGCTCCAGGCGAGCAAGATGGCGGCGAAAAACAGGGTCACTAGGGCGAAGAGGCGCTTGCGCGCCGGTTCAGTCGCTAAGCGGGTCTCGACCCAGGCGCTCACCAGGCTGCCGAAGGCCGCTAGTGTGAGTCCTGTTAGGCCGACGAGATGCATGGGCGCCCAGAGCGTCGCGTCGGGGCCGAAGAGCCGGTGCCAAAGCTCATCGGCAGGGGCGAAGAAGAGCTCTAGGGCGGCGCCCACGGCCACGATGAGCACACCAGGGTGGAGCCGTAACCTTCCAATGGGCAGGTGCAGCGGCGTGTCGCGGCGGTCGCGCACGAGCGCAACGACGCTCATCAGCAGCACGATGGCGATGGCACCATAGAGGAAGTTGTGCGGCGGAGTGAAGAAGCTGTCGCGACCCTTGTCGACGTGCCAGGCGACATCCCAGTACAGTCCGACGATACCCGAGACCGCCCCAACCATCATGACGGGGAGCACCCCGAGGGACCACAGGTCTTTGTCCCGTTTCTGTATGCCGACCTGCCCGAACGTAGTTCGTCCCAGTTCTTGCTGCATGTTGACTCCTCGGGCGTAAGGTAGCACATGGGCCGCTGTAGCGTGATAGGCGAAGGAATGAAGTCGCGTGAGCACATGTGTTGGACGCTTGAATCTCTGGACGCAGCCTTGTTGTGACTCAAGTTGGAGGTGGCAGAACTCTCAGGACTTTTAAGTAAGGCAACAAACCGCCTTGGCGCACGCCTATTGCGACCCAGTCGGTTACAACGCCTGGTTACAAGTCGCATCTGCCATGCGGGTTCCTTCTCACCGCGTCCAGACGTACGGCGTGGTCGTCGTCACGGGCAGCAGGCCGCTGCGCTGCAAGATGGGCCTCGAGAACTCGGTCGAGTCGCTGTGCAAAAAGCGCACGCCCCGCCGCAGCGCCGACTTCGCCCGCGCGGCCGTCAGCGCCCGGTAGATACCCTTACCCCGCCACTCGGGCACCGTTCCGCCGCCCCACACGCCCGCGAACTCGGTGCCGGGGACGACCTCGAGCCGACCCGTGCAGACCACCTCATCCCGCGCCTCGGCAACCCAGATCTCGACGAGGCCCCGGTTCTTCTCGATGCGCCGCACAAAGTCGTCCACGCCGAACGCAACACTGAAGGCGCGTTCCTGGGCCGCCGCCGCGCGGACTATGTCGGGCATGCGGTTGGGCTGGTCGTCGATGCGCCGCACGCGCACGCCCGGCGGCAAGCTTACGTCCACGGCCAGCGAGGCGGCTTCGCCCAGCATGACGGTCTCTTGCTCTTGGGCCTGAAGACCGTGCGCCACGAGGCGCTCGGGCAAGTCGGGTGGCGCGTCGTGTCCGCGCGTCTTCCACTCGAACGAGGCGATGCGGTCGTCGTCGGCGTAGTGCTTGATGGTTCGCGCGATGAGGTCGTCGAGGTCGGTTCCTGTAAAGCCGCCGAGGTCGCGGTACGAGACGAAGCCGCGCGTGTCGAACTTCCCACGCCATAGCGGGCCGTCGCGGTCGTAACTCGTGGCGGACGTCATCTCGGCCTCTTCCCGAAGTTGCGTGTCGTAGGCGTTCAAGAGGCGTTGCTTGAGGCGGAGATCATCGGAATGCGTCACACCTCAGCTTAAAGTGCGCATGGCCAATATGCCGACAACAACCGTTATCAGCTGCTAGGTTAGCGCCCTAGTGCCACGCCCTCCACAACCTTTAGATATGCTGATGCGCTGTGACTACTTCCAGGCTCACCTCCTATCAGCTGCGCGGCGCTGCCGCTTCGACGTTTATCAGTGCGGTCTTCTCGCTAATGTGGGGAATCAACGGAAGCTTAGCCTTGCCAGATAGTTGGGAACTTGTCACCATCGTCTTCACCATCTTGGTCACCGTTGCAATGGTCGCGGTAGCCATCACCTTTCACCGCAACGCCAAGCAGTTTCCGTCCGATGCGAGCGGGCCACCTACCAGCCCTTTTCGGACGACGGCCTACCGCCTTGCCGTTGCCGCCATGTTGGTCGCAATCCCCGTGGTGGCCCGCGTGTTGACCCTGAGGGGTCAGGGTGACGCCATCATGCCTGCGGTTGCCATCATCGTAGGATTCCACTTCTTGGGTCTCGTCTCGGCATTTCGGAGTAGGATATTCGCCTGGATAGCGGTAGCCTTTTGCGCCCTCGGGGTGGGAGCGCTTTTCCTACCCGTGCAGGTTGGGCAGGCTGGATCGTTCGAGTTGCGCTACGCCGTGATCGGACTGGGTTGCGCCTTGATTCTCTGGCTCAGCGCAGTACCCATCACGTCAAAGATGCTCAGGCAGTTGGCCCAGTCAAAGCGCCGCTAATTGCCCTTATCAACCGCCACTTTGCTCGGCAGGCGCGAGCCCGAGGCGCAGCAGATAGCGTTTACCCCCGCCTCGCCGTGTATAGCGCCTGAGCAGGTCAAACAGTTCACGCTGTAGCTGTTTAGCGCTCTCGTCGTCAAGTTCTGTCTCGACAAAGTAGCTCGCCACCGCCGGAGCCTCCGCCGCGAGCAGGTCCGCCCCCGCTCCGAAAGAGAAGGCGAAGTCCGCCTCGAGGACGCCGTCGGGGCGCTTGAACACCCGCTTGCCGAACGTCGGCATGCCCCGCGCTTCGCCCCAGGCCAGCCCGGTGCGCATCGCGCCCCGCGCCAGCCGCCTTTCCCGCTCGGCATAGTCGGCGACAAGCCACGCCTCAGGGGTGTCGAAGGGCGAAGCAGTGTAGGGAACGAAGAAGCCGTCGGTGACCGCCCGGTAAACCTTCACCGCCCGCCCCTTTCGCGGCTCTTCCCGCACGACCTTTAGAAGCCCCAGCCGGACAAAGCGCCGGACGCGCATGAGTAAAGCGTTCCCGTCCATGCCAAGTTCGGCAGCCGCTTGGCTTACCGTGCGTTCTTGGCCCACAAAAGGTGCCAGCACCCGGCGCGCTTCGGGGTCGGAGAGCGCCCGCACCATTCCCGGGTCCGTGACCTCGAGCCACGAGCTAGGTGTCTCAGGCTCTTCCACGCCACCTAGCTTACGCCCCACAGTACCGTCATGACCTACACCGTCCTGTTTCTTTACAGCCTGCCCTGCGTGTGCCTGGCCCTGAGTTCTGAAGCGCACGAAGCGTTCGACGAAGCGACGCTCGAGCCGCTTCTCAAGAAGTACGACGGACGGGCGCTGCTCTACGATGCCGAGGCGTTCACCGCGTGCTACTCCGACTTCGCCCTGTTCGAGGCGGGCGACCTCAAAGACCTCTGCTTTTTCCTCGCGTTCCAGGCCATGCAGGGGGCGGAGCGATGAACCTTGCCCGCCAGACGGTCCTGGTCACCGGGGGCAGCTCCGGCATAGGGCTGGCGCTCGCCCGGGCGCTGCAGGAGCGCGGAAGCCGGGTGCTCATCTGTGGCCGGGACGAGGGCAAGCTCGCAGAGGTGGCGAGGATGGTTCCGAGGATTGAAACGGTGCGTTGCGACCTCGGTGACGAGGGTGACCTCGACGCCCTCGTTGAGGTCGTGCAGACCCGGCTCGGCAAACTCTCTTTGCTCGTCAACAACGCCGCCGTGCAGTTCAACCATACCTTCCCCGATACCGACCCTGAAGTGACTGCCACGAACATCAAGCAGGAGGTGAACATCAACCTGAGCGCGCCCCTTCGCCTCACCGCACAGCTTCTACCGCTTCTCGCCGAACAACCCGAGAGCGCCGTCGTCAACCTGACCTCCGGCCTGGCAATGGCACCCAAGAAGAGCGCCGCCGTCTACTGCGCGTCCAAGGCGGGGCTGCGCGCCTTCACCAAGGCGCTGCGTTACCAGCTGGAGGACGCAAAGCTTAACGTGCGCGCCGTGGAGGTCATGCTGCCTCTGGTAGACACCCCCATGACGCAGGGTCGCGGCAATCCCAGGCTCAAGCTCAGTCCCGAGCGGGTGGCACGGGAGGTGCTCACGGGACTCGCGGCAGACCGCAGCGAGATACGCGTCGGCGGCGCCAAAGCGTTCGGGTGGCTGTACCGCCTTGCGCCGGGCTTGGCCGAGCAGCTTCTCCGAAACACCTGACCGGCTAGAGTGAGTGTTATTGGCCGGTCGGTCTACTCCCCGAAGAGCGCGTCCACGTCGTCGTCCCACACGACGCTGTTGCGTGTCTAGGTGTCGTCGGGCTTGTAGAACAGGAACGCCCACCGCAGGGCGTGCCGCTCGGTAAGCTCTACGAACGTGAGCTGCAGCAACGAACCGGCTAGGCTTTCCCGCCGTACGAACGCGTAGCCGAGGCTTTCGCCGAAGTGTTCGGCGACGGTGGCGCGCTAGGTGACGGTGGTGTTCAGTAGGGTGTCGAGTTCGCCCGGGGAGAACGGCCAGGCCGGCCTCAGGTCGTCGAACGCGGCCTGGTACTCCCCGGCGATCACCCGCTCGAACGGCAGCTCCTCGACCCCTTGGCACGACATGTCGAAGCGGTAGTGGGGTAGACGAAGTGGTTGATGATATCGGTCGGGAAGCGGTGACGCTTGTAGAGGTTGGTAGGCACAAGTCGCCAACCTTGGCACGATGCTTGGGTTAGCACAAGGTTAATGTGACAGGGCCATATGAGACCTGCACCATTGTACTGGGCAATGTCTAGTAGCTC
>CADCWP010000114.1 GCA_902806425.1 uncultured Truepera sp.
GCCCAGCACAAGCGCGCCCTCGAGTTCCCTGATGTTCGAGGTAACCTGCCTGGCGATGTAGTCAATGACTTCGGGCGGGATCTTAACTCCGCGGTATTCGGCGTTCATCTTTAAAATAGCGATGCGCGTCTCTAGTTCAGGTACCTGAATATCGGTGATCAGCCCCCACTCGAAGCGGCTACGCAGACGGTTTTCAAGGGTTGGAATATCTCTAGGTGGCCTGTCGGACGAGACGATAATCTGTTTTCCCGATTCGTAAAGCGCGTTAAAGGTATGAAAAAACTCCTCTTGGGTACGCTCTTTACCTGCGATGAACTGCACATCGTCAACGAGCAGAAGATCGATGCTGCGATAACGGTCCCTAAAGGCGGACATCTTGTCCTCGCGGATGGCGTTGATGGTGTCATTTGTAAACGCTTCGGTAGTGACGTACTCGATCAGCAGCTGAGGCAGTCGCTCGGCGACAGCGTGTCCAACTGCGTGCATCAGGTGCGTTTTGCCGAGGCCGGAGTCGCCGTAGATAAAGAGCGGGTTATACGCCTTTCCGGGAGCTTCGGCTACCGCTAGGGCGGCGGCGCTCGCTAGGTTATTGTTTTGCCCCACTACAAAATTGGAAAACACATATTTGGGGTTGAGACGGGGTCTTGAAACCGGTTGTGTGGCGTCGGTGTTCACTCCCGGTTGAAAGATGTCGGGTTGCTCCGAGGTAGGGAAGTTGACGACCTGGAACCCTACCCTAGGGGACGCAGCTCCCAAGTCACGGAGGGCGTGCTCGAGCACCGGGCTGTAGTGGTTTTTAAGCCATTCCCGAGCAAACGAGTGAGGTACACCAATCATAAAGGTTCCGTCCTCGATTCCAAGGGGACGTACCTGCTTAAACCAGGTCCGGAACTCGACCTCAGGGATCTGGGTCTGGACGTACTCAAGAATATCTTCCCAGATGGCGTTCTCTTGCCTCAGCATCGCGTCCTCTTCTATAGGTCTTTATGTTTAATTCACTACATCTTGTTCGTTTAGTGTGTGGTGAAGCTAGGGCGACAGTTTAACAAATCCGCTTGTACCGCGTGAGAGGCTATGGCCTCCGTACCCAGGCGGGCGGCATAAGCAGCTTCCAGCCTTTATACTTAAAAAGGTGAAGCAGTCTGGAAGGTTCGACGTCATTGTAGTCGGCGGTGGGCACGCGGGCATCGAAGCAGCCTCGGCAGCCGCCCGCCTGGGGGCAAAGATTGCCCTCTGTTTGCCCACCCCCGACAAGATTGGCCTGATGCCCTGTAACCCCGCTATCGGCGGGCCGGGCAAGTCGCAGATGGTTTTCGAGCTGCACGCCCTTGGCGGGGTGATGGGGCGGTTAGCCGACCAAACCGCTATTCATGCCCGTACGCTGAACGCGAGCAAGGGTCCGGCGGTGCAGTCGTTGCGGGTTCAGAACGAACGCGACGGCTACGCGGCGGCGGCGCAGGAGCTTATCGCGGCGACATCCGGCGTCGTGCTCGTTTTAGGTGAGGTAGCTGCGTTACAGACTGACGGTGGCGTGTTGCGAGGTGTGCAGTTCACCGATGGACGCAGCTTGAGTGCGCCGAGCGTGGTGCTCTGCACCGGCACCTTTTTGGCGGGCGTTGTCTGGTACGGTAAGCAGCAGCGTCCGGCGGGACGTCAAGGCGAGGCACCGGCAAGGCATCTCTCAAATAGCCTCAAGGCTACCGGGCACACCTTGCTACGCTTTAAGACGGGTACACCGCCGCGTATACGCTCGGACTCGGTAGATTTCTCGAGTCTAGCCGTGGTCCCCGCTGACGACCCACCCGGATCGTTTAGCGGCACACCGGGCAAACGTGCCGCAAGCAGTCCCACCTGGCTTACCTGCACGACTCCCGAAACCCACGCCCTGATCGCTCGAAATCTCCACCACTCGGCGATGTACGGGGGTGATATCGAGGGTCAAGGGCCACGTTACTGCCCATCCATTGAGGATAAGATCGTCCGCTTTGCCGACAAAGAGCGGCATCTACTGTTCGTTGAACCCGACGGCAGTGACACCAGCGAGGTGTATCTACAGGGATTTTCGAGTTCTATGCCGCCGATTTTACAAGACGATATGATCCGGACGTTGCCGGGGTTCGAGCGTGCTACGGTGCAGCGCTACGCCTACGCCGTCGAGTATGACGCCCTCGACCTGGTACAGCTCAGAGTATCGATGATGTAAAAGGTATTGCCAGGGCTTTTTATCGCCGGTCAGATTAACGGTACAAGTGGCTATGAGGAGGCCGCTGCTCAGGGCCTTATAGCCGGTGTCAACGCCGCACGCTTTGTTGCGGGGGAGGAAGCGGTCTCCTTGGGGCGTGATCAGGGGTATATCGGCGTGATGATGGATGACCTCGTACGCTGGGGACTAAGTGAACCGTACCGTATGCTCACCTCACGCAACGAGTACCGCCTGCTACACCGGCAAGACAACGCGGATGAGCGGCTTTTGGCAGTTGGTCAGGCATGGGGTCTACAATCACGTCAAGCCTTGGAACTGCTTCAGGAGAGCCAAGTGCGGGTAGAGGCCGAGGTCAGGCGCTTGGAAAACGTGAGAGTGGAGGGGACTCTAGGGAGCAAGCTCCTGTGTCGCCCAGGGATGACCTACAGCAGCCTAGAGACCCGCTTAGGCGTGGCGACCCTGAACCTCTCGGAGCGCGAGAAGCATAAAGTCGAGGTAGCTGTTAAGTACGCCTCCTACATCGAGCGTAGCCGCCGCGAACTAGAGTCTCGCAAGGGCTATGAAGCAATCGCTCTCAGCGGTATCTCCTACGAGCGCGTTTCAAGCCTTTCGCATGAAGGGAGAGAGGCACTAACCAAAGCGCGACCCGCAACCCTGGGCGCAGCGCAGCGTCTGCGTGGTGTTAGAGACAGCGACGTTACGGCGCTGCTTGTCTTTTGCAAGGGTGCGCGGCGCGGAGCGACTGTTTCACGTGAAACAGTCGTCTAAACTCAGCGCGTACAAGGACCTTATCAAAACCTATCACCGCACACTCGATCTGATGTCGGGGCGTGCGGTGGCGTCGCTTGACGAGAAGGTGCAGGAGGCGCAAGGTTATCCGGACTTTATCGCCCCGCGCCTCTCCCCCAGTGACCGCATCCTGGATATCGGTTCCGGAGCCGGACTCCCCGGTATTCCGCTGGCGCTGGCATTTCCTGAACAGCGGGTAACGTTGGTTGAACGGCGGCAGCGGCGCGCCAACTTTTTACGGATCGTCGTCGGTCAATTGGGTCTTACCAATGTGGAGGTCGTAGGGACCGACGTACAGGTCTTTCAAGCGGCACCGTACCGCTGGGTGTGTGCCCAGGCCGTCGGTAGCTTCTCTCTGCTCTACTGTCTGACGCGACATCTCCATGGGGATACAGTCTCGATCCTGTCGCGGCGCAGCGACCTCTCCCCTACTGAGCAAGGAGCACTCGAGCGCTTTACAGGGCCAATTCTAGACGCGGAATCGGTGCCCCTGCCCACGCATGGTAAGCTCGTCGCATTACGGCTCCAAGGAGGGCGGCCTTGCCCATTGTCGGTGTGATCAATCAAAAGGGCGGCGTCGGCAAAACGACCAGTGCCGTCAACCTCGCCGCCGCTCTCGCTGAACAACGCCGCGTTCTCCTCGTCGACATGGACCCGCAGGCAAACGCGAGCAGCGGTGTCGGCGTGCGAGGCGCTGAGAACACGATATACGACGTTCTTTTAGGCGAGGTGTCCGCGCGCAGGGCGGTTACGGACACGGACGTTCTCAACCTCAAGGTCTTGCCTGCTTCGATGGAGTTGTCCGGAGCAGCGGTGGAACTCGACGCCAGTGCCGACAACATGCGGCTTTTAGCAAAAGCACTTATCGGGGTCAGGCCGAACTTCGATTTCATCATCGTCGACGCCCCGCCTTCGCTCGGCGCGCTCACCCTAAACGCCCTTGTCGCCGCCGACCACCTGATCATTCCGCTGCAAACCGAGTATTACGCGCTCGAGGGTATCGCCAGCATGATGGAGACGGTTGAGCGGTTACGGGGTTCGCTAAATCCAAACCTACATATTTTAGGAATTTTATTAACGATGTACGACAGCCGCACCCGCTTATCTCAAGAGGTCGAGGAAAACGTCCGCAAACACTTTGTAGATCTCGTTTTTACCTCGGTAATCCCGCGTAATGTTCGCTTGGCCGAAGCGCCGTCGTACAGTCAGCCTATCTTTGCCTACGCCCCGACTTCGTCGGGGGCACAAGCGTATCGGCAACTCTCCGAGGAGGTCATCACGCGTGTCAGCCAAGCGTAGCCTAGGACGCGGCTTGGACGCGCTCCTTCCGAAAGCCGAGGCGTCCTCTATTCAGCAGCTCCCGCTAGAGGCGCTCACGGTATCTGTGTATCAGCCGCGCAAACGTCTAGACCCTGAAGGTCTCGCCGAACTGGCCCGCTCAGTTGCGCAAAAGGGCGTTTTACAGCCTCTGCTCGTGCGTCCGAGCGGCGAGGGGTACGAGATCGTCGCGGGGGAGAGGCGTTTTCGGGCGGCGCAACAGGCAGGTTTAAGTGTGGTTCCGGTCGTCGTCAAAAGCCTCAGTGACAGGGAAACGCTCGAGATAGCCCTTATCGAGAACGTCCAACGTGAAGACTTAAGTGCTCTTGAAGAAGCGCGAGCATTTAAGCAGTTGCTCGAGTTCGGCTTAAGTCAAGAAGAGGTCGCCGACGCGGTCGGTAAAAGTCGTAGTGCAGTGGCGAACACGCTGCGGCTGTTGCAGCTAAACGCTACGGCTTTGGAGGCACTCAATGAAGGCCGGATCAGCGCGGGTCACGCGCGAGCGGTTTTAGCTCAGCCCGAAAACGACCGAGATTGGGCACTTTTACGGATCGTTGAGAAACAGCTGTCGGTCCGCGAGGCGGAGCAGTTGCGCCGCCGACCGAGAGAAACGTCTTTAAAACAACCGAAAAAACGCCTTAACCCGGAACTCGAGCTTGACCTGTCACGCTCGGTCGGTACGAAAGTAAGGATAGTCGGTGAAGCGAGGGGAAAGATCGAGCTTCACTTCGGTTCTAAAGATGAGTTTGAGCGGCTTCTAGAACTTTTAAGCTATCAAGCCTGAATGGTTGGCCATGCGTGTTTCACGTGAAACGAAGACAGGAAGCACCATTTGTGAAGCAAAAATATTTCCGTCCCGAACGTTAAGGTGTTAGCATACGGGCATTTGAAAGGACGGTTTGACATGAAACAACCTATACGGGTCGCCGTAACCGGAGCGGCGGGTCAGATCGGCTATTCGCTGCTCTTTCGTATCGCTTCAGGCGATATGCTCGGTAAAAATCAGCCGGTGATATTGCAGCTTCTCGAAATCCCCCCGGCGCTGGCCGCCCTTAAAGGTGTCGTGATGGAGCTCGGCGACTGCGCCTTTCCGCTGCTTCACGGCGTCGTAACAACGGACGCTGCCGAGGTCGCCTTTGAGGGCGCTGAGATCGCGCTGCTCGTAGGTTCAAGACCAAGAGGACCCGGTATGGAGCGCGCGGATCTGTTAACCGCCAATGGAGCCATCTTTACGGAGCAGGGGAGGGCACTCAACGCTGGCGCGAGCCGTAATGTAAAGGTTCTTGTCGTCGGTAACCCGGCCAATACAAACGCGCTCATCGCCCTTAAGAACGCACCTGACCTGAAACCTGAGCAGTTCAGCGCGATGACCCGGCTCGACCATAACCGCGCCGTAGCCCAACTCGCACAAAAGACTGGGAGCGCCGTCTCCGACGTTCAAGGGATGATCATTTGGGGAAACCACTCGAGCACCCAAGTTCCTGACCTAGATCAAGCTACGGTGTCCGGAAGGGCTGCTGCCGAGCTTGTAGACGCCGACTGGACCCAAGACACCTTTATCCCAACTGTACAGAGGCGTGGGGCAGCCATTATCGAAGCGCGGGGTGCCTCGAGCGCCGCTTCGGCTGCGTCGGCAGCCATCGACCATATGCGTGACTGGGTTCAGGGAACCGCTGACGGAGCATGGACGAGTATGGCAATCCCAAGTACCGGGGCCTATGGTGTAGCTGAAGACATCGTCTACTCGTTTCCGGTAACTGTCCAAAACGGGCACATCATGGTCGTCGAGGGTTTTGAAAACAGTGCGTTTATCCAGGCGAGAATGCGGGAGAGCGAACAGGAACTGCTCGAGGAGCGCAGTGCCGTCGAGCACCTTCTCCAACATCTTTAATATGACTTTAGGATAGCCTGTTCCACCGCTATACGCGCACAAAACCAAGTGTGCTAAGCTAGTGGGGAAGCCCGTAAGGGTTAAGCGCGAGGTAGGGCATTGACGAAGTACGGCGACAAGTTAAGAGAACTTTTGCAGGCACACGGACTGCGCTACAGCAGGCCACGTGAGGTTATCCTTACCTATTTTGGTGAACGCGC
>CADCWP010000115.1 GCA_902806425.1 uncultured Truepera sp.
AAAAGGTCGGCGTGTGGCGTTCGGTGGGGCTTAAAAAGTCGTCCTGAAAGTCCATCAGCAGCATCTGCCCCGGGGCGACGGGCGGTGCGGAAAACCTTCCGACGACGCCGAACGCGGTCTGAAATGCGGGCGTGCCGGGAGGCCGGGTGACGAGCTTGGCGGTGTGGCCGCTGCTGTCGACGATGAGGCGGGCCGAGTGAGGGCGGCCGTCGGTGGTATGGAGGCTCGAGCCCACCGCGCTATGTTCGGCGCGCGCGGCGGTTCCGGTAAGCCACGTCACCCCGGCCTGTTCACAACGGCTCAGCAGATGTTTTTGCAGAGCTGCGTTGTCAAAGCGGCCGTACGTGCGGTTGAGCGCAACCCTACCTCCCCCGAGGTCGGCGACCGTATCGCTCCAGACGTGCGCCAGATAGGGCGCGTAGCCGAGCGGGCTGATCTCGTCTACCCAGACGCCGTAGGTGTTCGGCCAGGGCGCGTGAGGGTCGGGGGAGAGGCCGACAACCCGGAGACCGGTCTCGCTCAGGTGCGCCGCTAGAGCCAGCCCCGCCGGACCCGACCCGACGACTAAAACGTCCGTCACAGGACTACCTGTCTCCGCAGTTAAGGAACAACACGGGTGCCGCGTTCTCCGGCCAGCGTCGCCGCCAGTTCCGGCTCGCGCCCATCGGCGATGACGGCAAAGGCCGCGCCTGCGTGGAGTGCCGAGAGCGCCGCCTCGACTTTGGGAATCATGCCACCGGCGATGCGCCCATCCGCGATACGCGCTTCAATCTGGGCTCTGTTCAGGGTCGTGAGCACGCTCCCTAGGTCTGCGGGATCATCCAGCACGCCGGGAATATTGCTTAAAAAAACCACTGGAGCCTCGAGTGCTCCGGCGACCGCGCCCGCTGCGTCGTCGGCGTTGACGTTGAGGACGCCGCCGCCCGCGGTTACGGCGAGGCAGGCGATCACAGGCGTAAGACCCAGGCTCAAAAGCCCGCTTAAAAGCTCCCGGTTGACCGCTGTGACGCTTCCGACGAAACCCAGCTCCGGGTCTATTGGGTCGGCGACGAGGAGCCCTGAGTCCCGCCCTGTAAGCCCCACTGCGCGCCCGACTTCCTGCGCTAAGACCTTGCCGAGTTGCGTCAGCGTGCGCTCGATGACCGGCAGGCTCTCGGCGCTCGTCACCCGGAGCCCGCGGACGAAGTGACTCTCGAGACCCGCCTCGTCCAGTGCCCGCGCGATAAAAGGGCCGCCGCCGTGGACGACGACCGCGCCGGTGGTGCGCGCGATCTGCCGCGCCACCACCTGACGCAGCTGCGGGTCGGTCATGGCGTTGCCACCGTATTTGATAACGATAGGCGTGGAGAACGGCATAGCGCTACCATGACACGCGCTGACCGACTCGACAAGGTGGAGCTTAAACGAGGGCCGGGCAGCGGCTCCCGTATGAGGAGAAGCGCGTAAAATGGGGCGACACGCACCAAAGCGTTTACGCCGCGTGTTCGCCAATACGCGGCCTGTTATAGTGTCCCTCACCGCTTGGCGGTATACTAGTACAAAAATCTTCTGGAAGGGCGTGAGCGGGTATGGATACGCTTGTTTTCGGAACGGACGGCTGGCGCGACATCATCGGTGAACGCTTTACCTTTGAGAACGTTTCGAGGGTGGCGCAGGCGTACGCCGATTATCTCCACGAAGAGGGCACACCGAGCGCGGTCGTCGGTTACGACACGCGCTTTAACGGGGCGCTCTTCGCGCGGCGGGTCGCCGAGGTGTTAGCCGCCAACGGGGTTGCGGTCAGGCTGTCTGAGAGCTATCTGCCCACGCCCGCACTGTCGTTTGCGGTCAAGCACTACGGTGTCGGCGGCGGGGTGATGCTGACCGCTTCGCATAACCCGCCGCCGTACTCAGGCTTCAAACTTAAAGGCCCGTACGGCGGTGGGGCTACGGACGCGATCTACAAAGGTGTCAGCGCCCGCGTCACCACCACCGGCCCGGACGCGGTGCGCCCCTTCGACGCACGCAAGCACACGCTCACGACCTTTGACGTGCGCACCGCGTACTACGACGCGCTGGCCCGACTTGTCGACCTAGACCTTTTGCGAAGCTTTACCGGCACGCTTGTGCACGACGCGATGGGCGGCGCGGGCGTGGGCTGGCTTAGAGGGTTTGCCGAGCACGCGCGGTTGCCGCTGACGGTACGTGAGCTGCGTGGTGAGCCGACGCCGATGTTTTACGGCGTCAACCCGGAACCGATACCGCAGAATCTCGAGCCGACGCTCGATTTTATGCGTGCGTCCGACGCTGTTTTTGCGACCGCTACCGACGGCGACGCCGACCGCTTGGGCTTGGTGCTACCGGGCGGCACGTTTTTCAACTCACATCAGATTCTGGCACTGCTGCTGAGTACGCTTTTTGACAAGGGCTTGCGTGGGCAGGTCGTCAAGACCTTTACAACCTCGCGCATCGTCGAACGGCTTGCCCAAAAACGTGGTTTAGCGGTTCTAGAGACGCCGGTCGGCTTCAAGTACATCGTCGACGCGATGCTGGGGGGCGAGGTGCTGATCGGCGGGGAGGAGTCGGGTGGTATCGGCGTCAGGGGGCACATTCCCGAACGCGACGGCCTAGCCAACACGCTGCTCGTGTTAGAGGCCGTCGTCCGCTCGGGCAAGGGCGTCGCTGAACTGTTTTCAGCGCTCGAGCGCGACGCCGAGTGGCAGCACGCCTACGACCGCGTGGACCTGCGCCTGTCGGGAAATGCCCTTAAAGACGCGGTGCTGGCGGCGCTTGCGGACCCGCCCGCAGCGTTTGCAGGCCGCACCGTCGAATCGGTCGAGACTTTGGACGGCGTAAAACTCAACCTTTCGGGTAAAGCTTGGCTGCTGTTTCGGGCGTCAGGAACGGAGCCGGTTTTGCGTATTTACTGTGAGGCGCAGTCTGCACAAGAGGTCGAAACGATTTTAACCGAGGCTCAAACATTCGTATCGGGTTTGGATAGAACGGTGTAGTACCAAAACCAACAAGAAAGGTGTCTGACTAGTCAGACACCTTTCTTGTTTAGCGACGAAAAAGTTACGGCGCGTTATTTTGTTCTTGCACGTCCTGCACCTCTTCCTGAACGTCTTGAACTTCGTCTTGCACGTCCTGCACCTCTTCTTGCACGTCCTGCACCTCACCTTGGCCGTCTTGCACCTCATCGAGCTGCTCGTCGACGTTTTGTTCGATGTCGCTCAGCTCTTCCTGAGCCGCCTCCTCAACCGCCCGGTTGACCACGTCTTGCGACTCATCAGCCGCTTCACTGGCGTTCTCGACCTCTTCGGAAAGCTCTTCGCTGCGCTCCTGTACGTTCCCGGCGCTGCTCTGTACCGTCTCTAGGCGCGCCCGCAACTGCTCTTGCTGGCCCTCTAAAAGCACTAACAGCTCGGCGACTTGGGTGCGCATCTCCTCATTGGCCGCGTTTAGGCTTTCGGCCTCGGCGCGCAGCGCGCTAACCTCGCGCTGAAGCGAGCGCCGTTCGTTGGCGAGCGTCTCGGCGCTCAGCTGCCGGTTACAAGCCCCCAAAAATAGCAGTGTAAGTAGCAGAGGCGCGAACACGCGCCTTAGAGAGACCTTCCGGGACGGTCCCACGGGTTTTTCGACTGGTTTCAAAACGTCCTCCCCTTTATACGGCACTATAAGAAGTCTGGGCGGTGTGAGGAGATGGCCTCGTCACACTCGCTTGGCAACGCGTACGTTACCGACGCCTTGATTGTACCCAATGCGAGTCCCTAACGTTCGGAGAAGGGAGGAGGTTTTAGGCTAGAAGCCGCAGGTAGACCTAACCGTGAGCGCGGTGATGGATTTCGTCATCGTTAAGGTGAACACGCCCACGAGGTGTGGTTGCGGCGGACCACCATAAAAGTAGTCCGGCTCCCCCCGCGCAGACGTTCGGTAGAGAGCCGGGGCTAAGCTTAAGATAGCGGCCCACCTCTACTCACCCGTCAAAAAGCCGCGCAGGTCGGGTTTGGTAACGTTTATCACCTCGAGTATCATGACCCCGAAAGGGTGGAGCGGCTCCACGGGGGTGCAGGTAGTGACGTTTCGGAAACCCCTTTGATCACCCGGCGGGTCAGGCGGCGGTGGCCCATCCAGTACTCGAGGAGTGCCTCGGTCGAAAGGATTTCCTTTAGAAATTGTCAAGCCCTTAGCCCACTACAGCGTGATGAGGTCTTTGGGGCTCTGTGACAGGCGTTCAAACCCGGTTTCCGTAATGATGGCGAGGTCTTCGATGCGGACGCCCGCGTCGCCGGGGATGTACGCGCCCGGTTCGATGGTGACGCTCATACCAGGTTCTAGGGTCTGTTCGGACGTTTTCGACAGGCGCGGACCTTCATGAATCTCCAAACCGACCCCATGCCCGAGCCCGTGGCTGAAGCGCTCGCCCAACCCGTCCCGGCTGAGGCTATCCCGGGCCGTCGCGTCGACCTCGCGCCCCTTTTTGCCAGGGGCCAGCGCCCCTAAAGCCGCCTCTTGGGCGCGCAAGACCGCCGCGTAGAGCTGCGCGTGGGCGTCGCTGAGCGTGCCGACGGCGACCGTGCGTGTCATATCGGCGTGATACCCCTCGACTTTCGCGCCAAAGTCGAGGGTGACGAGTTCGCCCGCGCCGATGCGCTTGTTCGAGGCCGTCCCGTGCGGCATCGCGCTCCTGGCGCCTGACGCGACGATTATATCGAAGCCCGCACCTTCGGTCCCGGCGGCGCGCATAAAGCGCTCGAGTTCCAAGGCGACCTCGGTTTCTGTCCGTCCCGGCTCGATAAAGCCCAGGATATGCGTAAATGCGTCGTCGGTAACCTGCGCCGCCTGCCGGAGCAGATCGACTTCCGCGGGCGTTTTAGTAAGGCGCAGCTCGGCCACCAGCCCTTCGGTCGGCCTTGGCGGCGGCCCCAGTTTCTCCCGCAACGCCTCAAAAAGGGCGTAGGTGATCCCTTCCGCTTCAAAGGCGAGGGTGCGCCCGCCGAGCTTGGCGGCTAGGTGCTCTACCCAACTCCCCTCGAAGATGTCAACCGGCAGCTGCGACTCCTGGGCTGCCTGCGCGATGTAGCGCCCGTCGGTTATGAGTACCGCGTCCTCGTGGGTAACGAACACCCGGCCATCGTCGGGGGCGCGAAACCCCGACAGGTAGCGCACGTTTGCCGGATAGGTGACGAGCAGCGCCTCAGCGCCGCTTTCGGCCAGCGCTTCACGGACGCGGGTCAACGTAGGTGCTAACATGCCGCGGCAATCTCCGCGAGCGACGCTGCGTCCAAGCTCGCGCTGCCGACGAGGCCGCCGTTGACGTCCGGTTGCGCCAGAAGACCCCCGGCGTTGTCGCCCTTCATCGAACCGCCGTAGAGGACGCGCACGTCGTCGGCGAGGTCGGGCATAAGCTCACGCAGTTTGCCCCGAACACTTCCGCACATGGCCTGCGCGTCACTGTCGGTCGCAGTCTTCCCGGTGCCGATAGCCCAGACGGGTTCGTAGGCGACGACGAGCCCGTCAGCGGTTTTGATGGTAAGACCTGCCAAGGCTGCTTCCAACTGCTGCAAGGTGACCGCTTCGGCCTGTCCAGCTTCGCGCTCGCCCAGCTTCTCACCGACACATAAGATGGGCACAAGGCCGCTCCCCAACACCGCTTCGACCTTGGCGTGAACGAGCGCGTCGTCCTCGCGGTGATACTCGCGCCGCTCGGAGTGGCCGACGATGACGTAGTGGACGCCTACGTCTTTAAGCATGGCGGCGGAGACCTCGCCGGTATACGCGCCCTGGTCGTGAGCGCTCACATCCTGCGCGCCGAGTTTGACGCCGCCCCCGCGCAAGGCTTCGTGGAGGGCGGGAAGGTGCGTGTAGGGAGCGCAGAGGGCCAGCTCGAGCCGCTCGAGGTCCACCCCCGCGAGCGCAGTGTGGAGCGCTTTTACCCAAGCGTCCATCTCACTCGGCAGCTTGTGCAGTTTCCAGTTGGCAGCGATAAAGGGCTTCATAAAGCCTAGAATACCGTACGTTCAGCCGGAGAACGGCCCCTCACGCCCTCTCGTCATGTGTTGTAATGGGTCGTACGGCCATCCGCGACAATGTTTACCCCTGGTGTAAACTGACTGTAATGTTCGTTTTGGCAAACGGTGCCTTCAAATCGGGTTCGACGTGGCTGTTTACAATCTTGAGAGCGACGGAGCACTTCGCGGGCGTACCTGACACGTACAAAGCGGGTGACGGGGTGGGCCGCTTCTGGTTGAAAAAGAGCCGGGTACGGAGTTTTCTTGACAGTGCCGTCTACAAAGACGTGGACTATCTGGCTAAAGGACACTACTTCACGGAGCGCGTGCGGGACACCTTTCTCGCGTATGATGACGTCTATATCTTTAACATCAAACGCGACACTAAAGATTCGTTATTGTCTCA
>CADCWP010000116.1 GCA_902806425.1 uncultured Truepera sp.
CGCGCATTGGCTTTGGCGGGCGATCAACGAGCATGGCGAGGTGTTGGACGTGCTGCTGCAAAAGACGCGCTGCAAAAAAGCGGCTAAACGTTGTCTACAGCGACTGCTTGACGAGCAGGACATCCCTGAGCGGATAGTGACCGACGGGCTTAGGAGTTATGGCAAGGCTATCCGCGGGACGCCCGAGCTGAACGCCACGCGGCACGTGAGGGTTTCAGCGGCCGAGCGCCAGAACAACCTCATTGAGCAGTCGCATCGGCCGACCCGGGATAGAGAAAGGCAACAGCGAGGTTTCCGGGGTCTAGTGCGCGCCCAAGCTTTCTTGTTTACCCATGCTGAAGTCTGCAACCTTTTCCGTTACACTCGCGCTCGCACAATAGCTCGACTACGTCGTCGCAACTGGCGACATGGCTTCAGCTTGTGGGATGAGCTGTCGCGCTCAATCCCTTAAAGCGAACAACAACGCCGCAACCAAAACGAGCCGTCATAGCTTGAGGTCACGCTACTCAAAATAACTTGACGCAACCCTGATGACCGATGTTGCGTTCTGTTGCCTCGACGCTTCCGCCGGTAGTAGCTGCTCTTGAAAATTCCCGAGTACCGCAAAAAGGCGTTGACGCCCAACCCCGCCTCGGCGCGGAGCGTTTCGAGCTCGGCGAAGCTCATGGCAACCGGCGAGTTTTTTAAACAGCTCGTGCCGTAACACCGATTCGGCCAACGCCTCTTTCAAGGCCAGGTTCTCCCGCTCTAAAAGGCTGGTGGCGTTGTCTCTCGTGCGCCCGCCCGCTAGGGCCGCCTCCCCGGCATTTAAGAAGCGCTCCCGCCACTTGCCGAGCGTGCCTTCGCTCATCCCGTGTCGGCGACACAACTCGGCGGCGGTCGCGTCACCTCGCAGTAGGCTCAGGACGATGGCCGTTTTCTCCTCAGCGCTGCGCGTTTGCGGTCTGATCTTCGCCATCTGGCTTCTCCGATCCCCACTTTACAAGTGGTACCGCTTTCGAGAAGCACTACACGATGCACTAAGCTTGTCCAACGCTTAAGTTGACGCGAATCGCGCCGAGTAGACTGAGGGCTTCGAGCAGCGCCTGCTTGAGCTGAGCGACGGAGTCGTAGCAGCGCCGGGGAAGCAAGAAACTCTTGAGGTGCTTCCATAACGCCTCGATAGGGTTGAGATGCGGGGCATAGGGCGGGAGGTAGCGGAGGAACACGCCCTTTTCTTCCCACTGTGGCCGCTTCTCTTTGATACTGGTACTGGTATGGAACCTGGCGTTGTCGAGCACCAAGACGGTCAGTTGATTCCCGGAAGTGTTACAGGCGAGTTCGTCAACAAAGGCGAGCACATGCTCGCTTTTGACGCTTTCCTCGACCAGCTCGAAGTGAAGTGTGCGCTGCTCTTTACCCCACGCCAGCGCGCCGATGAGGTTGAGTCTGCCATGACTACCCCAGCGCAGGGGGACTCTAAGGCGATTCTTCGAGCCTCGCCGTGACCAGGTGTAACTTACCGGCAACGCCAGCGAGAAACCAACTTCGTCCAGGTAGAGGAGCGTCAGACGCCCATCTTCGGCCCCCTTTTGAGCGTCTCCAAGCTAGCTCGGTGTTCACGCTCGACCTCAGGGTTGATCTCCTTGCAGGGCACGTAGCGCGTGCGCTTCCAGCAATATCCCAGTTCCCGCACGCGTTTACGCATCGCTTCGGCGCTAACGCTTACTTTGAACTTGTGCTCGACCGCTTCCACAAGCTGGCGACAGGTCCATGTGCGGTCTTCCTGTAACTTGTCCAGGACCAGCTCACGCATCTCTCGGGTCAGCTTCTCAGGCTGATTCGTGGCGGGTGCGTCCGTTAAACCATCTACACCGCGTTCATGCCAACGTTTAAGGTCCTGGCATACCGTGCCGTAGGTGCGGCCCGTGTGTTGAGCGATCCGTCGCCTCGACCAGCCTGCCGCATTCAAACGCACCACCTGTGCACGGAGCCGTACTTTCGGTCTGAAGTGCTCGCTTTGCTCAAAGCGCCTGAGTTGCTCGTTTTCCTCATTACTCAGCGTGAGATGTTGGCTTTTGCCTGCCATACCCCATCATGAACGAACTAAGGATTGGCGAAGCTTAGTTAAAGGGTTGTCCATAGGTTGTACTCCACTTTCAAATGAGATGTAAGCGTTGGGGCGTCGGCCATAATGAAAAGACAAGCCGAGAAAAGCTCTCCGGTATGTACTAGGCCCGTTCAGTTCGAGCTGGCCGTGGGACCGACGATGAGTTCGCGCACGCTTACATCCTCCGGCTGCTCGATAGCGAAACGCACAGCCCTCGCTATCGCGTCCGGCCCGATGGCGACACTGCGGTACTCGGCCATGACGTCCTTGGTCGAGGCGTCAGTGATGGTGTCGGCGAGTTCGGAAGTAACCACGCCGGGCGAGATGACCGTGACCCGGAGCTTGTCGCTCTCCTGCTGCAAGCCGTCGGAGATTGCCCAGACTGCGTACTTAGTCGCGCAGTAGACGGCGGCGGTCGGTGAAACTCGGTGCGCGCCGATGGAGGCCACGTTGATCACATGGCCGTGACCCTGCTCGTCCATGATCGGCAGAACCGCGGCGATACCGTTCAAGACACCGCGGATGTTGACGTCGATCATCTGCTCCCACTCGTCGACCTTGAGCGCCCGCAGCGGCGACAAGGGCATGATGCCCGCGTTGTTCACCAGCACGTCGACGCGGCCGAACTCGTCTTTGGCACTCTTGACAAACGCCTTGACGTCCTCCCGGGAGGTCACATCGAGGCTGTGCGCCCGCGCCGTTCCCCCGGCGGCTTCGATCTCTCTGACGGTCGCCTCGAGCCGCTCCAAACGCCGCGCCCCGAGCACGACCTTCGCCCCGGCGTGACCGAGGTCGGTGGCAATCGCCTCACCAATACCGCTACTTGCCCCTGTAATCAACACGACTTTTTCGCTAAGTTCTGGCATAGCTCTCCTCTCCTAGCTCTGCTGAAGAAGTGGCCTTTCCGACCGAAGCGCCACGTTCTTTACAACATTCAATGGCTTTACTGAACCCTTGGCCGCCTCACACCGGAGGAGCGCAGACTATGCGGCTCGGAGAATCTCCCGCAAGCTTACGGGGCGATCTTCAGATGGGTGATCCAGGCGCGATCGTCGCTGAGCAAAAGGGTGAAGGTGCCGGGGCCGTTGAAGCCGCCGCCACTGACGAAAACGGAGAGCGTCACGACGTCCCCGCCTTCCGACCGCGTCACTCCGGTGACCGCGAGCTGATTCCGGACGCCGATGTGCTCGGCGTCGCTCCAGCTCCCGATTTCGCCCTGGCCCGCGAACGTGCGACCAAAGTCGGTCAAGGTCGCGTCGGCAGCGAAGGCAGCGAGGAAGCGCTCCTGGTCCTCGGTGTTCGACGCCTCGACAAGTTCTCGTACGGGTGCCTCGAGCGTGTTAGACCCCACGTTAGGCATACAAGTCAACTCCTGTCCTAAGTCTTTTATTTGGCGTGCCGCCAGCTGGAGTAACTGCGAGCCGGTTCCTCGCGGATCACGCGCCCTATTGCGTGGCCCCGCCGGTGACGCCGAGATGCTGCCCGGTGATCATTGCCGCGTCGTCGGAGATGAGGAACTCAGCCGCGCCGCCGATATCGGAGGGCACGATCATGCGGCCGAGTGGCGTCGCGCCGGCCGCCTGCTCTTCGAGTTCGCCCGGGATGCTGGTGAACACGCCCGCGCTCTTCACCATGCCAGGGGCGATCGAGTTGACGGTGATCCGGCGCGGACCCAGCTCCTTGGCGAGCACCTCCACCATCGTGCGCCCCGCAGCTTTGGTCGAGGCGTACATGCCTGCGTTCTCCGGCGGGTAGAGGGCGATGGTGGAATTGGTGACGACGATGCGCCCGCCGTCCACGACGTGGCGCGCCGCCTGCTGGAGCGTGAAAAACGTGCCCTTCACGTTGAGGTCGACGACGTGGTCCAGCCGCTCCTCCTCCAGGTCCGCGAAGGTGCGGTCGATGATCTCGGTGCCGGCGTTCGCCATGACCACGTCGAGCTGCCCGAAGCGGGCGACCGCCTGGGTGAAGAGGCGCTCCACCTCGCTACGCTGCCGGATGTCCGTCTTGACCAGAAGGACGTTCGCCCCTTGGCTGGTGAGGCCGGCCTCTGCGGCCCTCGCGGCCTGGTCGTCCGAGCCGTAGGCGATCACGAGGTTCATGCCGACCTGGGCGAAGCGGTCGGCGATCCCCCTGCCGACGCCCTTGGTGCCGCCGGTGATGAGCACGGTTTTACCTGCTAACTTGGTCGTCATTTCTACTTCCTCTCGTTGGTTTCTTGTTCCCTTTACGACGGTCGGTCTCGTGTCCAGACCGCGATCAGGACATGGGTGCCTGCGTCACGGGGTGAAGGCCAACTTGCGCTCGGTCCCACGGGTTGTAGCTTGAGGTGTGTGTGCTGGTTTAGGGTGCCGCCGTCAGACCATGCCGCCGTTGGCGTAGAGTGTCTGGCCGTTGACCCAGCGGCCCGGTCCGGCCAGGAACGCCACGACCTCGGCGATGTCGCCCGGCTGGCCAAGCCGCTCCATCGGGTTCATGTGCGCCATCCAGTCGACCGTCTCCTGACTCTTGCCGTCGAGAAACAGGGGCGTCGCCGTCGGTCCCGGGGCTACAGAGTTGACGGTGATGTCGCGGCCGTGCAGTTCTTTGGCCAGCACCAGGCTGATCGAGTCGACCGCCCCTTTAGACGCCGAGTACGCCGAGTACGTCGGCAACGCCAGCTTCTCGACCGAGGTGGAGAAGTTGATGATGGCTCCGCCCGAGCGCACACGCCGCGCGGCTAGCTGGTCGACCACGAAGGTGCCGCGGATGTTGGTGCGGTGCATCCGGTCGAGGTCGGCGAGGTCGAAGTCGGCCAGCGGGGCGAGGATCATCAGCCCGGCGGTGTGCACGACTACGTCGACCCCGCCGAAGGTCCTTTCGACGGCGTCGAACGCCGCCGCCATCGCCTGCTCGTCGGCAACGTCGCCGCCCACGGCCAGCGCCTGGCCGCCAGCGGCGGTGATCCCCGCGACGACCTCGTCGGCTTTAGCCTTGTTGCTGGCGTAGTGTACGGCGACGGCCATACCGTCGCGGGCTAAGCGCTCTGCCGCGACGCGGCCGATGCCGCCGCTTCCGCCGGTGATGATCGCGACGCGGGGGGTGATTGAACTCATGATGGCTTCCTTCCGGTGAGCTTGGCGCTCACTAGCGGGTCTTTCAAGCTGTTCGTTCGGCGGGCTTTTCGTCCCTCGTTTGCTGCGTTCGGTGGGTTGGCAAAGGCTAGCGTCATGTGACTCCTTTCAAATTAGGAGTATGCGCCTCGAGCCCGCTGAGGTGGTATCCCGATCCTTCCGTATACTTGCCTGATCGTGCAATTCGCGTGTGTTCGCGCAGGTGAGCGTTCGGGTCGCCTGAAATGCGCGTCCGAAGCGGCTTATAGCTAAGCGTCTCTGTAGTCGCGGGCGAATTGCTCGAGCGGCGTGCGAAGGTCAGGGTGATCGTCCGTCCCGCAAGCGCACCTGACAAGGTCGAAGCGTTACGGCGGGTTGTGTCAAGTTGTTTGCAAAATCGGTCGTCTCACGCATATAGCCTGTATGAAGCTGGTTTTGGAAAGGCTTTTTGACGAGTTTCGCCTGAATAACAATACCCTTTAATGCATGAGTTTGCGCTAAAGTTCGTTGAGTTCAAACAACTTGACATAACCGGCTGCCCCTGTTCTGGGCGAAGCCACCTTGGAAAGACGCTTACTCGACCCCGGCAGTAAACGGCACAGAAACCAACACCTGCCGGTGCAGCTTGCAGGCACCGAAGTCGAACTTCGGGAAGCGCCCGGCTTTGTCGTCAGCGTTGCTCACGTTGAGTCGTCTTTGAACCAACGGGGCTGGTTGCTCGTGTCCAACCTACGCCTACGTCCGAATGACCAGGCTGTCGTGCTTAAGAAAATGTTCAGCGTCTATCGGCAGCGTTGGGCGATAGAAGACTTGTTCGCCTGGACCAAAGGTGCGTTGGGTTGGGAGAGCGTTCGGCTGATGTCGTTCGAGCCGTTACGGACTCTGGTGGCCTTTGCCTGGCTGGCAGCAGCTTTCTTGCACGACCTGGGTGCCGACTTGGCAGATGAGGGCGTGCAGTTCCTGGCGCACCTTGGCGGCTGGCGTGAGGGTAACTCGAAGCCAGGAACGCGCACCTTCGCCACAGGTCTAGCTCATCTAGCCTCTTATCTCCTCGTCGCTAGCTATGCGCCTCAGCTTGGTGGCGGCGACGCCCTGACGGCCCTTGCTCATCGCCTTCTGCCCGCCCATGAATTTCGTCCGGTTCTCAGTATGCGCTCGAGGGTGGAGCCTGGCAACATATCGCATCCTGTGAGCG
>CADCWP010000117.1 GCA_902806425.1 uncultured Truepera sp.
TCAGCTCAACGGATGCCGCAGGCTGGTTCAGGCACTGCGGCTATAACCTTCAGTAATTCTGCAACTAGCTGTAACACCGATTCATCGTAGACAGCAAAACCCTCGAGGCCCGGCGCGCGCTCGGGAGGGGACTCCGGGCACATGTAGCTGTTGGGCAACCGCGCTCGCAGCCGGGTCCTTCGCTCTTGCTGGTGACGCAACACTGGTGACTTGGGGGCGCTCGAGCCTTAACGCGAGCGTGCGATACTTAACCCATGACCCTGCCCGTCGCCAAGGCTCCACCACACGCCGTCCCGAACGCCGCACAAGCACAAGTAGCCGCGGAGCTGAGGGCTGCCCTTCAGGGGGAAGTGCGTTTCGACGACGCCGCCCGCACCCTGTACGCGACCGACGCCAGCCCCTACGAGATCAAACCCTACGGCGTGGTGCTACCCAAAAGCGTAGACGATATCCGGCACACCTTGGAGGTCGCGCGGCGGCACGGGCTGCCCGTCTTGCCGAGAGGCGGCGGCACGAGCTTAGCGGGGCAGACAGTCGGGGCGGCTATTGTCGTCGACGTATCCAAATATCTCGACAAAATTTTAGACTTCGACGAGGCCGCGCGCACCGTCAAGGTCGAGCCGGGCGTTGTGCGCGACCAGCTAAACTTATTTTTGCGTTCCTACAAGCTCCAGTTTACCCCGGACGTGTCCACGACAAACCGCGCCAACATCGGCGGGATGGTCGCCAACAACTCGGCGGGGACGCGCAGCATCAAGTACGGCAAAACGGTCGATCAGGTTGTCTCCATGACGGTGATGCTTATAGACGGCACCGTGACCGAGTTTCGGGCGCTCACTCCGGACGAGCTGAAAGAGAAGCTCACGCTACCCGGTCTCGAGGGCAGGGTGTACCGCACGGTTTACGGTGTCGTCACCGAACACGAGGCGGAGATTGAGGCGCGTTTTCCTAAAGTCATGCGGCGCGTCGGCGGCTACAATCTGGACGAACTGACGCCTGGGAAACCGTTTAACCTCGCCAAACTGATTTCAGGCTCCGAAGGCACGCTCGCGTTTATTCTCGACGTGACGCTTAAACTCTCGCCGAACCCGGCGCACAAGCGTCTGGCGCTGCTGCACTTCGACACGCTCAAGGGGTCGTTACAGGCTGTGCAGCACATCAACCGGCATGGGCCGTCGGCGGTCGAGACGCTGGATAACACGCTGCTTAAACTGGGACTCGAGAACCCCAACATCGCGCCGCTGCTGGGTTGGCTCAGCGGCTCCCCAGCCGCCGTGTTAATCGTGGAGTTCGACGGCGAGAGTGAAAATGAGATGCTCGCCGGACTCCGGAGTATGGAGGCCGACCCGGCGGTCATGGGCCGCGCCTACCATCTTCACATCGCCCGGAGCCCTAAAGAGCAGGCCGACGTGTGGAGCGTCCGCAAGGCGGGTCTGGGCGTCTTTAACACCATGAAGGGCGCGGCTAAACCGACCGCGTTTATCGAGGACGCGGCCATCCCGCCCGAGCGTCTGGCCGAGTACATCCCCGAAGTCGCGGCGGTCTGCGCCAAGTACGGCGTCGAGATGGTCTCCTATGGTCACGCGTCGGTCGGTGTGATTCACGTGCGGCCTGTTCTGGACCTGAAAACCAAAGAGGGCGTGGAGGCGTACCGGAAGATCAGCGAAGAGACGTTCGCGCTGGTAAAAAAGTACGGCGGCTCGTGGTCGGGCGAGCACGGCGACGGGCTCATCCGTTCGTACAAAAACCGCGAGCTGTTCGGTGACACGCTCTACGAGGCGTTTCGGGAAGTTAAGCACGCCTTCGACCCCGAGGGGCTCATGAACCCTGGCAAGATCATCGACGCGCCACCCCTGACAGAGGACCTGCGCTACGGCGAGGGCTATACCGTGCTGCCACTTAAAACCCACTTTGACTTCTCCAAAGACGACGGTTTCATGGGCGCTATCGAGATGTGCAGCGGCGTCGGCGAGTGCCGGAAGACGGGTACCGGGACGATGTGCCCGTCTTACATGGTGACCCGCGACGAGGACCATTCGACGCGCGGGCGGGCGAACCTCCTGCGCGACGCGATGAACGGGCGTTTGGCGGGCGGCCTGACCAGTAAAGAGGTCTATAACGCGCTCGACCTGTGCCTCGAGTGCAAAGCCTGCAAGGCCGAATGCCCGAGCCAGGTCGATATGGCAAAGCTCAAATACGAGTTTTTACAGCACTACTACGACGACCACGGCACGCCGATGTCGGCGCGAGCGCTCGGCAACGCCGCGACGGTCGCGCCGCTGGGCCGCGCCCTGGCACCCGTAGCCAACGCGCTGCTGCCGCTGAAAGCGGTGCGCTGGCTTGTGGAGAAAACCGCAGGCGTTGACCGCCGCCGGGTGATGCCCGAGTACGCCAGACAGTCGTTTGCGGGCTGGCGTAGGGCGCACGAGAAAACGCGGCCCCAAACGGGGGACGCGGAGCCCAAGCCGAAAGTCGCGCTGTTCGCCGACACCTGGACGATGTACAACGAGCCCGAGGTCGGAGCGTCGGCGACGCAGGTGTTGGAAGCTCTCGGCTACGAGGTCGAGCACGTCGACTACGGCTGTTGCGGACGGCCTCAGCTCTCGAAAGGCTTACTGCGTGAGGCCAAGAAGCTGGCGCAAAAGAATGTCGAGGCGCTGCATAGCTATGTCGAGCGCGGCGTGCCGGTCGTCGGCCTCGAGCCGAGTTGCGTCGCCTCGTTTCAGGACGACTACCGCGACCTCGTGCCGGGTGAGAAGACCGAAGCCGTCGCCCAAAACGTCAAGATGATCGACCAGTTTCTGGCGAAGGAGTGGACGCAAGGGAAGCTCGAGCCCAAACAAGCGTTTCACAAAAACGGTACCCACGTCATGCTCCACGGTCACTGCCAGCAGCGCGCGATCCAGGGCACGAGCAGCACCAAAGCGGTTCTCGGCTGGGTGTCGGAAAACGTCTTCGAGGTCGATTCGGGCTGTTGCGGGATGGCAGGCAGCTTCGGCTACGGCCACTATGACGTGTCGATGCAGATCGGCGAGCAGCGCCTCTTTCCAGCCGTAAGAAAGCACGACGGCGAAACGGTCGCGTGCGGGTTTTCGTGTCGGCATCAGATAAAAGACGGCACCGGCAAACGCGCGAAACACCTAGTCGAGCTGATGGCAGAAGCGTTGGAACGACCCGACCCGTCGTAGGGCGTTCAGCGAGACTTAAGTTTGGCGCTGTTTAATAGACCGTGACCTACGACGGTCTATTCTTCAAGGAGGCGAGATGAAACGGTTTTTTGCGCTACCCCTGTTGGCGTGTCTTACCCTGCTCGGCGGCTGTGAGCAGATTCAGGACGCTATCGACTACATCAGGCCGTCCGACGCGACGTTAAACGGCTACACGGTCGAGCGCGACGCCAGTGGCAACCCGACCGGCCGGGTCGACCTCAACGTCAGCGCATTAGACGCTGGTGGTGAGCCGATTGCCGGGGAGATCACCAACCCGGTTGTAACGGTTAACGACCCCATCGTCGTACCCGGTACCGTGAGCGCCGCGCAGCGTTACAGCGCTAAAGCGACCGTAGCGTTCAACATCGAGATTCAGGAGATCATCAACGGCATTTTGGACATCGACCAGAGCGGCAGCATGCAGCGCACCGATCCGGCACGCCAGCGGGTCGACGCGGCGCAGTCGTTTATCGGGCGCATCACCGACCAGGACCGGCTGGCTGTGATGACCTTTCGCGGGGCCGACCCCGGCTTCCGGGCCTCGGCGCTGCTGCAAGACTTTACGGGCGACCAGGCGGCACTTAACGCCGCCGCCGAACGGGTCGGGCAAGCTGGCGGCACCCCCATCTGGGATTCAGTTTTGGACACGCTCGACGTTCACGATAGGGACGAAGGTGGTGAGGGCTCGAGCCGCGTCGTGGTACTTTTCACCGACGGGCAGCGCGACGGCGGCACCGTAGACTTTAGTGAGGCGCTGAGCACCGCGGACGCCTCGGGCGTCAAGTTCTTTACGGTGGGTCTGGGCTCGGCTGAGGAAGATTTCGACGCCGCCGAACTCCAAGAACTTGCCGAAACAACCGGCGGCACCTTCGCCAACGTCGAGGACGCGGATGGTCTCGAGGAGCTTTTTAACAGGGTTTTTAACGCCATTCGTGCCTCGGGCGTCATCACCGTCAACATCAGCCCGATTCCGCCCGCAGGCAGCCTCGTCACCGGCAGAATCTCGTTCGATGTCAACGGCGAAACTTTCGATCTCCCCTACGCGGTCCAGTTCTAGGTTTTTACAGTCTCGACCTGAGCGGGCTTCGGCCCGCTTTTTGTTGCCAAGTAGGTATAAAAACCTGTTCCGTGGGCGACTTCCTTCAGGAAGAGACGGTAAATCACTGCCCAACCCGCTGGCCTGTGCCGGACTTGGTTGAGATTGACTTGTCTAGCACATCCCTTAGGTGATAGAACTTTCGCCCGGCTGGGCACCTTAAGGATGCTCTACCCAGCCGTGTCACTACCACTCTGTAAGCCACTCCGACGAAGGCAACGCGCCTTACATTTAAGCTTGACAAAAGTCGTCCGCCTACGCGGACCCCCTAGGAGGAAGTGTGGACAGGTTTCAGAGCACGAACGTAAATACTACGTCGCGCCGAACGGTAGCGACGTACAGCAGTTACGCCGACGCGCAAAAAGCGGTCGATCACCTTTCGGACAACAAGTTCGCAGTTGAAAAGACGGCTATCGTCGCCGAAGGGCTCAAATTCGTCGAGCAGGTGACGGGGCGGCTCAACTGGGGCCGGGTGATCGCTAACGGGGCCAGCAGCGGCGCGCTCACGGGCGTTCTAATCGGCCTTTTCTTGGGGTTGCTGTTCTCTGCGGGGCCGCTTCTCAGCATCGTTCTCTACGGTTTGGTGGTCGGGATTATCACAGGCATCCTTTTCGGTGTGCTCGGCTACGCCGTGACCGGTGGGCGGCGCGACTTCAGCTCGGTCGGCGGGATGCAGGCTGAGCGCTACAACGTGATGGTCGACGCGGACGTTGCCGACGAAGCCGAAGGCATCCTTCGGGCGATGAGCTAACAAGGTTTAGCTCCTGTTTAGAATGGTTGTAGAGAGACGAACTTAGTTGTAGAACATACCAGTCCCGACGGCGCGCTTCGCTCGCGCTCTTACCTATCAGTTCGTGCTCGGCGTGACCTCAATTCTCGCCCTGCCACGCCGACCGACCCAGCTAGGGCGTCTGGTAGCCGTCTCGGAATTATGGCGGTGGGTCCTCAACCGCCAACCGAAGGGTACGGTAAACAGCCACCATTTTTGTTGGCGGGTAGTGCGCGTTGAGGCCGCTGGGGTTAGGGAGGACCCACACGAGGGCGGAACCGAGGAGTTCCTCCTGCGGACCTATCACAGCACTGGGGCGCGAGAAGGCCGTACGGTACGCGCCTACGCCTAATATCGCCACGACCTGGGGGCGGTGATGCTGGACTTTGGCGGTGAGGCTCCCCTTACCGGACGCCAGCTCGGCGGCGGTCAGCTCGGCGGCGCTTGCCGTCGCCCGCGCCACCAGGTTCGTCAGGCCGTAACCGAACTCAAGAAGCGTACGTCCTTCGGAAGGAGCCAAGCGTCTAGCCGTAAAACCAGCGGCGTGCAGCGTCGGCCAGAAGCGGTTGCCGGGGCGCGAGAAGTGATGGCCCGTCGCGCCCGCGTAGAGGCTGGGGTTGATGCCGCAGAAGAGGACGCGCAGGTCCGGTGCCATCACGTCGGGAACCACCTTGCCCGCCGCCCCTAGCAGCTCGGCCTTGGTCGGTCTCTGCGGGCTACTCAGTCTCCCCCCACGAACGTGGACTACTCCGTGCTGGCCGAAGCCATCAGCTTAGGCGGGCTGCGCAGCGTCTGGAGGACCACGCAGTAGCGTTCGGTCAGTCTAAGGAGCGTGGCGAGTTCATCCTCACTGGCTGAGGTCGCAAGCCGGAACCTCAGCCGAATCTCCCCAAACCCCACCGGCGCGTCCTTAGCTACACCCAGTGTTCCCCGGAAGTCGAGGTCACCTTCGGCCTCGACTGTGCCGCTTTGAACCTCGACGCATATGGCCGTCGCCACCGCCTTTAAAGTCACACCCGCGCAGGCGGTGAGCGCCTCCAAAAGCATGTCTCCGGAGCACAGCTCGAGCCCACTCCCGCCCGTCGCCGGATGGAGGCCCGCCTCAGCGAGGGCCCGCCCTGTGCCCACACTGCACGTGACCCCTTCTCCTAAAACTCCTGAAGCTTTAAGGGTGACGAGGGCCGCTTCGGGATCGTCTTTGTAACGAGCTTTTAGGGGTGCTTGCAGCCCCCAAAGTGCG
>CADCWP010000118.1 GCA_902806425.1 uncultured Truepera sp.
CGTTGCCGTGAAGGTAGAGAAGCCAGACGTTGTCCAGGTTGGGGCTCTCCGGGTTGGGTAAAGCCCACGCCTCGAGCCCTACGCCGTCGCTCGCGCGAAGCGTGAGCCGCTCGTACGCAAGGCCGTAATCCGCAGGCGTCCGCTTGCCGAGCTCTGTAGCGTACGACCCCACATAGACGAGGCGGTGCTCCAGCGGTGACAGCCATCCCCCGAAGCCGGTGACGAATCCGCCGGGCGTCACGGTCTTAGCGTTAGGGTCATCTAACCGTCGGCGTAGCGCAGGACGGGTTTGCGCGCGGCCTTGACCTCGTCCAAACGGCGCACCGGCGTGCCGTAGGGGGCCTCAGCCAGAAAGTTCGGGTCGGCCTCAGCGCGCCTGAGTACGTCCGCCAGCACCTCGACAAAGGCGTCCATCGTCTCCAAGCTCTCGGTCTCGGTCGGCTCAACCATCATCGCCTCTTTGACGATCAGGGGAAAATACATCGTCATCGGGTGCATGCCGTAGTCGAGCAGCGCCTTGGCGACGTCGAGCGTTTTCATCCCTTTAGGCGGTTGCGCGACAAACTCGTGCATGTTGACCCGGTCGAACGCCGTCTCGAAGCCTATCTCGCGCATCTTGACCCGCAAATAGTTGGCGTTTAGAACTGCCCGCTCTGAAATCTGCGCCAACCCTTCGCGTCCCAACGCTCGGATGTACGTGTACGCCCTTACCAAGTTGCCGAAGTTGCCGTGAAACGACCGCATCCGCCCGATGGAGTGCGGCAGGTTGTAGTCGTAGTCGAAGCGACTCCCGTCTCTTTTAATCAGCGGAGCAGGCAAAAACTCGCGCAGGTGCGCCTTGACCCCGACTGGGCCGGTACCGGGGCCGCCGCCACCGTGTGGGGTCGTGAACGTCTTGTGCAGGTTCAGGTGTACAACGTCGAAGCCCATGTCGCCGGGGCGGGCGCGTCCGACAATCGCGTTCGTGTTCGCCCCGTCGTAATAGAGCTGCGCGCCGACCTCGTGGGCGAGTCGGGCGATCTCCAAGATGTTGGTTTCAAAAAGCCCGAGCGTGTTGGGATTGGTGAGCATGATGGCGGCGACGTCCGGGCCGAGAGCCGCCTTAAACGCCTCTAGATCGACCTCACCGTTGGGGGCCGTCAAAACTTCCTTGACGTCGTAGCCGACCATCGTGGCGGTCGCCGGGTTGGTGCCGTGCGCGCCGTCCGGAACGATCACCACGCGGCGCTGCGCCCCTTCGCCGTTGTGCTCGTGAAGGGCGCGGATCATCAGGATGCCCGCGAGCTCGCCGTGCGCGCCCGCCGCCGGTTGCAGCGTGACGGCGTCCATGCCGGTGATCTCGGCGAGGTCGTGCTGAAGATTGTGGAGGAGCTCGAGCGCTCCTTGCACCGCGTCCGGGTCGGCGTAAGGGTGAACGTCGGTGAAGAGCTTGGCCGCCTCCTCGTTGACCTTGGGGTTGTACTTCATCGTGCACGAGCCGAGCGGGTAGAAGTTGCCGTCGATAGAGAACTGGCGGTGCGCGAGCCCGGTGTAGTGCCGGACGAGGTCGAGTTCGGAGACCTCGGGCAGCTTGGGCGGCGCGGCGCGGAGGTGTTCGGCACCTAGAAGCACCTCGAGGCTCTCCCACGCCGGTTTTGGCGGCTGTGCGGCGCGGCGGCCCGCTTGGGAGCGTTCAAAGATCAGCGGAAAGTCGCCGGAGCTGCCGTGTTCGAGCTTAGTCATACGACGCCTCCAGTACGGGTTCGCCTTGAACCGCCAAAATACGGCCCAGCGCGCCTGTCAAGAGCGTCATGTCGTCCTCGGTCGTGAGTTCAGTAGCCGAGAAGAGCGCAACGTCACCGAGGCCATAAGCCTCCGGTATGGGGACGGCGGCAGCGATACCGACTTCAGCGAGAGCGCGTCGCAACTCGGTCGCAGGTACGGGCGTGCGGACGGCGAACTCGTTAAAGAACGGTTTTTCGGTAAGGGGTTCTAAACCTGCTTCGGCAAGCCGAGCAGCCAGCACATGGGCGTTTTGCACGCTTTTGGTCGCTACATCCGCCAAACCTTGCGGCCCGAGCGCGGACAGATTTACAGCGGCCATCAGCGCGGTCAGCTGGTGGTTCGAGCAGATGTTCGACTTAGCTTTGCTGCGGCGGATGTGCTGTTCACGCGCCTGCAAGGTGAGGACAAAAGCCCGCCGCCCGTCCCGGTCGGTCGTCTCACCGACGATGCGCCCCGGCAGTTGGCGGAGCAGGGGTTCGGACACGACCATAAAGCCGAAGTGCGGCCCGCCAAAGCTGACCGGGTTGCCGACCGTCTGCCCGTCGCCGACCGCGATGTCCGCGCCGTAGTCGCCGGGCGCGGCGAGCACCGCGAGCGTGAGGGGGTCGCAGACGGCGACGAAAAGCGCTCCTGCGGCGTGCGCGGCTTCAGCCAGAGGAGGCATCGCCTCCAAGTAGCCTAAAAAGTTGGGGTTCTGGACGATGAAGCAGGCGGCGTCGGCCATTGTCTCGGGCTTAGGCGTCGTCAACTCGCTTAAGGAGATCTCAACGATGTCAATGCCCAGGGGCCGCGCGTACGTCGCCAACACCGCCCGCGACTCGGGATGGACTCCCTGACTGACCACGACCTTGCGCCGCCCGGTGTGCCGCACGGCTAAAAGCGCGGCTTCGGCAACCGACGAAGCACCGTCGTACATCGACGCGTTCGAGACCGGTAGGCCGGTCAGCTCGCTCATTATGGTCTGGTACTCGAAGGTCGCCTGCAAGATGCCCTGCGAGACCTCGGGTTGATACGGCGTGTAGGCCGTGACGAATTCACTCTGCATGGCTAGGTGCGGCGTCACCGAGGGGATGAAGTGCTGCCGCAGCCCGCCGCCGAGAAAGTTGGCCTGGGGAGCTTTGTTTTTGGCGGCGAGCGCGCGCAGGTGCCGGAGCAGGCTTACCTCATCCAAGCCTTCGGGAATGTCCAACTCAGGCTTTTGCAGCGATTCGGGCAGGTCGGCAAAGAGCGCGTCGATGCTCTCTACACCGATAACCGACAGCGCCCGCTCGAGGTCTTCAGACGTGTGAGGCAAGTAGTTCATCAACCTGCCTCAGCGATCTTTTGGTAGTCGGCGGCGCTCAACAGTTTGTCCAGCTCAGACGCGCCCGACACGCGCAGCTTAAACATCCAGCCCTCTTCGTAGGGGTCGCTGTTGAGAGTTTCGGGCGCGTCAGTAAGCGCGCTGTTGACCTCCGTGACCTCGCCCGAGACCGGCGCGTAGATGTCCGAAGCCGTCTTGACCGACTCGACAACCGCGACCGCGCTCCTCGCCGAGACCTGCGTGCCGACCGTCGGCAGTTCGACGAACACCACGTCGCCGAGCTGATCTTGGGCGAAATCGGTGATACCGACCGTCAGGATGTCGCCGTCGAGTTTCGACCACTCGTGCGACGGGCTGTATAAGAGGGCTTCAGGTAAGTTCATGAGGGCTCCTAGGTAAAGGACTCGAGATGACGCCAGCGTACCGGATTACCCCGGCGGAGAGCGTTTTGTGCCTTTCAGTCGTGGTGTGCCGCGCCCAGAGCCCGTCAGTAAAAAGGTGGTTTCACGACGACCGCCGAAAGCGGCTGCGCCCGCACCTCTACGGCGACCTCCGTACCGGGTTCGCTGTAGGCTTTTCTAATCCACGCCATCGCGATGCCGTCGCGGGTGAGGGGCGAGATCGTCCCGGAGGTGACCTCGCCGATCTTGTCACCGAGTTCGTCTTCACCCGCCGCCGGAGCCAGCACCCGGTAGCCTTGCCGGGCGACGCCGCGCTGAAGTAGCCGCAAGCCTACGAGTTGCCGGGTGCAGGTTCGGGACCAGATCGCCTCACGACCGTAAAACGGCTTGTCCTTGACGACCCAGGCGAAGTCGGTGCAGCGGGGGTTGGTCTCAGGGGTCAGCTCATGGCCGAAAAGCGGAAACCCGGCCTCGAGCCGCAGCGTGTCGCGCGCACCCAGCCCGCAGGGCACCGCTCCGGCAGCCGTCAGCGTGCGCCAGAGCGCCGGGGCGTCTTCGGGGTGGCAAAAAATCTCAAAGCCGTCCTCACCGGTGTAACCGGTCCGGGCAAAGGTGACCTCACAGCCTAAGAGCGTACCTGCGAGTGTGCGGTTTTTTTTAAGGCCGCCCACATCGGCGTCTGTCACCCGCCCCAGCAGCAGCGCCGCGCCGGGGCCTTGCAGCGCGAGCAAACCGAAGTCATCGGAGACGTCCCGCACGTCGGCGTCGAAGTCGCGGGCGAGCCGGGTGAGGTGTGAGGCGACGGCCTCCCGGTTCGAGGCGTTGCAGACGACCAGGTAATCGTCGGGCAAGAAGTCCTCGGGAGTGGTGTGGTAGACGTAAAGATCGTCGATGAGCCCGCCCCGATCATTCGGCAGCATCGAATACTGCCCGCGCCCCGGCCCTAGCAGCGCGGGGTCGTTAAGGGTGGCGAAGCGCAAAAATGACAGCGCCCCCGGCCCTGTCACCTCGATCTCGCCCATATGGCTGACGTCGAAAAGCCCTGCGCTCTCGCGCACCGCCAGATGCTCCTGATGGATGCCGGAGGCGTACTGAATGGGCATCTCCCAGCCTGCAAACGCCACCATGCGCGCGCCAGCCGCCAGGTGCTGGTCAAACAGTGAGGTCCGTTTCATGACCCAAGGGTAGCACGCGCTTAGCGCCCCTAAACCGGCTGCGCGTGGTTAACCAACACCTGTTTGGAAACGCCGTGGAGAGGCCCCAGTACTCCCTCGAACTTGGCCGCTGACGCCTCGTACATCTCGACGGTTCCACCCGGATCGAGCACCCTTTTAAGCATCTCGGCGGGCAGCGCGCCCGGCAGGTCACGTTTGTTGAGCTGCATCACGAGCGGCACCTCACTCAGGGCGAGGTTATATTCCGCCAGGTTCTCGCGCAAGTTGCGTAGGGCCTCAGCGTTTGCGCGCAACCGGTTGGGGGCTGAATCGGCGACGAAGATCACGCCGTCGACGCCGCGCAAGACAAGCTGGCGGGTGACGTTATAAAAGACCCGTCCCGGCACCGTATAGAGGTGAAAAAGAGTTTTAAAACCAGCTACCGTCCCTAGCTGGAGCGGCATAAAGTCAAAAAAGAGCGTGGGCTCCTCTTCAGTCGCCACACTGACGAGGTCGCCGCGGCGGTCCTCGGGGAGGTATTCGTGAATAAGCTTTAGAGTGGTCGTCTTACCCGACATGCCGGGGCCGTAATAGACGATCTTGAAGATGACCTCGCGGGCGGCGAAATCAACCGTGCTCACGCGGTCACCCGCCCGGTCTTTATGGGTGACGGGGTCCTCTCACCGTCGGCACTGGTCATCTCTACAACTATACGGAGTACGTCGGGGTGCAGGCGTATAAATCTCCATTACTCGAGCAGGTCTAGAACTTCCGACCGGTGCGGAAAAGACGTCTGCGCACCCTCACGCTGGACCGAAAGCGACGCGACGCGGCACGCCCTGGTGACGGCCTCAGGCAGCGGCAGCTCGGGGGCGCAGGCTAAAAAGTAGGCCAGCGAACCCACGAAGGCGTCGCCCGCGCCGGTCGTGTCCACCGCCGGGACCGTTTCAGCGGGGATGGACTGCGCCCCATCGGCGCTCACCAGCACCGCGCCGCGCCCGCCGAGCGTGATGACGACCGTTTCGGGACCCTGACGGCGGAACCCCTCGGCGACCACGAGCGCGTCTTGAGAGGAGGTCACGGGCTGCCCGGAGATCGCGGCGGCCTCGAGTTCGTTGGGGATCAAGACGTCGGTCAGCGCTAAAAGTTCTTCCGGCAGGTCGGCGGCGGGGGCCGGATTGAGGAGCGTAAGCGCGCCGCCCGCTTTCGCCAAGCGAAACGCCTCGAGCGTCGCCGCTACGGGGGTCTCGAGCTGCGCGATGAGCACCTTTGCACCCCGCACCGCCGCGGCGGCGCGCCGAACGTCCTCTTGGGAAAGCGTGCTGTTGGCACCGGGCACGATGGTGATGACGTTTTGCCCGCTGCTCTCGTCTACGGTGATAAGCGCGACGCCCGACGCTTCACCCTCAGCAAACCCTACAAAGGTCGTGTCGACGCCCTGCTCCCGGTAGTTTTGTAGCACGGCGTCGCCGAAGCTGTCGCGCCCAAGCTTGACGACGGCGCTGACCCGCGCGCCCAAACGCGCCGCCATCACCGCCTGATTCGAGCCTTTGCCGCCGAAGCCTCTGGAAAAACTCGAGCCGAACAGCGTCTCTCCAGGCCTCGGTAGCCGCGCCACCCGCACCACAAGGTCGGTCATGGCGCTTCCGACCATACAGATGTCCGGGTCTTGTAGGGACACAGCGCA
>CADCWP010000119.1:0-336 GCA_902806425.1 uncultured Truepera sp.
AGCAACGCGCGCTACTCCGGACGAGAGTGGGTTGACGTCGAGAGCGAAGCCCGTATGGACTGGGAGCGCGACAATCAAGGTCAGGGTACCTGGGACGAGGTCAAAGACAGCGTCCGCAGCTCGTGGGAGCGCAGCCGCCGCTAAGCATTTCCCTTAAAACTTGAAGCGCGTGGGATTCACCCCACGCGCTTCTTTTGATAGCTCCGTCACCGCCTCAGACAGGGTTCCCATATGCCCCTTTTTTTTTGCCCACACGACGGGTAGACTGGCGTGGGTTATCTATCTCAGTTCATGGAGTCCTATTTTGCAAGACCGTGTAGCTATCTTTATCGACGG
>CADCWP010000119.1:346-5956 GCA_902806425.1 uncultured Truepera sp.
CAGCTCCTATACAAACGACGATTGGTCCGCACCTACTATTACAACGCGCCGCTGACCGACGACTACGAGAGTGAACTGCGGGAGGGTCAGCAGCGCTTTTTCGAGTCATTGCGGCGTATCCCCTACACCACCGTGCGTTTAGGGCGGTTGCACCGCCGCTTCGACGGCTCACTGGTCGAAAAAGGCATCGACGTCGCTATCGCAGTCGAGTCGCTGTCACTCGCCTATGAGGACGCCTACGACACGGTGCTGCTCGTTTCGGGTGATGGGGACTATGTACAACTCGTCGAGGCCATTAAGCGCCGAGGCAAACACGTCGAGTGCGCGATGTTTCGCAACCAGTCGGCGGGGGTGCTGCTCGAATACGCCGACATCTTTACGCCTTTAGACGACCTCAACTGGCAGAAGGTTCTTTTTTGATATGAGTTCGGGGAGTGTTGCGGACGCCGTCTCACTGGTAAAAGAGCTTAGCAGGGTCGAGCAGCCTGCGCTTATCGCTATTGACGGGCACAGCGCCGCAGGCAAATCAACGCTTGCGCATACGCTCCAAAGTGCCCTAAGAGACGTGCAGATTGTGTACGGCGATGACTTTTACCGGGTTATGCCGGAGACGGAGCGCTTCCGTCTCGACGCCCCTGCTGGCTACGGGCACTACTACGACTGGGAACGTTTGGAACGTCAGGTCCTTATTCCTTTGAGCGACCAGCAGACCGCACGCTACAAGGCATACAACTGGGAAATAGGAGCGCTCAGCGACTGGAAAGTTGTACAGCCTTACGGAGCCGTCATCGTTGAGGGCGTTTTTTCCGCTCGACCTGAACTGCGCGGCTATTATGACGCTATCTTTTTAGTAGAAACTGAGGAAAAAACGCGCGCTTGGAGACAGAAGCAGCGGGCGGACGCAGTGGACGCTTGGCTCGAGCGTTGGGATGCAGCAGAGAGGTTTTACATGCAAACTTGTAACCCTAACGCCTACGCCGATCTTGTTATCTCGTTGGTGTAATTTCAGCCGGATTTCCTTATCAGAAGGGCCGTAAGGCGCGGCTAAGCTCTGTCTACGATCAACCCTGCCAATTCCTCTTCGCTTAAAACAGCTACACCCAGCGTCCGCGCTTTTTCCAGCTTCGACCCCGCCGCCTCCCCCGCCACCACATACGAGGTCTTTTTAGAGACCGACGATCCGACCCGCGCGCCGAGCGCCTCGAGCCTCGCCTTGACCGCGTCTCTGGACTCGCTCAGGGTTCCGGTCAGGACAAAACTAAGTCCCTTTAAGGCGTCGCCACGTGGGGTGCCACGGCTGACGGGCTGTACACCCCGCGCAGCCAGCTCCGCCAACATCGTCTTCATAGCGTCCTGACGCAGCGCGTCAAAGAGGGCTTGCGCCGTTGTACTGCCGACGTCGTGAAGGGCGGCGAGCGTCTCCACCGAAGCGGCTTGAAGCCCCGCCACCGAACCGAACGCTGTAGCGAGCAGCTGCGCGGTACGCTGTCCGACATGCGGAAGGCCGAGGGCGAAGATAAACCGCTCTAAGGGTGGTGTTTTAGAGCGTTCAATCTGCCCCACAAGGTTACGGGCCGAGAGTTTGCCGAAACCGTCTAGCGGCTCGAGCTGCTCGGTTGTGAGGTCGTAGAGGTCGGGAACCCCGCGGATAAGCCCCTCATCCAGAAGTTTTTGCAACCGTTTGGTCGACAATCCATCTATGTCCATCGCCCCACGTGAAGCGTAGTGCGACAGCCGCGCCAGAACCTGCGCCGGGCACGCCACGTTCACACAGCGCAGGTTTGCGCCGTCCTCGATCAAAGCCTCGCCGCAGACAGGACACGTTTCGGGAAACGTGTAGGGCGGCAGGTCTCCTGTACGCGCCTCACGCAGCACCCGCAACACCTCGGGGATGATGCCACCCGACTTGTGGACCACTACGGCGTCGCCGACGCGTAGATCTAACGCTCTGATAAAGCCGGGGTTGTGCAGCGTTGCCCGCGAGACCTCGGTGCCTTCGATGAGGCGGGGCTCGAGTGCGGCGACCGGCGTGATCTTACCCGTGCGCCCGACTTGAAGCGTCACGCCCAGAAGCGTCGTCGTGGTCTCCTGGGCCGGAAACTTGTAGGCGATAGCCCAACGCGGCGCGCGCGCGGTGCTGCCGAGTTCGTCGTGTAGGGCCAGCCGGTCAACCTTGACGACCATCCCGTCGGCGTCGTAGCCGAGCGTCCCGCGCAGCGCGTTCCACCGTGCGGCCAAAGCCTCGAGCGCAACTACCCCGGTGACGCGTTCTAAAAGTGGGTTGGTGCGAAAGCCCGCCCCGTCAAGCCACGCGATCAGCTCGTGCTGCGTGCGGACGCCGAGGGCGTAGGGTTCGGCGACACCGTAAAAGAAGGCTTGCAGCTTGCGGCCCGCGCTCACTTTTGGGTCGAGCTGCCGGATCGTCCCCGAGGCGGCGTTGCGCGGGTTTTTAAAGGTCGGCTCCCCTGCCGCCTCGCGCTCGGCGTTGATGCGCCTGAACTCGGCGTGCGACAAGTAGAGTTCGCCGCGCACCTCGAGCCGCGCCGGGGCCCCCACGACCCGCCCCGGCAACCCCGGAATCCCCAGGACGTTGAAGGTCACGTCCTCGCCTTGGGCACCATTCCCCCGCGTCGCTGCCCACGCCAGCACCCCATCCTCATAAAGCAGGTTGACCGATAAGCCGTCTATTTTCATCTCGGCGACGTAGTCGATCTCGTCTTCGCTGGCGAGAACGCGCCGAAGCCGCGCCTCGAACTCCTCCAAACCGGCCAGATCGAAGGCGTTGTCCAGAGACATCATCGGGTGCGGATGCCGGACTGTGGAGAACGACGCTTGCGGTGTTGCCCCGACGTTTTGGGTAGGAGAGTCGGGCGTGAGCAGCTCGGGATGGGCCGCCTCGAGCGCCCTTAACTCGTGAAAGAGTCGGTCCCACTCGGCGTCGCTTAAATGCGGGTCTTGCAGGACGTAGTAGCGGTAGTTGGCCTCGCGCAGACGTGCGCGCAGGTCGCTCACGCGCTGCACCGGGGTAACGTTGGCATCGGTCTCGAGCATCTTTAGTAAGTATAGCGGGTTGTCTATAATGCCCGAAGCACGGTGTAGACAAGGGGTCACCGCCTCTTAACAGAGTTAAAACCGACGGCGAAAACTCGGGCTGGTAGCGTTAAAAAGTATTCAGAACATCCGGATGTAGCTCCACACGTCGGCTGCTATACTCGCCTATGGGTTTGGCCCACACTTTTAAGCCCATATTCCAAGGAGGACACATGCGCAAATGGCTTTTACTACTCGTGCTGGGGACGCCTCTAGCTGCGGCTCAAGACTACGTCTTCGGCATCACCTACGACGCTGGGGGGAAGTTCGACGGGTCGTTTAATGAGGGCACCTTTAACGGCCTTTCCCAGGCTATAACCGAACTCGAGGACGAGGACGGCTTGGCGATTGACCTCTTGGAGTTTGAAGGCACGCCCGACACCGCCGCCGAGGGTCAGCGCAACATCGCCTCGCAAGGCGCGGAGCTGATCATCGCCCCCGGGTTTTTACAATACGACGCAGTTGTTTCAGTTAGTCAGGAGTTTCCGGATACGAATTTCGTTTTGATCGACGCAGCTCCAGCTACGGAAGAAGAGGCAGCTCAGTACCCGAACACCCGCTTTATTCAATTTCGTGAACATGAAGGTAGTTATCTGGTCGGCTATTTAGCCGGTACGATGACCCAGACCGGCACGGTCGGCTTCGTCGGCGGGATGGATATTCCGCTGATCCGCGCCTTTGACCTAGGCTATCAAGAGGGCGTCGCGGCGGCCTGCCCCGAGTGCACGGTTGTGTCCAACTACGTCGGCTCGACCCCCGCCGCCTGGAACGACCCGGCCCGTGCCCGCGAACTCGCTACCACCCAGCGCGCTCAGGGGGCCGACATCATCTACGCCGCTGCTGGCGCGTCTGGAAACGGCGTCATCGATTTTGTCAACCAGACGATGTGCTATCAGCCGCAGGGTGAGCTGCGCGCGTCACCGCTCGCTGACCAGCTCGCCAGTATGGCGACGCCCGCCGCCTACACGCAAAGGTGCGGCGAGGGCAGCCAGCCGCTCTTTTTTATCGGCGTCGACTCGAACCAGAACCCACGTGGCGACACCGACGAGGACCCCGCTACGCTGAACTTCGGCCTCACCAGTATGCTTAAGCGCGTCGACACCGCCGCCTACAACGCGGCCTTTGACGTTGTCGACGGTGCGTTCGAGGGCGGTGTACAGACCCTGGGACTTGCCGAGGACGGCGTGGGCTACGCGCTCGACGACTACAACCGCGCGCTCGTACCGCAAGCGGTCGTCGATGAACTCGAGGCCGTCCGCGAGCAGATCGTCAGCGGCGAGGTTGTCGTTACCGACTTCCGCACGCAGTAAGGTCAGACCGCACGACGGTTCGACAAGGTTACCTAGAGTAGAGGCCCCCTGAGGGGCCTTTTTTATTGAGGTTGCAGCACATAGACGCCCGCGCAGAACGAAAGCTGGTGATAGTGGACGCTCAAACCTACCGAGTGAAGCGCTGGTACGGCGTGTTCAGCTACCCAGTAATATTCGCCTTCATCCCACACCTCACGCCACCGCTGACGGGCCGCGTCTCTGGCTAGGGCCGTCTCAAACGAGATGTCACCAACTACGACGCGGCCACCGGGCTCGAGCAACTTCGCAAACCGTGTTAAAATGTCGACCTTGGACGGCACATCGAACTCGTGCAACACGTAGGCGGAGACGACCGCGTCGAACCGGCACGTCTCTAGGTCGCCCCAATCGCCGAGCAGGTCGAGTTGCCGAAAATCAGCCGCAGGTACCTTTTGACGGGCGCGTGCCAACATCTTCTCCGACAGGTCTACGCCCAGCACCCGGCAGTCGAGCACCGCCAAGCGCGCCGCCAACGCCCCAGTTCCGGTGCCCACATCGAGCACTGTGGCTTCAATCCCTACCCCAGCCTTACCGACGACTTCGGCGAGAACCCGCTCGTGGCCCTCGAATGGAAATCCAGCGGTGTCTTTAAGGGTAGCGTCGTAGGTTGCAGCCCAGTCGTCGAAAAGCGCTTTGCGTTCAGACATAGCCCCACCCCCTGCTCAGATGCTACAATCTTCAGTTGCGGTGAGAGGAACCTGATCGCGGCCCGCTGGGCAATCAGTCGGGCTGAGGAAAGTCCGGGCTCCGCAGGGCAGGGTGCCAGGTAACGCCTGGGCGCGTAAGGCGACGGCAGGTGCAACAGAAAGCAGACCGCCCCGACCTCTCTTGACAGAATCGGCGAGATAAACCCCGACCTCGTTGATGGAGTCAGTGGGATAAACCCCGATCTCTCAGGGGAGTCGGCGGGGTAAGGGTGAAACGGTGCGGTAAGAGCGCACCAGTGCCTTTGGAGACAGAGGTAGCTAGGTAAACCCCACCCGGTGCAAGGTCCGATAGGGAGAAAGAGCTTGCCCGGCTCGCTATCATCTCCGGGTTGACCGCTCGAGGCGCTGCGCGAGCAGCGTCCCAGACAGATGATCAGGACCTCTGAGGAGCAGATATGAATTTTTTCACATCTGCAAGCTGAGGAGGGACAGAACCCGGCTTATGACCTCTCCCGCACCTTTTT
>CADCWP010000119.1:5966-6300 GCA_902806425.1 uncultured Truepera sp.
GCACGGCTGCCTCTCGTTCGGTAGCCGTGCTATTTTTATGCTGGTCTCACAGACAATCTAAGCGTTCCCCACGCCCTTTCAAAATAGTTGCGAGCGAACCCGAGGTGGGAGAATTAGCCCAAAAACTTCCCCAGAAATGGGAGAAGGTGGGAGCTTGTGGGAAAAGGTGGGAAAGTGTGTTAGACTTCCCCATAGATAGAACGTCGTGTGCGGCGAGCTTAAAAGCCCATAAGCGCAGGCTGATGTTCGACTTCGAGTGGGAGACTGGTGGAGAATGCCCTACGGCGAATTTCCTTATTCTGTGGACGACAAGGGGCGCGTCATCATCCCTCCA
>CADCWP010000120.1:0-381 GCA_902806425.1 uncultured Truepera sp.
AACGAAGCGGGCAACGTGTACCCGCTTCTCACGCTAATCCATAAGTCGGTCACGGAGCTGCCCGTCGAGGTCATCTTCGTCGACGACAGCACCGACGACACCCCCGAGGTAATCGAGCGGGTGGGCCAGGAGTTCCCCTTTAGAGTCTCTGTAATCGCGCGCCCCCCTGACAGGCGCAATGGGCTGGGTATGGCCGTCGTTGAGGGCATCACCGCGGCTAAAGCCGAGTGGGTGTGCGTGATGGACGGCGATTTACAGCACCCACCCGAGGTAATCCCGCAACTGCTCGAGCACGCCCAGGAGACGGGAGCGACGCTCGTCGCCGCGAGCCGCCTGACCGACGGCGGCAGCACAGCGGGGCTCAGCTGGCGGCGCAAGGTG
>CADCWP010000120.1:391-6274 GCA_902806425.1 uncultured Truepera sp.
TTATCTCGTATACGCTCGCGGTCGCGTCTCGCGTGCTGTTTCCGAACCGGCTGCGGCAGCTCACCGACCCCCTGACCGGCTTTTTCTTGGTTAAACGCGAGGCGCTCATTCCCGACAGCCTCCGCCCGGAGGGGTTTAAGATCCTGCTGGAAATTCTCGTCCGCACCCCGCACCTGCGGCTTGCCGAGCTTCCTTTCGAGTTCGGCGAAAGGGTGGCGGGCGAAAGCAAGGCCAACACCCAAGAAGCGTTTAAACTCTTTCAGCAGCTCCTGCGGCTGAGCCTCGAGCCGCACCGCTATCTGCTGCGTTTTTTTATGGTCGGGGCGTCGGGCCTACTCGTCAACACGCTCGCCATGATGCTCGCAACATTTGTGGGCCTGCACGTCCTCATCGCGGCGACCGTGGCGACGCAGACCTCGACGTTGTGGAACTTTTCGTTGCTCGAGGCGTGGGCCTACAAGGACCGCGAATTTCGGCAAAAGGAGCGGTGGCAGCGCCTCACCAGCTTTTTAGTTATGAACAACGCGGCGCTGCTTTTACGGGGACCGCTGATGGTCTTTCTCATCTCCCTGGGAACACACTACCTCGTCGCCAACGCCGTCACCCTCATTGCCATCGCCTTTTTGCGGTACGCCGTCTCGGACAGCTTGATCTGGCGTAAGGGCCGCGCCAGCACCGCCACGCCCGCCACCCCTTTAATCAGCGCGGCTGTCGCCCAGGGAGAATGATGTTTTTTTACAACGTCCACGGCTTGCTCTTAATCCGGTCTGCGCAGCGGCTTCCCGAACTCACCTACTTCCGCACCCAAAACCTTCCCGCTGCCCCCGACCTCGATGTCCGCATCGAAGCCGACCCGTCGGCGCACAAGACGGAGGGGTCGGTCAGCTACGACGAAGTGTTGGGTAAATTTGGTTTCAGCATCGTCATCAACCGCACCGAAAGCGTCACCGACGTCATCGCGTCGCCGCTGATCAAGAGGTCGCCGCACGTTCTCTACACGAACGTCGTGGAACCGCTTTTACGTTGGACCTTGGTTCGTAAAGGCTACGCCCTTATGCACGGGGCGTGTCTGGCGTTCGCGGATGAGGCCCTCTTTATTACCGCCCAAACCGACACCGGCAAGACGACGACAATCCTGCACACCTTGCGGCGCAACCTCGACGGCTGCCGCTTTTTAAGCGACGACATGACGATCTTCACTCCCGACGGGACGGTGCTCGGCTTTCCAAAACCGCTCACGGTCAGCCAGCACACGCTGCAAGCCGTCGGCGGCGCTGACCTGACGCGCCTCGAACGCCTGTTTTTACAGGTGCAGAGTCGGCTGCACTCGCGTGAGGGTCGCCGCGCCGGGATGTGGCTCAGCAAAATCCGCCTTCCCGCTGCAACCTTGAGCGCAGTTGTCCAGTGGCTTATCCCACCGCCCAAATTTATGGTCGGCAGACTTGTCCCCGGCGCGAAGCTGAGCGACCGTTCCCGGCTCAGCCAGATCGTCCTCATCGAGCGCGGGCCGCAGGCCGAACGCGAACTCTCCGAGACCGAAAAGGTAGGCATCCTTATTGCCAACGCCGAGGACGCCTACGGTTTCCCGCCGTACCCGGTGATCGCCCAACAGCTCAGCCACTGGCGGGGCCAAGACCTGCACGAACAGGAGCAAAAGATAGTGTTGAGGGTCGTTAGAGACGTTCCCGGCGTCCTCTTACGCCGCGATGATTACAGCTGGTATAAGGAACTGCCGGGGCTTGTACAGGTTCTCAGCCCCGCCGAGACTCGGTTAGAAGCCGTTGCCAACGCCGCCCCCAACCGGGCTACCCCGGCGGTTGCACCTACGGCGACCGGCTGAGGTGGTCAGCGCGTACAGTCTAACCGTAAGGAACCTCCCGCGTACTCGCCGCGCGGGCAGCCTCTAGGGTTCCCCCTGTGACCCCGCAGATAGCGAGTTCCGAACCATGAGTCTGTCCAGAGAATCATCCGGCTATTCCGGTTCGGTGACCCCGAACCGGAGCCTAGGCCGTTTCGTCGTGGCCCATCAGAGAGCGCTCCGGCTGCTCGCCCTTACAGCCGTCTTGCTGCTCGCCGCCGGTCTTCGCGGTGCTTACCTCGACGCTTTGGGGTACAACAGCGACGAAGCCGTTTACGCGGGTCAGGCCGCCGCCATCGCCAAGGACCCCGTTCTCAGCGAGATATTCCCGGTTTTTCGCGCGCACCCCCTGCTGTTTCAGTTTACCTTGTCGCTCTTTTACAGCGTTTTCGGCACGAGCGACCTTTTGGGGCGCGCCGTGTCCGCCGCCGTGGGCGTCGCTACGGTCTTTTTGGTCTACTGCTTGGGTGTCAGCCTTTACGGACGCCGGGCCGGTCTCTACGCGGCGCTCTTTATGGCGCTAATGCCCTACCACGTCATCGTGACGCGGCAGGTCCTGTTAGACGGCCCTATGGTCTTTTGCTCCACGCTCAGCCTACTCTTCATGGTCCGTTTCGTGCAGACCAGGCGGGCCGAATGGTTGTACGCCGCCGCCGCCGGGATGGGCCTAATGTTTTTAGCCAAAGAGACGAGCATCCTCATGGTCGGCGCGGTGTACGCCTTTTTGGCGCTTTCCCCGAAGATCACCGTGCGGATCATCGACATTTTTCTCTCTATGGTCGTCATGGTCGCCGTGATGGCGGCCTTTCCGCTCTCCGTGTCATTAGCAGGCGGCGGGGGCGGCGGCAAGACGCAGCAGTATCTAGTGTGGCAGCTCTTCCGCCGCCCCAACCACACCTGGGACTTCTACCCGACCGTCGTGCCCCCAGCAATCGGTGTGTTGGTTATCGCCGCGGCGCTGCTGGGGCTGTGGCTGCTGCGCCGCCAGAGCGGCTGGCCGGAAAAGCTCTTGGGGTTATGGATTCTCGTACCGGTCGTTTTTTTCGAGCTGTGGCCGACCAAGGGCTTTCAGTACCTGCTGCCCGCCGCGCCGCCTCTGGTGCTGCTCGCCGCGCGCACCTTGGTCAGGCTGCCCGAGCGCGACCTGCGCCTACGCTGGCCACGGCACAGTCTCTATTTTCGGGTATGGCGTGTGCCGCAGTTTCTGCCGGGGCTGCTGGGCGCGCTTCTTATTGCCTCGAGCCTGTTTGTAGCGAGCTGGGCGCGTGTTCACCCGGCACCGTCGGCTGACTTTATCGCCGGGAGCGGCGGTATCCCCGGCGGACGCGAAGCCGGTGTATGGATCGACGCCAATATTCCTCAGGGCGCAACCTTTGTCGCCATCGGCCCCTCGATGGCGAACATTCTCAAGTTCTACGGTCACCGGCGGACCCTGGGACTGTCCGTCAGCCCCAACCCGCTCCACCGCAACCCTTCGTACGAACCCGTCTACAACCTCGACTATCAGATTCGCAGCGGCGAGGTTCAGTATTTGGTCTGGGATTCGTTCTCGGCGGGGCGCTCCGACTTTTTCTCGGCGACGCTCTTACGCTACGTCAACAAGTACTACGGGCAGGTCGTGCACATGCAGACGATTTCCGTAACGACCCCGGACGGCGCGGCGGTCGAAAAACCCATCATCATCGTTTACGAGGTGCGTCCATGATCTACCGTCTTGCGTGCGGGCGTCTTGCGTGCGGGCTCCTCATGTTGGGTCTCGGCAGCTTTAGCCTCGCCGGGGCGCAACCGCCTGCCGACCCGAAACCCAACACGCCCATAAAGCACCTTGTCGTGCTGATGCAGCAAAACAGGACTTTCGACCACTATTTCGGCAGCTATCCCGGCAGCGACGGCCCGCCCCCCGGCGTCTGTATGCCGTTTAATTCCCGCCAGCCGGACGCGGGCGAGTGCGTCAAACCCTACTACCTCGGCGACGATCAGTCCGCCGACCTAGCCCACAACCCTGAAATCTTCGGGCGTCAGTTTAACGGCGGCGCGATGAACGGTTTTGTTCACGCACTGCGCCTACGAAAGCAGGACGGCGCGCTCTCGATGGCGTACTATGACGACCGCGACCTGCCCTACTACTGGAACCTAGCCGACGAATTCGTGCTGTTCGACCGCTTTTTTAGTTCGGCGCACGCGGGCAGCATCTGGAACCGCCTCTTCTGGGTGGCGGGCCAGGTCACAGGCGAGGAGCACCGCATCCCCAAAGAGGGCTTCGGGGACCTGCCCACGATCTTTGACCGCTTGCAAGAAAAGGGCGTCTCCTGGAAGTTTTACGTCAACAACTACGACCCTCAGCTCAACTACCGGAACCTCAAGGACAGCCCCTTTTTGCACCCGCAGGTTCAGTGGGTCCCGCTACTAAGCTTCGACCGTTTTATCGACGATCCGAAGTTGTCGAGCCACATCGTCGACATGAGCGAATACTTCGAGGACCTGCGCAACGGAACCCTGCACGCGGTCTCGTACATGCTCGCCTTAGGGGCGACCGAGCACCCGCCCGCGCATCCCGAAAAAGGACAGCGGTTTGTACGCAAGGTGCTGCAACCCCTTATCAGCAGCGAGATGTGGAACAGCTCCGCCTTTATCCTCACCTACGACGATTGGGGGGGCTGGTACGACCACGTGCCGCCGCCGCAGGTCGACCGCTACGGGTACGGTTTCCGAGTACCGACCCTACTGGTGAGCCCGTACGCCAAACGCGGCTACGTGGACAGCACGGTTCTCGACTCGACCTCTATCTTGAAGTTTATCGAGCAAAATTACGGTCTGAAACCGCTCGCAACGCGAGACGCTAGGGCCAACAGCATCGCCGGTGCCTTTGACTTCACAAACCCCCCGCGCGAGGCTGAGTTCTTCTCATTCTCGCGGGAAACGGCCCAAGAAAAGGCCGCGCCGCGTATTGAGATGATCTACGCGACGTACGGGGGCGCGGTCGCCGTCGCGGTCGCCGTCGGATTTTTCGCGTCCGTTCGCTCGACGCGGACCCGCCGTGATGAAACGGGGGTCGTTCGGTGAGAGGCTCCACCGCGCCGTCTATCACCTCGTCTTTGACGCGCGCGTGCGTGCTCCTCCTCTTATGTGCGGGGCTCGCGCAGGCGCAGGGGGGTGCCACAACCCTCGTCATTTTGCCTATCGAGACGCCGCCTTTAGGCCAGTCGATAGGCGTGACGCTGCACCTCGCGGACGAGGCGGGCGCGCTGCTGCCACACCGGCGGCTGCTCCTATACCTTAACGGGGAACCCTTAGGACGCACCCATACAAACAGTGAAGGCGTCGCCAAAACGCGCCTCGACGAGGGCTTGGCGGCGGGTGAGTATACCCTCGAGGCGGCTTTCGAGGGCTATAGGGCGTACCGCCCTACCCGGGCCGTTACTACCCTTACAGTACACCCGGCGCTGTTCACGGTAAAAACGGTGCCGCCACTTGCGGGCGTGGCGTTCTCGCTTGACGGTCACATCTTCACCACCCAAGCGGACGGCGTTGCCCGCACCAGCGTGGCGCAGAGCGGCGTCTACACCCTCGAGGTTCTGCCTTGGAAAAACCAAACCACTAGGTTGAGCTTTGGCCGCTGGCGAGACGGTGTCTTCGACCCACGCCGAAAAATCGAACTTCCGAAAGACAGCGCTCTCGAGGCGGGGTTTGACGTGAGCTACCTTATCAAACCCACCTTCGTCGACCTCGCCGGAAAAACGGTCCCTCCGGAGCGGATTACGGAGCTGACGTTTAAGAGCAGTTACGGCGCGACGCACACCTTGAGGGGCGGTCAACCGGTATGGCTACAGGCGAACCGCGTCCTCCGCCGCACCTGGGGTCTGGAGGAGAAGGGGATCAGCTACGCGCTCGAGAGCGCGACCATCGACGGCTCCAACGTCGTAAACCGAGGTCAGCAGCGGTTCACCGTCAAACCCAAAGAGGCGTGGCATATTGAGTTGCTCCTCTACTACGCCCGTTTTAGAGCCGTGGACGCCGTGTTTGGA